>NZ_CP114904.1:4245555-4547777 GCF_027497215.1 Micromonospora sp. WMMD812 | reverse complement strand
TGGTCCGTCTCCGGGTCGAAGCGCCGGACCGCGCCGTTGTACGTGTCGGCGACCAGCACCGAACCGTCGGGCAACGCGCACACCCCCAGCGGGTGCTGGAGCAGTGCCGCCTCGGCCGGCCCGTCCACGTGACCGAAGTCGAAGAGCCCCTGCCCGACCGCGGTGCCCATCACCCCGTTCTCGACGTACCGGATCGCGCTGGTCTCGCTGTCGGCGATCCAGAGCCGGGCGCCGTCGGCGGAGACGGAGAGGCCGGACGGTTGGGCCATCCACGCCTCGGCCAGCGGACCGTCGCGCAGCGCCTCGACCGTGGTGCCGGCGTACATGCCGGCGGTCCGCTTGATCGGGTCGAACCACCAGAGCTGGTGGATGCCGGCCATGGCGATGACCAGCTTGTCGTCGTACCAGGCCAGATCCCAGGGCGAGGAGAGGTCGACCGCGAGGGCGTCATGCGCGTGGTCGTCGACCGTCGAGCGCCACTGCCGCCCGCTACCGGCCACGGTCACCACCTCGCCGGTGGCCAGCCGTACGCCACGCAGGAGGTGGTTGACGGTGTCCGCGACCACCAGGTCGTACCCGGCGACCTCGGCGACCTGCGCCGGGAGCAGGCAGAGCCCCTGCGGCTCGGAGAAGGTCGCCGCGGCGGCCGGCCCGTCGGCCCGCCCCCGCTCACCCGAGCCGATCCGGCGGACCAGCGTCTCGCCGTCCGGCGCCAGCTCGGCGAGTGAGTGCCGGGCCGAGTCGGAGACGAGCAGGCTGCCCGACTCCAGCGCGACGGCCTTGCCGGGGAAGCGCAGCGTGGTCTCCGGCTCGGCGGGCGGGACGTACGGGCCGTCGCCCCGGTGCAGGGTGCCCTTCGCCTCGTGGGTCGCGATCAGCTCGTCGATCAGCCGGGCCAGTCCCTCGGCGTGACCCTCGCCGGCCATGGTGGCCACCACGTACCCCTCGGGGTCGATCACCGACAGGGTCGGCCAGGCCCGGGCCGCGTACTGCTGCCACATGTCCAGCTCGGGGTCGTCGAGCACCGGGTGGTGCACGCCGTACCGCTCGACCGCCGCCGCCAGCGCGTCCGGGTCCTTCTCGTGCTCGAACTTCGGCGAGTGGACACCGATCACGACGAGCACGTCGCCGTACTTCTCCTCGAGCGGGCGCAGTTCGTCGAGCACGTGCAGGCAGTTGATGCAGCAGAAGGTCCAGAAGTCGAGGACGGTTATACGACCTCGGAGGTCGGCGAGAGTGAGGGTCTTACCGCCAGTGTTCAGCCACTGCCGGCCTCGTAGCTCCGGCGCTCGCACGCGTGCACTCATAGGCCCATCCTGCCGCACAAACGGCGACCATCCGGCTCGACGTGGTGCAGGCAACGGCTGACGGGAGACGGCCTCGCCGAGCACAAGCGCGGCCGACGCGGTGCGGTAGCGACCGTCGCGGAGCCGGTACACCTCCGGCGGGCCGACCGGGCGGGCGAGGTCGCCGACGCCGACGACCGCCGTCCGCTCGGCGTTGCGGCGCTCGCCGAGGGCCTCGACAGCCCCGGCCGCGCAGCTCGGGGGCCCGTACTCGTGCGCTCGTGTGCCCAGTCTGCCCGACCCGGCGCGCCCGGCCGGCCCGGTACCCCGAGCGGGCTCGATCACACCCGGACACGCCGACGGGGGCCATGCGTGCGCGTGGCCCCCGTCGGCGGTGCCGGGTGCCGGCCGGGTCACCGATCGGCCGGCACCAGGGTCATCGGCCGGTCGCCACCAGGGTTACTGGGCGGCGGCCGGCTTCAGGCAGAGCACCCGGTTGGTGCCGTTGCCCGGCAGCACCACGTGCGGCTGGGCCGGGTCGGCGCACTTGTCCTTGTTGTCCACCTTGGAAACCACGGTGAACGCGTCCGCCTCGCCGCAGTCGGCCGGCGCGGCGCCCTCGCCGGACTTCTTCACGCACGTCCCCACCGCGGGGTCGAACGACGGCGCCGCGTCCCCGCCACCGACCTTGCCGAGCAGCATGAGCAGGCCCAGCGGCACGGCCAGGATCAGCACCGCGGCGACCAGCACCGCCGCCAGCACCCGGCCGTTGCGGACCTTCGGCGTCGGCGCCTCGACCTTCGGCTCCTCGTCCGGCTTGAACGCGTCGAACCGGTCCTGGCCGGACTCCGGTGCGCCCGGCGTCCAGGACGGGCCCGGCTGGTGCTGCGGAGGCGGTGGGAAGGCCGGCGGGAAGCCGCCGCCGGGCGCCGGCTCGGCCATCGGGGGCGATCCGTAGCCGGGCATGCCGGCCATGCCGGCGTCACCGGGCGGGGACGCGGGCGGCCCGAAGGGGTCGGCCGGCCCGAAGGGGTCGGGTGGCCCGAAGGGGTCGGCCGGACGCTCGGCGGGGTGCGGGCGCACCCCGTTCGCGGGGCGGGTGTTGTTCGGCGCGTCGGCGAACGAGGGCATGCCCGGGGGGAACGCCGGCGGCGCGGGTGGGCCCGAGTGCACCGGGCCGGCTTCGGCGAAGCCGTTCGGCGGGGCCATCCGGTCGTGGTCCTCGAAACGGTTCTCCGAGCCGGGGTCGGACCGGCGGTCGGCGCCGTACGGCTCGGGCTCGGCGGGTTCGTCCGCCTCGGGTCGGGCCGGTCGGCCGTACACCCGGGGCTGCGGGGCGGACGTGCCGGTCGGCTGCAGCGGCTGGTCGGTCGGCGGCATCACCCGGCTGGCCAGCGGCACCGAGGCGCTCGCGGCCGCCCGGCCGACCGCACCGGCACCCCCGTCGGGGGGCGACACGGAGGCGCGGGCGGCCACGCCGGACTCGGGAGAGGTGCGCGGCGCGGGCACTACCGGCCCGGCTGGCGGGGACGGCTCCTCGTTCCGCGCCGCCGCCTGGCCCCAACCGGACTGCTCGGGCTCGTACGCCTGCCCGGGGGTGTCGGCGCCCGGCCAGTCGGGGCGCTCACCGGTCGCCGGCTGTCCGGCGGCGGCATAGGGACCCGGGGCCGGGTATTCGGCCGGCGGGGCGTAGTCGGCCGGCGGGGCGGCGGCCAGGCTGGCGCCCGGCACCCGCTGCTCCTGCGGGGGCAGCGGCACCGCGTTGACCGGCGAGATGCCCGGCGCCGGGCCGGGCTGGTAGGCCGGTGGCTCCTCGGCCCGCTCGCCCGACCAGCCGGCTGGGGAGGAGGCGGAGTCGGCGCCGGAGTTGCCCCACGCCTCGCCGGGCGCCCATGGCGCCACCTCCGGCACGGCCGGCCGCTCGGTGCCGGCCCACTGGGCCGGGCCGTCCGAGCCGGCGCCCCAGGCCGGGCCGCCGTCGCCGCCGGGCACCGCCGCGCTGGCCCGGGCCGGCGTGCCGTTCGGCTCGCCCGCCCAGCCATTGGCCGGGGCCGCGTCCTCCTGGGCCGAGCCGTGGCCGGCCGTGCCCCAGCCACCAGGCCTGTTGTCCCCCTGCGGGTCGTCCTGCGCGATCACCCAGTCGGGCTGCCGCGGCCGGTCGCCCGGACCGCCGGCACCCCAGGCCGTCCCCGGGGCGGCGTCGTCCGGCTGCGCGCCGGCACCCGCCGGCCAGCCACCCGAGGACGCCGAGTCGTGCTGCGCGCCGGCACCGGCCGGCCAGCCGCCGGAGCCCGCCGGGTCCTGCTGCTGGCCCCAGCCGCCGGAGCGGGCGGAGTCGTCGGGCGTCGGTACCTGTGCGGCACCGCGCACGGCCGGCTCGGCCTGCGCCCAGGCGGGCGTGCCCTGCTCGGCCTGCGCCCAGGCCGGCTGGTCGTCCTGCTGCCCGCCGGCAGCCCAGCCGCCCGAGTGACCGGGGCCGTCGTGCCCGGCCGCGCCGTTGGCCCAGCCGCCGGCCTGCGCCTGCTCGTCCGGGCGAGGACCGTCGGCCCAGCCGCCGTTCACCGGGGCGGGCTGCGCCGTACCGCCCCAACCGGCGGCCTGGCCCGGGTCGTTCTGCTGCGGGCTGCCCGCGGGCTCCTGCTGCGCCCACCCCGGGGAGCGGGCGGAGTCGTCCTGAGGCCACCCCGGGGCCGCCGGTGGGGGCACCTGAGCCGCACCGCGCGCACCGGGCTGGGCCTGCGCCCAGGCGGGCTGCTCGGCCGCGCCGGCCCAGGCCGCGCCGGCCTGGTCGGGCTGCGCGCCCCAGCCAGGCTGGGCCGCCCCGCTCGCGGCCCACGGGGCGGGCTGGCCGGCCTCCGCGGGCGGGGGCACCTGGGCGGTGCCCCACTGCGGGGCCGAGGGCTGCTGGTCGTGCGGTGTCGCCCAGGCGGGCGCGGGAGCGGTCGGTCCCGCCGGTGGCGGTGGCGCCCAACCCAGGTCCGGGCCGGCCGTGCCGTAGCCGGTCCCCGGCTGCGCCGGGCGGTCGCCGTACGGCGCCGGTCCGCCGGCGCCCGGTGACACCTCGTCCGGCTCCTGGCCGGGGTGGTGCGGGCCCTCGGACGTCATCGGTGCGCCTCCTCCATCACAATCGGCCGCCCGTGCCGATCGGTCTCCTCGGCATGGCTGCCGGCGTCGCCGGCGTACCGGCCGTGCCGCGCTCCCCGCACCGTATCCGGTGGCCACCGGCGGCTTCCGAGGAGCACCGGCCGTCACTCCCCGTCGCCGGACGATGTCGAACCGCTTCTATGGGCTCGACCCCTCCGGGCCGGGGGGCGACGACCGAAGCCCACCGTACCGGGCGCTGCGGCTAGGTGGAATCCCGGTGCCAACCGCCGTGAAACGCCGATGACCCGCCCGGAGGGCCCCGGGCGGGTCATCGATCTGGAGGAGGTGAGGAACGTCGTGGTGCGTCAGCTGACGTGACGCTGGGCGATGGCGAGGATCTCCTCGCGCACCGCGGGCGAGTTGGCCGAGCGCAGCGCGTGCTCGATGGCACGGGCGCGGCGGCTGGCGTCCCGGCGGCTACGGATCCGCTCGATCATGCTCATGGTGGCTCTCCTGCTGGCTATTCGGTTGTCGGCCCCTGATGTGTCTATTGAACCGCATCCGGCCACCGAGCGCCATCGATTATTAGGTGAGCTGAGACACCCGCCGAATAATCAAAGGCGGTGGGGGCTGATCACCGACGTTTCTGTCGCCTCAACGACACGGCCGGTGTGCCGGGCGTTAACCCCTGGCACACCGGCCGTGGCTGGTGCGGGTGGACCGTCAGGTCCAGGCGAGCAGCGCCGCCTCCGGGTCGGCGAGGAAGTCACCGATGTCGCGGAGGAACTTCGACCCCAGCTCACCGTCGATGATCCGATGGTCGAAGGAGAGGCCCAGCGTGGTGACCTGACGTGGCCGGACCTTGCCCTTGTGCACCCAGGGCATCTCGCGGACCGCGCCGAAGGCCAGGATCGCCGACTCGCCCGGGGGCAGGATCGGCGTGCCGGTGTCCACCCCGAACACCCCGACGTTGGTGATGGTCAGGGTGCCGCCGGACATGTCCGCCGGCGAGGTGCGGCCGGACTTCGCCGTCTGCACCAGGTCGGTCATCGCGTCCGCCAGTTCGCGCAGCGTGAGCCGCCCGGCGTCCTTGATGTTCGGCACGATCAGGCCCCGCTCGGTGGCCGCCGCGATCCCCAGGTTGACGTACTCCTTGACGACGATCTCGTCGCCGGCCCAGGTCGAGTTGACCATCGGATGCCGCTTCACCGCGAGCAGCACCGCCTTCGCGACCAGCAGCAGCGGCGAAACCCGGACGTCGCGCCACTCCCGCCGGTCGCGCAGCCGCTCCAGCGCCTTCATCGCCCGGGTCATGTCGACGGTCAGGAACTCCGTCACATGTGGGGCGGTGAACGCCGAGCGCGACATGTTCTCGGCGGTGAGCTTGCGTACCCCCTTGACCGGAATGCGCTGCTCGCGGTCGGCGCCGAAGCTGGCCGCCGTCGGGGTCGCCGCCGTCACCGGCGCCGGCTCGACCGCCGCCCCGGCCGCCGCCCGCTGGACGTCCTCGCGGGTGATCGAACCGAGCGGACCCGACCCGGTCAGCGTGCCCAGGTCGACGCCGAGGTCCTTGGCGAGCTTGCGCACCGGCGGCTTGGCCAGCACCAGACCGCCCGCCGCCGCACCGCCCTGGCCGTTGACAGCCGGAGCCGGAGCCGGAGCCGGAGCCGGAGCCGCCGGGGTGGCGGCCGGCGCCGCGACGGCCTGCGCCGGGACGTCGCCCTTGCGCGGCCGGCGCTTCGCGGCGGTGGTACGCGGGCCGTAGCCGACCAGCACCGCAGTCCGCCCGCCCGGGGCGGGACCGCCGATCAGACCCGGCTCGACCATGCCCTCGGCCGGCGCCAGCTCGACCGCCGCCAGCGCGGCCGCGGACGGGGTGGGCAGGTCACCGGCGGGCTGGCCGGTGGTCGACGGCGCGTCCGGGGCGTCCAGCGGACCGGCGTCGGGGTCGGTGTCGATCGCGATGATCGGCGCGCCGACCTCGACCGTCGTGCCCTCCGGGTGGTGAATCGTCTGCACCCGGCCGGCCCACTTCGCCGGGATCTCGACGGCCGCCTTGGCCGTCTCCACCTCGACGATCGGCTGGTTCAGCTCGATGACGTCGCCGACCTTGACGAGCCAGCTGAGGATCTCACCCTCGGTGAGGCCCTCGCCCAGGTCGGGCAGGTTGAACGTCTTGATCCGGGACATGTCTCTCACCAACCGAAGGAGCGGTCGACGGCGTCGAGCACCCGGTCGAGGTCGGGCAGGTACTCCTCCTCCACCCGGGCGGCCGGGTAGGGAGTGTCGAAGCCGGTCACCCGCAGTACGGGCGACTCCAGCGAGTAGAAGCACTCCTCGGTGATCCGGGCCGCGAGTTCCGCGCCCAGACCCACGTTGGAGGGCGCCTCGTGCACCACCACGGCCCGGCCGGTGCGCCGCACCGACTCGTACACCACGCCCATGTCCAGCGGGGAGAGCGTGCGCAGGTCGATGACCTCGAGGCTCCGGCCGTCCTCGGCGGCGGCGGTCGCCGCGTCCAGGCAGGTCCGCACCATCGGCCCGTACGCCAGCAGGGTCACGTCGGTGCCCTCGCGGGCGACCCGGGAGGCGTGCAGCGGGTACGCGTCGGCCAGCGGCGCGTCCAGGTCGACCGGCCCCTTCTCCCAGTAGCGCCGCTTCGGCTCCAGGAAGACGATCGGGTCGTCCGACGCGATCGCCTGCTGGATCATCACGTACGCGTCCTGCGGGTTGGCGCAGGAGACCACCTTCAGACCGGCGGTGTGCGAGAAGTACGCCTCGGGCGACTCGGAGTGGTGCTCGACCGCGCCGATGCCGCCGCCGAACGGGATCCGGATCACCATCGGGATCCGGAGCTTGCCGCGCGAGCGGTAGTGCATCTTCGCCACCTGCGACACGATCTGGTCGTACGCCGGGTAGACGAAGCCGTCGAACTGGATCTCGCAGACCGGCCGGTAGCCGCGGATGGCCAGGCCGACCGCGGTGCCGATGATGCCGGACTCGGCGAGTGGGGTGTCGATCACCCGCTGGTCGCCGAAGTCCTTCTGGAGCCCGTCGGTGATGCGGAAGACACCGCCGAGCTTGCCGACGTCCTCGCCCATGATGACGACCTTCGGGTCGTTCTCCAAGGCGCGACGCAGACCGGTGTTCAGGGCCTTGCCGAGGGTGAGCGTCTCCGTGGCCATCAGTGGGCGCTCCCCTCGAACGACTCCAGGTACCGGCTGAACTCTGCGCGCTGCTCGTCCAGCAGCGGGGATCCGTGGGGATAGACGTGGTCGAAGAGCGTGCTCGGTTCCGGGTTCGGCATGGCGAGCACCCGCTCGCGCAGGTGCACCGACTCGCGGCGGGCCTGCTCGTCGACCTCGGCGAAGAAGTCGTCGTCGGCGAGCTGCTGCTTGGTCAGGAAGGCCTTCACCCGGGCGATCGGGTCCTTGGCCTGCCACGCCTCGACCTCGCTGGCGATCCGGTAGCGGGTCGGGTCGTCCGAGGTGGTGTGGGCGCCCATCCGGTAGGTGTACGCCTCGATCAGGCTCGGGCCCTGCCCGTGCCGGGCGTTGTCCAGCGCGGTGCGGGTCACCGCGTACGTGGCCAGCACGTCGTTGCCGTCGACCCGTACGCCGGGGAAGCCGAAGCCGGCCGCCCGCTGGTAGAGCGGGATCCGGGTCTGCCGCTCCAGCGGCTCGGAGATCGCGTACTGGTTGTTCTGGCAGAAGAAGACCATCGGCGCGTTGAACACGCCGGCCCAGACGAACGCCTCGTTGACGTCACCCTGGCTGCTGGCGCCGTCACCGAAGTAGGCGATCACCGCCTCGCCGTCGTCGGTGCCGGTCTTGCCGTCCATGGTCACGCCCATGGCGTACCCGGTCGCGTGCAGCGTCTGTGCGCCGATGACGATCGTGTACATGTTGAACTTGAACTCGTTCGGGTCCCAGCCGCCCTGGTCGACGCCGCGGAACAGGCCGAGCGGCATGATCGGGTCGATGCCCCGGCAGTAGAGGACGCCGTGCTCCCGGTAGGTCGGGAACGCCATGTCCTGCGTCCGCAGCGCCCGCCCGGAGCCGACCTGGGCCGCCTCCTGGCCGAGCAGGCTCGCCCAGATGCCCAGCTCGCCCTGGCGCTGCAGAGCGGTGGCCTCGGCGTCCAGCTTCCGTACCAGCACCAGGTCGCGGTAGAGGCCGCGGTACTCGTCGTCGGTGAAGTCGACGCGGTACTCGGTGCCGTCACGGCCGGTGAAGCTCTCGATGCGCTCACCCTCCGGGGTGAGCAGCTGGACCAGATCCGGGTCGGCCGCGGCCTTCCTGGAACGGGGTGCCGCCCGCCTGCCGCGGGTCGTGACCCCGGGGTCGCCCTTTGCCATCCGTCTCTCCCTGTCGTTCTGCGTCGGCACCGGGGGGTCACCCGGCCGCGCAAATCCTGCGCCTGTCCGGCTGGTGCCGGACCGGTTCCTGGCGGCCACGCCTAGCCCCGGTGGGGGTTGCCGCGCGGCGTGAGCCGGATTCGGTGCCGAACCCGGTTCGGGGAGCGCCGGCACTCAGCCGCGCCTGCCGCGAGGGTGCGCGGAGGCCGCGGCTGCGTTGCCGTCAGGCTCCATATTCGCAGAGGTGGTGAGCGCGCCCACAGTACGCCCGCCCCGCTCGACGGCACCCGATCGCTTCGCGGCATTTGTCATCGTCGGGGCGTGGCGCGTCCGCCGACGATCTGGTGGTCGTTCGTCACCGTTCGGGCAGATGCGCGTGGCGACACGCTGTAGAGGGCTGGCCAACAGAGCGTGACTGAGCCAGGCTGATTGCTGCGGGATCGCCACGATCGGGTGGTTTGCCGTATCTCCGGGCCCGGTCCGCCGCCCGGACTGTCCACGGTCGACGACGAGGGAGGCCCGGTGTCCGAGCCAGCCGACGGTCCCGGTACGCCGCTGCTCGGGCGGCACCGTTCGACCACCGGTGGCTATCGCCGGGTGGTGGGTGCGCACCGCGCCTCCGGCACCGCCACCCCGTCCCGGGGCTACCTGTTCACCGTCGCACTGCTGGCCGGCACCGCCTCGATGCCGATCCTCGCGGCGATCAGCGCCGGCTCCGCCACCGTCGGCAGCACGGCCCTGCCGGACACCAGCACCCCGTTCATTCCGACACCGTCGGTCGGGCCGGTGGTGATCCCACTGCCGATGACCACCCAACCCGCGGTCCCGCCAGCCCCCTCGCCGGCCGCCACCCCGTCGGCGACCGACGGCTGGTCGCCCGGTGTCCCGCTACGGAGGCCCGACCGGCCGACCCGGGCCGCGACGGACGACGCGCCGCTCCGCCGGCCGGTCCCGCCGCCGCCCGCGCCGCGGCCCGGCCGGACCACCCCACCACCGGCCTCCCCGCCCAGCCCAACACCGGCCCGCCCACCGTCCCCGTCGCCGACCGCCTCGCCCACCGACCCGCCGTCGCCTACCGCGACACCGACCGACCCGCCGTCGCCCACGGCGACACCGGCCGACCCGCCGTCCCCCACGGCGTCGCCGACCAGCACGATCTCGGACCCCGCCACCGAGCCCACCGCCACGGAATCGGCCACCCCGGGCGGCCCGTCCAGGTCGGCCGGCGCGCCCACCCTGTCCAGGTCGGCCGGCGCGCCCTCCCCGGGCGCCCCGACGCCCTCGGCGGGCCCCACCCTCCCGCCCGCCTGACAACCGGCGGACCTGCGGTCGGGTCTTCGCCGTGTTCTGTGCCAGAAGTCAGCCGGTGAGCCGCTCAGCCCGCCGCCCGCCGTTCGCTCGAAGGGCCCGCTGGTCGTGCCGTTTCCGGGGACGGTCCGGTGGCGCCAACCATGACGAGCGTTATGACTGAGAGGCAAAATATGCCTCTCAGTCATAACGCTCGCAGGCACTTGTCCGGTCGGCCGGGTGGTGGGCGCGGCGCGCATCGGTCTCGGGGGCAGGGGGGTCAGTCGTCGGCGAGGCGGTGCCGGTTGGCCTCGATCCACGCGTCCAGGGCGGCCGGGTCGTCCGGGTCCACCCCGTCCGCGATCAGCTGGGCCACCGCGGCCGTCGCCGGGCTGCGCCGCTCGCCGGTGCTGTAGAGGCGGGCGAACTCCGGCACCATCTCCTCGATGGCCGTATCGGTCTGCTCCACCGCCGCCTCGGGCAGGCCGCGCTGGCGGCCGGCGTACCGGGCCCAGGCCCGCAGCACGCTCGGCAGCATTGCCGCGTCGTCCATGTCCAGCACGGCCCGGCGGTGCACCCAGTCGAGCAGGAACAGGCCGGAGACGGCCGGGCTCCACCGGAGTGGGTCGGCGTCCGGAAACGTCGCCGCGTGGTCCAGCAGCAGGCTGAGGCAGAAGTGCAGCGAGGCCAGCTCGGGATCGTCGATGGTGTCGAGCCCGGCCCGGGCGGCCTCCGGAGAGGCCAGGAAGCGCCGGACCAGGTCGGTCCGGTCGGCGGTGGAGAGCGGCTCGGGCTCCCGGGGGGCCGGCGCCACCGCGGCGGGCAGCAGCGCCAGCCGGGCGCCGACCAGCGCCCGGTCGGTGGCCAGCGAACCCTCGCCGGGCAGCTCGCCGAGGTCGTCGGTGACCATGAGGTGGCGCGCCACCTCACCGCGCATCCGGGCCGGGTCCTCCTCACGGAACCAGGTCAGCTCGTCGCTGGCGCACATCTGCCGCACCTGCTCCAGGATCCGCTCGGCCGGCCCGCCCACGAAGACGTCCTTGGTGATGCCGATGTTGTGGTCCACCAGGGCCACCAGGGCGTGTTCGGGGCCGCCGGCGTCGTCGTCGTACGCGAAGGTGGCCAGGTAGGAGGTCTGGTCGCCGTACACGTCGCCGTAGGCCCAGGTGCCGGTGAGGTGCACCCGACCGAGCTGGCCGGACCAGGTCGGGGCCTGGCTGCCGGGGCGGACCCGGGCGGCGCCCTCGGCGTCGGGCACCAGCGCGGCGAAGACCGAACGGATGGTGGTCGCGGCGGCCGTCCGCCGCCGCGAGGTGGCGGCGAGGAAGCCGGTGACGAACTCGCGGACCGCGGCGCTGCGGTCGGTCTCCGCGATCGCGTAGACGCTGCCGAGCAGCGCGGTGCCGAGCATCTCGGCGTCCAGGGCGCAGTCGAGCCTGGTCACGTCGCGGGCGGCGTGCAGGACCGCCTCGTAGGGGGTCTGGGGCGTGGCCATGCTCCGACCCTACGCCGGGTGGGCGTCCGAGACAGGAGAGTGATCCGGGTGGATCAGCGCCCGGTGGCGTCCCGTAGCGCGTCCCGCGCCTCGGCATACGACGTGAAAACGACCCGGACCGGGGTGAGGACGTACTCGTCGCCCACCGCCGCGACCGCCACGTTCAGCCGCTGCTCGGCCCGGTGCCGGGCCCGGCGGGCCGCCCACCGGACGACAGGACGGGTCAACGCGGCCACGACCAGCCCGGCGAGCAGGCCCCCGAGCAGCAACAGGGTGGGCAGCGGGACCTCGCCGACGGTCGGGTTGTCGAGCTCTGGCAGGCCGAGCGCGCGCAGCACGTAGCCGAGCACCAGCCAGCCCAGCCCGACCACCGCGGCCAGGGTCACCAACCACTGCACCGCCCCGACGATCCGCCACCAGACCGGCCGCCGGCCCAGGCCGAGGTCGGTGCTGGCCACCGCGCGGTCCAGCGCGTCGGGCAGGTCGCCGAGGCGGGACCGGGCAGCGGTGGTCACCGCGGCTGGCCAGGCTGCCGGCAGCTCGGCCGCGGCCCGGTCCGCCACGGCCCGGATCGCCAGCCCGAGCGCCGACCGCTGGGCGGCGGTCGGATCCGGTACGGAGGTCGCGGCGACCAGGCTCTCCGCCGGGTCGGCGGCGTCGCCGGGCGTGCCCGGCAGGTGCAGCCGGCGCAGCGGGTCCGGCCGCAGCTTCCGCCAGCCGCGGACCAGCGGCCAGCCGGTGCTCCCGACCGCACGGTGCCGGTACGCCTGCTGCACCGCCTCGGCCACCGCCGGCACGCCGGCCGCACCGGCCAGTGCCCGGGTCAGCTCGCCGACGGTGGCGTCGTCCGGGCCACCCGCCGGTCGGGCCGACCCGACCAGCTCGTCCAGGTCGGCCACCACGGCGTCCACGTCTCCGGCGAGGCGGCGCAGCGACGCCTGCCGCTCGGCCACGGTCCGCTCCAGCGCCGTGCGCAGATCGACGATCCCGGCCGGGTCGGTCGCGGTGGTGGCGAGCAGCGGTACGCCCTCCAGCCCGTCCGCGTCGAGGAGCCGGCGCAGGTCGGCGACGACCCGGGGCAACTCGGCCGGGGCCAGCCGGTCGGCCTGGTTCAGCACGACCAGGGTGACGTCCCGGTGCCGGTGGAACTCGCGCAGGTAGCTGGTGTGGATCACCCGGTCGGCGTACTTCTGCGGGTCGACCACCCAGACCACCTGGTCGACGAGGCCGAGCAGCCGATCCACCTCCAGCCGGTGGGACCGCTGCACCGAGTCGAAGTCGGGCAGGTCCAGCAGGACGAGACCGCGCAGGGAGGACTCGTCGTCGCCGTCCAGCGCGCTCTCCCGGACGAACCGGTGCCGGGGCAGCACGCCGATCCAGTCGAGCAGCCGGGTCGCGCCCTCCTGGGGGCCCCAGACGCAGGCGTGCGTCACCCCGGTGGTCGGCCGACGCACTCCGACCGGCGAGAGCTCCAGCCGGGCCAGCGCGTTGAACAGGCTGGACTTGCCACTGCCGGTGGCGCCGGCCAGCGCGACCACGGTGTGGTCCCGGGACAGCGACAGCCGGGTGCCCGCCCGCTCGACCAGGGTGTGCGCCGGGACGAGCGGGGCGTCCGGCAGGTGCCCGTCCGCCGCGGCGAGGAAGCGGCGTACCGCGTCCAGGCGGGCGAGCAGCACGTCCGGGTCGACCCGCCGGTCACCGCGGAACGCCTCACGCATCCGGCCGACGATGTTGGTCACCGGGCTTGCCTTCCGTTCGCGACTGCGGGGCCCGCAAGCTCACTCCTCGCGCTCACCGGGGGCCGTCCTCCTCGGTGCCGCGGACAGGCCACTGCGGTGTCGGGCGTTCTCCACCCGGTCGGCGGCCACACGCAGCGCGTCGGTGGTCTCCGGGTCGGGCCGGGCAGCCTGGGTGCGGGCGAGGTAGCGGGCGGCCTCCTCGTCCAGCAGCGTCCGCACCCGGTCGAGCAGGTCGGCGCGGGCCTTGGCGGCGAGCGTACGCACCGCCTGGTCGCCGAAGATCGCCTGGAGCACCGTCTGGGCGGCCACGGTGGTGCCCGCCCCGGTGGCCACCTCCAGTCCGGTCGGGATGAACGCGGTCGAGGCGAACACGGCGATCATCACCGCCAGGCCGGTCGCGTTCACCGCGTACGCGGCGGTGCGGGCCACGAAGCGCTTGTCGCCGCCCTCGACCCGGACCAGCTCCAGCACCCCGCGCTGCCAGTCCCGGACCAGCCGCTCGGCCCGCTCGGGCAGGTCCTCGCCGGCATGGGCGAGCCCCGGTTCGAGAAGCGCGGCGCCGGCGGGGTGCGCCTTCCACCCGGTGTACGCGTGCTCGGCCGCCTCGGCGGCGACCCCGCGCAGCAGCGTCACGAGCTGGGACTCGATCGCGCTGCGCAGCTCGGCGGCCGGGCGGGGTCGTCCGGTGACCGCGGCGACCAGCCGGTCGCGCAGGCGCCCGATCCGGGCCTCCAGGGTGCGGAAGAACTCGCCGGTGCCGACGAACTCCTGCCAACGCGCCAGGACCTCGCCGCGGAGCAGCCGGCCGTCGCGCAGCCCCTCCTCGACCGTCCGGTGCGCCCCCCGGTACGCGGCGCGGACCCGCTCGTCGAGCGCGTCCGCCGCGGCGGTCTGCTCGTCGGCGGCGTCGGCGAGCCCCTCGATCGCCGGGTGCAGCGCCGCCAGCGCCCCGTCGAGGGTCTGCCGCACGACGGCGGCGCGGGCGTCCGCGTCGGCGGCCAGCCGGGCGAACCAGTCGGCGAGCGGCGCGGTGGCCCGCGCCGGCAGCAGGCCCTGGCCGTCGACCCAGGTCTCCGGGAGCACGAAGAGCGGTGCCTGGGCGAGCCCCTGCTCGGCGAGCATCTCGGAGAGGTGGGCGGCGATCTCGTCGCCCGCCTCGGGCGGCACCCGGTCGAGCACCATGGCGATCACCGCGCCCCGGGCGCGGGCGCTGCGCAGCAGTTCCCAGGGGACGGCATCGGCGTAGCGGGCGGCGGTGGTGACGAAGAGCCAGAGGTCCGCCGCCGCGAGTAGTTGACCGGCGAGCGCCCGGTTGGCGTCGACCACCGAGTCGATGTCGGGCGCGTCGAGGAAGGCGAGCCCGGGCGCGAGCGCGGGCGCGGTGACGAGCTGGAGGGTGCGCGGGTCCTCGCTGGGCTGGGTGGTGCGGGTGAGACCGGGCAGCAGCTCGCCCTGCCGGAACCAGGACGAGTCGGCCGGGCTGCACACCAGCACCGGCGAGCGGGTCGTCGGGCGAAGCACGCCGGCGGCGCTCACCCGCGCCTGGACCAGGCTGTTGACCAGCGTCGACTTGCCGGCGCCGGTGGAGCCGCCGACCACCACGAGCAGGGGCGCGTCGAGCCGGCCGAGCCGGGGCAGGAGGTAGTCGTCGAGCTGGTCGGTCAGCCCGGCCCCGGTGCGCCGGGCCGGGTCGGCCGAGGGCAGGGCCAGCGGAAACCGGGCGGCCCCGATCGCGGCCCGCAGGGCGCCCAGGGCGGCGGGGAGGCTGTCGTCCCCGGTGGTGGCGGGCGGGTCCTCCGCGTCGTCCGGCGAGCCGGCGCGGGCGGCGACGGCGGGCGCGCCGGACTGGGTGGCGGGATCGCCGTGCGTCGTCACCGCTAAAGCGTGCCCGACCGATGCAAGGGAAGACAACCGATCGGTAGCAAACCAGGGTTGCGTCGGGTCCGCTCAACCCCGACTTGACGATCAGCGAGGGCGTGGCACTATTGAGTCAAGTTCACTCAACTTGTGGTGGGTGCGCTGCGGGCGGTGCCCGTCACCTGCTCAACCTTACGAAGCGAGGAAGCGAAGATGGCACGTGCGGTCGGTATCGACCTCGGCACGACGAACTCCTGCGTCAGCGTTCTCGAGGGCGGTGAGCCCACCGTCATCGCCAACGCTGAGGGCTCGCGGACGACCCCGTCGATCGTCGCGTTCGCCCGCAACGGCGAGGTGCTCGTCGGTGAGGTCGCCAAGCGCCAGGCGGTGACCAACCCGGACCGGACGATCCGTTCGGTCAAGCGGGAGATCGGCACCAACTGGTCCGTGGACATCGACGGCAAGAAGTACACCTCCCAGGAGATCTCGGCCCGCACGCTGATGAAGCTCAAGCGGGACGCCGAGGCGTACCTGGGTGAGCAGATCACCGACGCGGTGATCACCGTTCCGGCCTACTTCAACGACGGCCAGCGCCAGGCCACCAAGGAGGCCGGTGAGATCGCCGGCTTCAACGTGCTGCGGATCGTCAACGAGCCGACCGCGGCCGCGCTGGCGTACGGGCTGGACAAGGGCTCCAAGGAGCAGACCGTCCTGGTGTTCGACCTCGGCGGTGGCACCTTCGACGTCTCCCTGCTGGAGCTGGCCGAGGGCGTCATCGAGGTCAAGTCGACCAGCGGTGACAACCACCTCGGTGGTGACGACTGGGACCAGCGGATCATCGACCACCTGGTGAAGACCTTCCGGGGCGAGCACGGCATCGACCTCGCCCAGGACAAGATGGCCCTCCAGCGGCTCCGTGAGGCGGCCGAGAAGGCCAAGATCGAGCTGTCCGCCGCCACCACCACCAACATCAACCTGCCGTACATCACCGCCGGGGCGGCCGGCCCGCTGCACCTCGACGTGACGCTGAGCCGCGCCGAGTTCCAGCGGATGACGCAGGACCTGCTGGACCGCTGCAAGGGCCCGTTCGAGCAGGCCGTGAAGGACGCCGGGATCAAGGTCTCCGACGTCGACCACGTGATCCTCGTCGGCGGCTCGACCCGCATGCCGGCCGTCACCGACCTGGTCAAGCAGCTCACCGGCCGCGACCCGAACAAGGGCGTGAACCCGGACGAGGTCGTCGCCGTCGGCGCCGCGCTCCAGGCCGGTGTGCTCAAGGGCGAGGTCAAGGACGTCCTGCTGCTCGACGTGACCCCGCTGAGCCTGGGCATCGAGACCAAGGGCGGCATCTTCACCAAGCTGATCGAGCGCAACACCACCATCCCGACGAAGCGCTCCGAGGTCTTCACCACGGCCGACGACAACCAGCCGTCGGTGCTGATCCAGGTCTTCCAGGGTGAGCGCGAGATCGCGGCGTACAACAAGAAGCTCGGCACCTTCGAGCTGACCGGCCTCCCGCCGGCGCCCCGCGGCGTGCCGCAGATCGAGGTCACCTTCGACATCGACGCGAACGGCATCGTGAACGTCCACGCCAAGGACCTCGGCACCGGCAAGGAGCAGAAGATGACGATCACCGGCGGCTCCTCGCTGCCGAAGGACGACATCGAGCGGATGCGCCGGGACGCCGAGGAGCACGCGGACGAGGACAAGCGTCGTCGCGACGAGGCCGAGACCCGCAACGTCGCCGAGGCGCTCCAGTGGCAGACCGAGAAGTTCCTCGCCGAGAGCGGCGACAAGCTCCCCTCGGAGAACCGCGACCAGCTCAACGAGGCCCTCGGTGAGCTGCGCAGCGCGCTCGGCGGCCAGGACATCGACAAGATCAAGTCGGCGCACGAGCGGCTGGCGCAGGTCTCCCAGCAGGCCGGTTCGCTGCTCTACTCGCAGCAGGCCGAGCAGGAGCAGCAGCCCGGCGGCCAGGCTGGCCCGAGCGCCGGCGCGGCCGGCGGTGCGCAGGCCGGTGGCGCCGACGACGTGGTCGACGCGGAGATCGTGGACGAGGACAAGAAGTGACGGTCCGTCCTCGGCGCGAACTCACGGCGAAGGGATGAGGTAGCCGCATGACGGAGAAGCCACGAGCCGCCGACTCGCGCAAGACCGGGTCGACGCCGGGTGGCTCCGCGCCCGCCGAGCCGGCCACCGGTGAGGCGCCGCGGGTCGTCATCCGCAACAACCGCAAGATCAACCAGCAGCCCACCGAGCCGGAGGGCACCGCGGCCGACGCGGGGTCCGACGTTCCGGCCGAAGGGCTGGTCGAGGATGCCGAGATCGTGGTCGACGAGATCGAGGTCGAGGCCGGCACGGTCGACGGGGCGACTCCCGGCGGCCCGCCGGTGGTGGACGCGCCGGCCGAGCCGGTGGACGCCGCCGCCAGCACCGCGCTCGGCGCGGAGCTGGAGGCGCTCCGCGCCGACCTCGACGAGCGGACCCGGGACCTCCAGCGGGTGTCGGCGGAGTACGCCAACTACCGCAAGCGGGTCGACCGGGACCGGGGCGTGGTCGCCGAGCAGGCGACCGGCGCGGTGCTCGCCGCGCTGCTGCCGATCCTGGACGACCTGGACCGGGCCCGGGAACACGGTGACCTGGTCGGTCCGTTCGGAACGGTGGCGGAGCAGCTCACCGCGGCGCTCGGCAAGTTCGGGTTGACCCCGTTCGGCGAGCAGGGCGACGCGTTCGACCCGACCCTGCACGAGGCGGTGGCGCACCAGACCTCCGCCGACGTGACCGAGCCGACCTGCGTGCAGATCATGCGGCGGGGCTACCAGCTCGGTGAGCGGCTCCTGCGGCCGGCGCTGGTCGCGGTCGCGGACCCGGAATAGTGCCAAGCAGTGACCGGGTCGCCCCGTCCGCCGCACGACGGTGGGCGGGGCGACCGGGCCACGACGGTCGGAAGGGGGTGGACCGGTGAGTTCGAAGGACTGGATCGAGAAGGACTTCTACGCCGTGCTCGGCGTGGACAAGGCCGCCTCCGCGGACGAGATCAAGAAGGCGTACCGCAAACTTGCCCGGGAGTCGCACCCGGACCACAACCCGGGTGACCCGAAGGCCGAGGAGCGGTTCAAGGCCGTGTCCGAGGCGTACAACGTGCTGTCGGATTCCGGCCGCCGCCGGGAGTACGACGAGATGCGGTCGCTCTTCGGTTCGGGCGCCTTCCGGCGCAACGCCCGCGGCGGCGCCCAGCCAGGTGGCATGCCGTTCGACGTGTCCGACCTGTTCGGTGGCGCGCGGGCCGGTGGCGGCGGGGAGGGCCGCTTCGGCGGCGCCGGCTTCACCGACCTGTTCAGCTCGATCTTCTCGGGCGGGCAGGCGGGGCAGACCGCCCCGCGCGGCCCGGCCCGGGGACGGGACGTGGAGACCGAGGTGGCGCTCGACTTCGGTGACGCGGTGCGCGGGGTCACCCTGCCGCTCACCCTGCGCGCCCCGGGCGTCTGCGACACCTGCGGCGGCAACGGGGCGAAGCCCGGCACCCAGCCGCGTACCTGCCCGGTGTGCCACGGCGCCGGGGTGACCACCCGCAACCAGGGCTCGTTCAGCTTCTCCGAGCCGTGCCGCAACTGCCAGGGCGTCGGCACGGTCGTCGAGGAGAAGTGCCCCGAGTGCCACGGCACCGGCGGGGTGACCAAGACCCGCACGCTGAACGTCCGGTTCCCGGCCGGGGTGGCGGACGGCCAGCGGATCCGGCTGGCCGGGCGGGGCGAGCCGGGCGAGCGTGGCGGGCCGGCCGGCGACCTGTTCGTGCAGGTCAAGGTCCGGCCGGACGAGCTGTTCGGGCGTACCGGCGACGATTTGACGCTGACCGTGCCGGTGACCTTCGCGGAGGCCGTGCTGGGCACCGATCTACGGGTACCCACGCTCGACGGCGCGGTGACCCTGCGGGTCCCGCCGGGCACGCCGAGCGGCCGGGTCCTGCGGGCGCGCGGCAAGGGTGTGGTCCGCCGGGACGGGCAGGCGGGCGACCTGTTGGTGACACTGGACGTGGTGGTGCCGGCGCGGCTGTCGGACGAGGCACGTGCGGCGCTGGAGGCGTTCGCCGAGCAGACGCCGCCGGCGGCCCGGGAACATCTCGACGCGCGGGTGCGTCGGGTCGGTTGACGCCGTGAGTGGACGCGGAGGTGAGCGGGATGTCAGGCGAGTTCGCCGGTTCGTCGGGTGACCCTGCCTACGAGGCCAAGGTGCTGATGATCTCGGTCGCGGCGCGGATGGCGGGAATGCACCCGCAGACCCTGCGCCAGTACGACCGGCTCGGCCTGGTGCAGGCCGGGCGGGCGGCCGGTGGTGGCCGCCGGTACAGCGTCCGGGACGTGGTGCTGCTGCGCGAGGTGCAGCGGCTCAGCCAGGACGACGGCATCAACCTGGCCGGGGTCAAGCGGATCATCGGGCTGGAGCAACTGCTCGAGCAGGCGCAGCAGCGGGTGGCCCGGCTGGAGGCGGAACTGGACGCCGCGTACCGCCGGATCGCCGAGTTGGAGTCGCTGGCCCGCTTCCCGGGCCGTGACCTCGTACCCACCAACCGCACCTCCACCGCGTTGGTGGTCTGGCGCCCGCGCCGCGGGCCCGACCGCTGACCCGACGCTCACCCTCCGGGACCTGACGGCCCGGCCCGCTCGTCCGGTTTTCCGGCGCGGGCCGGGCCGTTCCAATTAGCCTGCGAATGAGGTCCTTTCCGCGCAAAGCAGACCCACCGGCATGGCAGGGGGAGCGATGACGGATGTGGCGAAGCAGGTTGCCAAGCAGGCGGAGGACCGACTCGACAAGATCGCCGAGACGGTCCAGGAGCGGTTCGACGAGATCATCAAGGGACGCTTCACCGACGTGGTGAAGGAGGGGCGCTTCGCCGACCAGGTCGATCACGGAATCGACGAGGGGCGGGCGGAGACACGACCCGACAGACGGGGCGGGCCGGGCTGAGGACCGGGACGCCGACGAACGGGCCGGGACCCACGGGGGGTCCCGGCCCGGTCGTCACTGGCCGGGATGCCCTGCGGATGCGAAAGTCGCGGCCGAGACTCAGCCGAGGCGGCGGTTCTCCCGGACCAGGCCGCCCTCGCACCAGTCGCGGTAGACGAAGAGTTCCGGCCGGGCCAACAGCACCCGGCTGTTGTGCGCCCACGCGCGCATCAGCTCGTCGCCGTTCTTCTCGGCCTGCTCGACCAGCTTCCGGAAGCGGCGCTTCGGGTGGGCCCGGAAGTTCGTCCGGATGCCGTCGGCGGCGTAGATGTAGAGGCAGTGCAGGGCGAACCTGCGGGCCGGACACGTGGTGTCCATGGCCAACTCGAAGAGGGTCAGCACCAGCCGGTCACCGGAGACCAGCAGGTCCCAGTCCGGCGGCATCGAACTCAACGGCACCGAATCCGGCTGGTAGGCCCACGCGCGCAACTCCGCCGGAGACGGGTCGACGGGGTTCGCAAAGCCGTGGAACGTCGACTCCTGCACGCTCACCGGCCAACCTTCCGCTCTGCCCACAGTTGGCACGGCCGCCTGCGGACCATGGCTGCTGGGGCGACACGGTAACGCGGTACTGGCAAGTAGCGGTAGACCTTCGCGGGAGCAATTGGTTAACCCTTGGCCAGGCCGGGTCGACCGTACGGCCGACCCGGCCTGGAAGGCATCCAGCGGCGTCAGTCTCCGACCGGAACCGGCTCCCGCCGCTGCACCGCCGCGCGGCGCCGCAGCCAGCGCTTGAACCACGGGAAGTCGGGCAGCCGGGCCAGCATCGGCCCGGTCACGACGGTGATCAGGACGTACGCCGTGGCGAGCGCGGCCAGCTTCGGCTCGACGCTGCCGGCTGCCACCGCGAGCCCCGCGATGACGATGGAGAACTCGCCCCGGGGCACCAGCGCGAGGCCGGCCCGCCACCGACCGGGCTCGGCGATGCCGGCCCGCCGGGCGGCCATGTACCCGGTGAGCGTCTTCGTCGCCATCGTGACGATCGCCAGCGCGAGCGCCGGCAGCAGCACCGGCGGGATGTCCCGCGGGTCGGTGACCAGCCCGAAGAAGACGAAGAAGACCGCGGCGAACAGGTCCCGCAGCGGGCTCAGCATCTCGGTGGCGTGGTGCGCGACCGGACCGGACAGGGCGATGCCGACCAGGAACGCGCCGACCGCGGCCGACACCTGGAGCTTCGCCGCGAGGCCGGCGACCAGCAGGGTCATGCCGAGCACCCCGAGCAGTAACGCCTCCGGGTCCTTGGCCGACATCGCCGCCGAGATGATGTTGCCGTAGCGGATCGCCACCACGAGCACGATCAGCACCGTGCCGACCGCGACGGTGAGCGCGATGCCGCCGCCGAGCAGGCCGGTGCCGGCCAGCACCGCGGTGACCAGCGGCAGGTAGAAGGCCATGGCCAGGTCCTCGATCACCAGGACCGAGAGGATGACCGGGGTTTCGCGGTTACCGAGCCGGCCCAGGTCGCCGAGGACCTTGGCGATCACGCCCGAGGAGGAGACCCAGGTGATGCCGCCGAGCACCAGCGCGGCCACCCAGTCCCAGCCGAGCAGCAGGGCGAACGCGGCGCCGGGCAGCGCGTTGAGCAGGCCGTCGATGAGCCCGGCCGGCGCCGCCGAGCGCAGGTTGCCGACCAGTTCGTTGGCCGAGTACTCCAGGCCGAGCATGACCAGCAGCAGGATCACGCCGATCTCGGCGCCGAGGGCGAAGAACTCCTCGCTGGCGTTCAGTGGCAGCAGGCCGCCGTGCCCGAACGCGAGCCCGGCCAGCAGGTAGAGGGGGATGGGCGAGAGACCGACGCGGCGGCTGAGCCGGCCGAGGAGGCCGAGCAGGAACAGCAGCGCACCGACCTCGATGAGCAGCGTGGTGAAATCGTGCATCCGCCTCAGCCGTCCGGGTCACCGTCGGCGAGGATGGCGGTCACTCCGTCGAGACCCTGGCGGGTCCCGACCACGACCACCACGTCACCGGCCGCGAAGCGGAAGGAGGGGTCCGGCGAGACGTTCACCTCGCCTTGGCGGAGCACCGCCACTATCGAGGCGCCCGTGCGGGTACGCGCCTTGGTGTCGCCGAGCTTCCGGTTGACGTACGACGAGCCGGCCGGGATGGCGATCTGCTCGGTGAGCAGCCCGGCGGCCTGCTCGCGCAGCCCGGAGAGCTGACCGAGCATCAGCGACGCGCCGAGGATGTCGGCGAGCGCCTCCGCCTCGTCGTCGGTCAGCGGAATGTCAGCCTGGCAGGCATCGGGATCGTCCGGGTCGTACAGGACGAGGTCACGACGACCGTTGCGGTGGGAGACCACCCCCAGCCGGCGCCCCGACTCCGTCACCAGGTCGTGACGGACGCCGATCCCCGGCAGCGCGGTCTGTTCGACACGTACTCGCACCCCGGAAAGGCTACCGCGTCCATGCCCGTCGATGCGGTCACCGTGATCGATCCCGCTGCTGTCACGATCCCGCCGGCGCCGGCGCCGGCGGGAGTGACCGGGCTCACACTGCCAGGGTTGAGCGGAATAGGCTCAACTCTGGTTGTGTCCTTCCTAGTGGACACGCCGATCCCAGGGGAGCCCATGAACACGGAACGTCTCACCACCAAGAGCCGCGAAACCATCACCGGTGCCGTCGCGCTGGCGAACCAGCGCGGCCACGCCACCGTGGAGCCCTGGCACCTGCTGCTGTCACTGCTGGACACCGACGGCTCGACCGCCGCCGGTCTGCTGCGCGCCGTCGGGGCCGACCCCGCCGAGCTGCGCCGGGTCGCCCAGCGCGCGGTCGACGGCCTGCCCGCCGCGCGCGGGTCCAGCATCGCCGAGCCGACCCTCGCTCGCGAGTTCGTCAACGCCATCGGCGCCGCCGAGCAGATCGCCCGGCCGCTGGGCGACGAGTACACCTCCACCGAGCACCTGCTGGCCGGCCTGGCCCGGGTGGGCGGCGCGGTGGCGAGCGCGCTCAAGACCGCCGGCGCCACCGAGGAGAACCTGGTCGCCGCGTTCCCGACCGTTCGCGGCGGTGACCGGCGGGTCACCACCGCCGACCCGGAGCAGACCTACCAGGCCCTGGCCAAGTACGGCGTCGACCTGACCGCCAGCGCTCGGGCCGGCAAGATCGACCCGGTCATCGGCCGGGACTCGGAGATCCGCCGGGTGATCCAGGTGCTGTCCCGGCGTACGAAGAACAACCCGGTGCTCATCGGCGAGCCGGGCGTCGGCAAGACCGCGATCGTCGAGGGGCTGGCCCAGCGGATCGTCGCCGGCGACGTGCCGGAGTCGCTGCGGGACAAGAAGCTCGTCTCGCTCGACCTGGGCGCGATGGTCGCCGGCGCGTCGTACCGCGGGCAGTTCGAGGAGCGGCTGAAGTCCGTCCTGGAGGAGATCAAGAACTCCGACGGACAGGTCATCACGTTCCTCGACGAGCTGCACACCGTGGTCGGCGCCGGCAAGGGCGAGGGCTCGATGGACGCCGGCAACATGCTCAAGCCGATGCTGGCCCGCGGTGAGCTGCGCATGGTGGGCGCCACCACGCTGGACGAGTACCGCGAGCACATCGAGAAGGACCCGGCACTGGAGCGACGCTTCCAGCCGGTGCTGGTCGGCGAGCCGACGATCGAGGACACCATCGGCATCCTGCGTGGCCTCAAGGAGCGCTACGAGGTGCACCATGGCGTACGCATCACCGACGCCGCGCTGGTCGCCGCCGCCACCCTCTCCGACCGCTACATCACCGACCGGTTCCTGCCGGACAAGGCGATCGACCTGGTCGACGAGTCCGCGTCCCGGCTCCGGATGGAGATCGACTCCCGCCCGGTCGAGGTGGACGAGATCGAGCGGGCGGTGCGCCGGCTGGAGATCGAGGAGATGGCGCTGGCCAAGGAGCCGGACGCCGCCTCCGCAGAGCGGCTGGAGCGACTGCGCAAGGAGTTGGCCGACAAGCGCGAGCAGCTGACCGCGCTCTCCGAGCGCTGGAAGCTGGAGAAGGACCACATCACCAAGCTCTCCACCGCCAAGGAGGAGCTGGAGCGGCTCGGTGGCGAGGCCGAGCGCGCCGAGCGCGACGGCGAGCTGGAGCGGGCCGCCGAGCTGCGGTACGGCCGCATCCCGACGCTCAAGGCCGAGTTGGCGCGGGCCGAGGAGGAGTTGGCCGGTCTCCAGGCCGACGGCGCGATGCTCAAGGAGGAGGTCGGCGCCGACGACATCGCCGCCGTGGTCGCCTCCTGGACCGGCATCCCGGCCGGCCGCCTGCTCGAGGGTGAGACCGCCAAGCTGCTCCGCATGGAGGAGTCGCTGCGGGCCCGCGTGGTCGGCCAGCCCGAGGCCGTCGGCGCGGTCTCCGACGCGGTCCGCCGCGCCCGGGCCGGCGTGGCCGACCCGGACCGCCCGACCGGCAGCTTCCTCTTCCTCGGCCCGACCGGTGTCGGCAAGACCGAGCTGGCCAAGGCGCTCGCCGAGTTCCTCTTCGACGACGAGCGGGCCATGGTCCGCATCGACATGAGCGAGTACGGCGAGAAGCACTCCGTCGCCCGGCTCGTCGGCGCCCCGCCCGGCTACGTCGGCTACGAGGAGGGCGGGCAGCTCACGGAGGCGGTGCGGCGCCGGCCGTACTCGGTGATCCTGCTGGACGAGGTGGAGAAGGCCCACCCGGACGTCTTCGACATCCTGCTCCAGGTGCTCGACGACGGCCGGCTCACCGACGGCCAGGGCCGCACGGTGGACTTCCGCAACGCGATCCTGATCCTGACCTCCAACCTCGGGTCGTCGGTGATCAGCGACCTGACGCTGGCCGAGGAGCAGCGCCGCGAGGGGGTGCTGGCGGTCGTCCGCTCGCACTTCAAGCCGGAGTTCCTCAACCGGCTGGACGACATCGTGGTCTTCGCCGCCCTGCGGGGTGACGACCTGCGGTCCATCGTGGACATCCAGCTCGACCGGCTGCGGCGTCGACTCGCCGACCGCCGGCTGGGCCTGGAGATCACCGAGGCGGCCCGCGGTTGGCTGGCCGAGCACGGGTACGACCCGATCTACGGTGCCCGCCCACTGCGCCGGCTGGTGCAGTCGGCCATCGGCGACCAGCTCGCCAAGGCCCTCCTCGCCGGCCAGATCCGCGACGGCCAGACGGTGAAGGTCGACCTGACCGACACCAAGGACAACCTCACGGTAACCCCCGCCTAACTCCAACCCCGTCCCCGTCGATGGCGCGTTGATCATGAGGTTTGCGGCGAATTCGATCTCCGTAACTGCTGCAAACCTCATGATCAACCGGGTGGGAGCCGGGTGGGAGCCGGGTGGGAGGGGTGGGGCGGGTCGGGGCGGGGAAAGGATGAGGGCATGTTCGGCATCGGTGGAAAGCGAACTGACCGGGAGCTCGAGGCCGCGATCGAGGAGCTGGCCCGGGCCGACACGGTGGCCTTCGGCGGCGTGGGGCTCGCCGGCACGCTACTGCCGGCGACGGAGGCGTACCAGCGGGTCGAGGCCGCGCTGGCCGAACACCCCGAGGGAGTACGCGAACAACTCGACCGGCTGCTCGAGCGCGGCTCCCCGGCCGGGCGGGCGTACGCGGCGACACTGCTGGGACGGATCGACCCGGTGGCCGCCCGCGCGGCCTGGACCGCGCTACGCGACGACCCGGCCGAGTTCACCACGTTCAGCGGCTGTGTGATGGGCCGTTCGTCGTTGCGCGAGTACGCCGCGGAGCGGCTCCGCGAAGCATGATCCTCTCGCCGCCGGAGGCTGCCTGCGCCCACCGGCCGGCACGCTGGCGGAGTCTGTCTGCGCCCACCGGCCGGCACGCTGGCGGAGTCTGTCTGCGCGGACCGGCCGGCACTCCGGCGAGTGACCGACGGATCACTTGAGCCTCGACAAGTATCCGCGGATGAGGGCGGTTGCTACCGTCTGCGCCGGCGTGGGGAGGGTGGTCCGTGGACGGGTCGGTGGCGTACCTGGTGACGACGGTCGTCTGCCTGGCCGGCGTGGCCGCGGTCGTGCTCGTCCTGGCGGCCGTGCGCGGGTCCCGGACGCGGACGTCCGAGGGCGTGGCGACCGGTGACGGGTCGGGCGGCGCCGAATCGCCACGCGACCCGCGGCGGCTGCGCCCCGGCGACACCGTGGAGATCCGCCGGCTGTCCTACCTGGTGCGCGGCACGATCCGCCTGGTCGACGGTGGCTGGAGCTGGGCCGAGCACCTGCTCGACGACCCGGACGGCGTGCCGCGGCGGCTCTCCGTCCAGGAGCACCCGGAACTCGAACTGGTGCTCTGGGCCGCCGAGCCGGGCGTCCGACTCACCCCGGGCGCCCCGATCCTCGATCTCGACGGCCGCCGGTACAGCTGGGCGGAGTCGGGGCAGGCCCGCTACACGGCCACCGGCATCACCGGTCTCGACCCGACCGGCACCATGCGCTACCACGACTACCAGGCGCCGGGTGGCGCCCGGCTCTCGTTCGAGGCGTACGGGGAGACGGGCTGGGCGGTGGCCCGGGGCGAGGTGCTGCATCGCACGGAGGTGACGGTCCACCCGCGGACCGGCGAGGGCTGAGCGCCGCGGGTCGGCGTCGGCGCAGCCCGGGGCGCCGCGGGTCGGCGTCGGCGTAGCCCGGGGCGTCGCGGCATGCCCGATTGGCCGGTTGCCGATACGGTGTGGGCGCGATCTAGGGAAGGAGCAACGTGGTCGATCCCCACAGCCCGCCCGCCCGGTCACGGCCGAGCGTGGTGACGATTTCCAGCTATCTGCTGATTTTGTTCGCCGTCATCCAGGTGATCAATCTGATCATCACCCTGGTCACCATCGGCACCATTCGCGACGTGCTGCGCGACGCCTACAGTGGCACGTCCGCCAACACCGCATCCACCGTCGCCGACGTCACCTTCGCGATCGGTATCGGCAGCGCCATCTTCGTGCTGCTGCTCGCGATCGGTCTGGTCGTCCTGGCCGTACTCAACAACCGCGGCAAGAACGGCTCGCGGATCACCACCTGGATCCTCGGCGGCATCCTGATCTGCTGCACGGGTGGCAGCCTGATCAGTGGTGCGGCGGGCGGCTTCGGCGGCACCACGGGCGGTGGCGGCGGCGACGCGCCGAGCCCCGACGAGATCCAGCGTCGCCTCGACGAGGCGCTGCCCGGCTGGGTCACCCCGGTCAGCACCCTGCTCGGGGTGATCGGCGTGCTCGCGCTGCTCGCCGCGCTGATCCTGCTGGCCCTGCCGAAGGCGAACGAGTTCTTCCGCAAGCCGCAGGCCGGCTGGGAGCCCCCGGTCCCCGGCGGCGCCTACCCCGGCTACCCGCAGACCCCCGGCTACCCGCAGGCTCCGGGCCAGCCCGGTTACCCGCAGCAGTCGGGCGAGCCGGGCTACCCGTCCACCCCGGGCTACCCGCCGCCCAGCCAGCCCGGTCCGTCCACCCAGCCGCCGGCGCCGGGCCAGCCCGGTGACCAGCCGCCGTCGTCGGACCGCCCCGGCTCGACCCCGCCCCCGGTGAGTTGATCGCCGGATAACAGCGACGCTGAGGGTCCCTCCGAGTAGGTTGCAAGCCGACGCCTACCGGAGGGACCTGTCGTGTCGTACCCCGCGTTGCCGGCCCGCCGTCCCACCGCGGTCGCGCTGGCGACGGCGGTGTTGCTGCTGATGGCCGTCGGGGCGTTCGCGTACGCGGTGACCGGCCTGGTGGTGCTCGCCGGCACCGTGGACCGGTTCCGGGCCGACGCGACCGGCACCTCCGCCGGCGCCGGTGAGATAGACGCGATGGTCGCGCTGGTGCGTGCCTCCGGGGTGGTCTCCGCGGTGCTGAGCGTGCTGGCCGGTGTGCTCCTCGCCGGGCTGGCCGTCGGCCTGGGCTCGGGCCGGTCGGGGGCCCGGGTGGCGACGTGGGTGGTCTGCGGTCTGGGCCTGCTCTGCGGCTGTTGCGGGCTCGCGGTCCTCGTCGGCCAGCGGGCCGCCCCGCTCCGGTTGGGCGCCGACGAGCGGGCCACCGCCGAGCTGCTCGGCCTGCTCGGCGGCGCGTACCCGTCGTGGTGGATCCCGCTGAACGCGGGGCTTTCCGTCGGCCAGGCGCTCGGTTACCTTGTGGTAGCCGTGCTGCTGGCGCTGCCGGCGGCGAACGCCTGGTTCCGCCGGCGCCCATCCGCTCCGGTCGCGCCGACCGGGTATCCGCCCGCCCCGCACCAGCCCCCACCGGCGCCGACCACGCCCGCGTACCCGCCCAGCTGAGGACCTGCCCGTGACGCCCGATCCCACGTCCACCGAGCGACGGGCGCTGGTGACCGGCGCGACCGCCGGCATCGGCGCCGCGTTCGCCCGCCGGCTGGCCGCGGACGGCTGGCACCTGGTGCTGGTCGCCCGCGACGCCGCCCGCCTCGACGAGCTGGCCGCCGACCTGGCGGGGCGGCACGGCCGGGAGGTCGAGACGGTCTCGGCCGATCTGTCCACGGACGACGGTTGCGCGGCCGTGGAGGCCCGGCTGACCGGCGGCAGCCCGATCGAGCTGCTGGTGAACAACGCCGGAATCAGCCTGAACAAACCGTTCCTGCGATCCACCGCCGAGGACGAGGCCCGACTTCTCCGGCTCAACGTGCACGCGGTGATGCGACTGACCCTGGCGGCGCTGACGCCGATGACCGAACGACGGCACGGGGCAGTGATAAATGTCTCTTCCGTCGCCGGGTTCGGCGCCGTCATGCCCGGGTCGACCTACTCGGCCAGCAAGGCGTGGGTGACCAACTTCAGCGAGTCGGTGGGCCAGTCCGCCCGGCCGTTCGGCGTACGGGTGATGGCGCTCTGCCCCGGCTACACCCGCACCGAGTTCCACGAGCGGGCCGGCATCAACATGTCGAAGACGCCGGAGTGGATGTGGCTGCGGGCCGAGGATGTGGTCGACGAGGCTCTGCGTGACCTGCGCAAAGGCAAGCTGGTCAGCGTTCCGGCGTGGAAGTACAAGCTCGCCGTCGCCGGCCTGCGGCACGCGCCGAAGCGGCTCCTGCACGCCGTCGCCCGGGACACCCGCGGCCGGATCGGCCGCGACGAGCGCTGACCGCGCGACCGACCCGTGGCACCGGGCCGCCGCGGGTCGGTGGAGCTGACCGGTCCGGTGTGGTCGCGCAGAGTAGTTGTCCATCGCTGGCCGTCGGTCGCCTGCCGGGTTGATCCGGGCGGACCCCACACGCGACTCCCAGACTTGCGCAGTACGCTCTATCGCCATGGGGGACCACGACGACCTGCGTAAATTCATCACCGACCTGGCCGTGGTCCACGGTCGGGTGGTGCTCTCCTCCGGGCGCGAAGCGGACTGGTACGTGGACCTGCGACGCGTCACGCTCCATCACCAGGCTGCACCGTTGGTCGGCAAGGTGATGCTCGACCTCACCGCCGACTGGGAGTTCGACGCGGTCGGGGGCCTGACGCTCGGGGCTGACCCGATCGCGTTCTCGATGCTGCACGCCGCCGCCCCGACCGGCCGGGACCTGGACGCCTTCGTGGTCCGCAAGGCGGGCAAGGCGCACGGGCTGCAGCGGCGGATCGAGGGGCCGGAGGTGGCCGGTCGCCGGGTGGTGGCGGTGGAGGACACGTCGACGACGGGCGGCAGCGTGCTGACCGCGGTCGAGGCGTTGCGTGAGGCCGGAGCCGAGGTCGTCGGGGTTGCGGTTATTGTTGATCGAGGCGCCGGCGACGCGGTGCGAGCCGCCGGATTGCCGTATCGGGCGGCCTATACGTTGGCTGACCTCGGCCTTGTGGCGTAAAAGTCTGCCGATTCGGATCTGCTGATATGCAGGCGGATCGATGCTGCTGGTGGAAGGATGGAAAACGTGGGAACTGCGTTGGCTGAAATGACTATGCCTCAGATCTCGCCGCTTGCTGGCGAGCCGATCGAACGTGCCGATGCCGAGCGCCTCGCCGGGGTCCTCAAGGCCCTCGCCGACCCCGCGCGGTTGCGGCTGCTCAGCCTGATCCAGTCGGCCCCCGAGGGCGAGGCGTGCGTCTGTGACCTGACCGCGCCGCTCGGCCTCTCGCAGCCGACGGTCAGCCACCACCTGCGTATCCTCACCGAGGCCGGTCTGCTGGAGCGGGAGAAGCGCGGTGTGTGGGCCTACTACCGGCTGGTCCCGGCCGCGATCGCCACGATCGCCGACCTGCTGACCCCGCCGCGCAAGCGGGCCACCAAGAAGGCTCGCTGACCCGTACCGATCGTCCGGTGCCCTCCCGAGCGGGGACGGCGCCGGACGGCCGGCTCGGTCGTCAGTGCTTGCCGTAGTGCTCCCGGGTCTCCCGGATGGCCTCCTCGGCGGCGGCCCGCTCCGCGGCGGTCGTGCCGCGCTTGGCCGCGATCCGCGCCCGGAGCAGTTCCACGGCGATCGGGATCACCGAGATCGCGACGATCGCGATCAGGATGAGCTCGATGTGCTCCTTCACGAACGGGATCTGGCCGAGGAAGTAGCCGAGCACCGTGACGCCGGTGCCCCAGAGCACGCCGCCGATGATGTTGTAGGTCACGAAGGTGCGGTAGTTCATCCGGCTGACGCCCGCCACGATCGGCGTGAAGGTCCGCACGATCGGCACGAAGCGGGCCAGCACGATGGAGCGGGCGCCGTACTTCTCGAAGAACTCGTGCGCCTTGAGCACGTTCTCCTGCTTGAACAGCCGCGAGTTCGGGCGGCGGAACAGTGAGGGCCCGACCTTGCGGCCGAACGCGTACCCGACCTGGTCGCCGGCGATCGCGGCGAGCGTGATCAGCAGGCAGACCAGCCACAGCGGGTAGGTGATGTACTGCCCGTCGGCGGTGAGCAGGCCCGCGGTGAACAGCAGCGAGTCGCCCGGCAGGAAGAACCCGATCAACAGGCCGGACTCGGCGAAGACGATGGTCAGGATGCCGAGCAGCCCGAACGTCGAGATCAACCACTCCGGATCGAGCCAGTCCGGCCCCAGGGCCAGGGTGGTGGTGGGCGTCGGCACGAGCGGACCTCCGATGTCTGCCGGTGAGGGTTGGTCGGTCGCCGGGGCGACGGCACGTCCGTAGTCTAGGTGGCCGCCCGAGACCCCCGGTGGTCGACGTCACACCTGCGCCCGTCGCCCCGTCCGGCGCGGCACGCCGGCCCGGGACGACGACTACAGCCGGGGGTCGACCGGCTCGGACTCGCAGGCCAGGACCGCGAAGACCAGTTCGTGGCGGCGCCACAGGGGTGCCCCGGCGGCCAGCGCGTCGAGCGCCGCGAGCCCCAACCCGTGCTCGCGCAGCGCCAGCCCGCGCTTGCGGCCCAGCGACCGTCGGCGCAGCGCCGCCAGCTGCTCCGGCTCGGTGTAGCCGGGGCCGTAGATGATCCGCAGGTACTCCCGTCCCCGGCACTTGATCCCCGGCTGGAGCAGCGAACCGCGCTCGCTCCGGGCGGCCAGCCCGGCGTACGGCTTCACCACCATGCCCTCACCCCCGGCGGCGGTGAGCGACAGCCACCAGTCGGTGGCCGTGGCGACCGCCTCGTCGTCGGCGAGGTCGACCACCTGTCGCCGAGTCGGGGTGAAGAACTCCGGGTCGGCGGCGCAGAGCCGATCGGCCAGGTCGAGGTGCCAGCCGTGGTCCCGGTCGGCGTAGCTGGCCCCGGCGCCGGCGAGCACCGCGAACGGCGCCAGCGTCACCCCGTGCAGCCCGTCGGTCGGCCACACGTACGCCCGGTAGGCGTCGGTGTAGGCGCGCACCTCCTCGTTCCGGCGGGCCGTACGCTCGCGCAGCCCGGCCACGTCCAGCCCTCGGGCGGCCGCGCCGTCGAGCGCGGCCAGCGCCGCCGGAAGGGCGGCCCGGCCGGCGGCGCCGACCCCCGCGTACTGCTCGCGGATCAGCCCGCCGGCCTTCGCCGACCAGGGCAGCAGCTCCGTGTCGAGCAGCAGCCAGTCGGTGCCCAGCTCGTCCCAGAGCCCGGCCCGGGTCGCCGCGTGCCGGACCCGGTCGAGCAGCGCGGAGTCGAGCGGGTCGCCGAAGAACGGCCGGCCGGTGCGGGTGTGCACCACGCCGCCGCCCGGGCCGAACGGCCCGCCGTCCGGCTCCCGGCAGACCAGCACCACCGCCCGCGACCCCATGTGCTTCTCCTCGCAGACCACCCGTCCCACGCCGGCCGCCCGGTAGTCGGCGAACGCCTGCGCCGGGTGCTCCAGGAAGCCGTCCACCGTCGAGGTGGAGCAGGGCGCCATGGTCGGCGGCAGCCAGGCCAGCCAGCGCGGGTCGACCGCGAAGCGGCTCATCACCTCCAGCGCCGCGGCGGCGTTCTCGGCGGGCACGGTCAGCGACCCGTAGCCGTGCTCGATGTGTCGCCGGCCGGTCACGTCCCCCAGGTCCAGCACCAGGTCCGACCGCGCCGGGGCGGCGGTCAGCGGGCGTACGGGCGCGTACCACTCGCGCTCGGCCGGGACGGAGACCAGGTCCTTCTCCGGGTAGCGCAGGGCGGTGAGCCGGCCACCGAACACGCAGCCGGTGTCGATGCAGATGGTGTTGTTCACCCACTCCGGCTCCGGCGTCGGAGTGTGCCCGTAGACGACCATCGCCGAGCCCCGGTAGTCGCGGGCCCACGGGTAGCGCACCGGCAGCCCGTACTCGTCGGTCTCCCCGGTGGTCTCCCCGAACAGCGCGAACGCCCGGACGCGGCCGGACGCGCGCCCCTGGTACTCCTCCTTGAGGCCGGCGTGCGCGACCACGAGCCGGCCGCCGTCGAGCACGAAGTGGCTGACCAGACCGTCCACGAACGCCGCCACCTGGGCCACGAACTCCGGGGACTCCACCTCCAGTTGGGCCATCGTCTCGGCCAGTCCGTGGGTGAGCCGGACGTCGCGCCCACGCAGCCGGCGCAGCAGCTTCTGCTCGTGGTTGCCCGGCACGCAGATCGCGTGCCCGGCGGCCACCATGCCCATCACCAGGCGGAGCACGCCGGGAGAGTCCGGGCCGCGGTCCACCAGGTCGCCGACGAACACGGCGGTACGCCCCGACGGGTGCGTCGCGTCCACCGGCCGGCCCCGGTCGTCGTGGCGCAGCTCCCAGCCGAGCCGGGACAGCAGCGCCTCCAGCTCGGCCCGGCAGCCGTGCACGTCGCCCACGATGTCGAACGGCCCGGTCAGCTCGCGGCGGTCGTTGTAGAGCCGCTCGTAGCGGATCTCGGCGGTCTCGATCTCGTCGACGCCGCGCAGCACGTGCACCTTGCGGAAGCCCTCCCGGGCCAGCTGCCTGTAGGTGCGGCGCAGATCGCGCTGCATCCGGGCGAGCACCTGCCGGCCGAAGGCGCGATCGGCGCGCCCCTCCGTACGCTCCCAGGCCAGCGCCTCGGGTACGTCCAGCACGATGGCCACCGGCAGCACGTCGTGCTCGCGGGCCACCCGGACCAGTCCGGCCCGGGCGTGCGGCTGGAGGTTGGTCGCGTCGACCACGGTGAGCCGCCCGGCGCGCAGCCGCTTGGCGGCGACGTGGTGCAGCACGTCGAACGCGTCGGCGGAGGCGGACTGGTCGTTCTCGTCGTCCGCCACCATGGCCCGGAACGCGTCCGACGACAGCACCTGGGTGGGTGCGAAGTGCCGGCGGGCGAAGGACGACTTGCCGGAGCCGGAGATGCCGACCAGCGCGACGAGCGCGAGTTCGGGGATGTCGAGGGTGGTCACGAGCGGTCCTCCTTCCGGGTCGGTTCCTGCGCGATGCGGGTCAGCACGGCCAACTGGGTGGGCGCGCCGACCTCCGGGTCCTCGTCGCCCACCCCGGCGAGCCGGGCGGTGTAGCCGTAGCTGGCCGCCACCCGGTCCACCCAGGCGGCGAACTCGGCCCGGGTCCACTCGAAGCGGTGGTCGGCGTGCCGGAACCGGCCCGCCGGCAGCCCCTCGTACCGGACGTTGTACTCGGCGTTCGGGGTGGTCACCACGACCGTGCCCGGCTGGGCGTGCCCCAGCACGGCGTCCTCCAGGGCCGGCAGGCGGGGCGGGTCGACATGCTCGATCACCTCCATCAGCACCGCCGCGTCGTAGCCGCGCAGCCGGTTGTCCCGGTAGGTCAGCGCGGACTGCCACAGCTTGATCCGGTCCCGCTGCCGCTCCGGCAGCCGCTCCAGCCGCAGCCGGCGGGCGGCCAGGGCCAGGGCGTGGGTGGAGACGTCGGTGCCGACGATCTCCGTGTACCGGCGGTCGCCCACCAGGGCGGCCAGCAGGGCCCCGCCGCCGCAACCCAGGTCGAGCACCCGGCTCGCGCCGCTCCCGGCGAGGGCGGCGAGGACCGCTTCCCGCCGCCGGGCGGCCAGCGACGGACGCCGCTCGACGGTCCCGTCGCCCTCCTCGTCCACCGTGTCCGCGACCGCCGGCTCGTCGGCCAGCCGCTGCTCGGCGAGGCGGGCCAGGGCCTGCCCGGCCAGGGCCCGCCGGTGCGCCAGGTAGCGCCGGCTGATCATCGCCCGCTCCGGGTGGTCGGCCAGCCAGCTGGCGCCGGCCCGGAGGAGCTTCTCCACCTCGTCTGGCGCCACCCAGTAGTGCTTGGCGTCGTCGAGGACGGGAAGCAGGACGTACAGGTGGTTGAGCGCGTCGGCGAGCCGCAGGGTGCCGCTCAGCCGCAGGTCGACGTAGCGGCTGTCGCCCCACTCGGGGTGCCGCTCGTCGAGCGGAACCGCGGTGGCCTCGACCGCCCAGCCGAGCGGGGCGAACACCCGGGTCGCCACGTCCGCGCCGCCCCGGCAGCGCAGCACCGGCACCCGCACCTCCAGCGGGATCGGGGACGCGGCCAGCTCCGGCCGGTCCCGCGACTCGCCGCGCAGTGCGGAGCGGAACACCTTGGCCAGGGCCGAGGCGAGCAGGCTCGACGCGGCGTACGGCCGATCGTTGACGTACTGCCCGAGGGTGAAGGTCTCCGGGGTGGCCGACGGACCGCTCCGGCCCCGGCGACGGGCACCGGTCAGCCGCAGCGGGTCGACGTCCAGCAGCAGGGCGGCGGTGCAGCGCTGCTCGTCCGCCTCGGGGTAGAAGACGTGCGCGGTCCCGACCGGAACGTCGAACGAGTGCGCCCGGTCAGGGTGCTTGACCAGCAGGTGACCGAGGTCGGTCGCCGGCCGGTGGGTGGTGGTCAGGGTGAGCAGCACGCCGACCATGGTGGCAGCCGCAGCGATCTTGCGTCGCCCGGTTTTGCGCGCGTCCGGGCCTCGTCGTGCGTGGTCCGACCTGGCCCCGGGCCAGTTTCCCGTAAGCGGCTGGAACGACGGTGCCCCGCCGACCGGGTGGTCGGCGGGGCACCGGTGGTGCGGGGTGGGTCAGGCGACGAAGCGGGTCCGGCGGCGCTTGGCCACCAGGTAGCCGCCCGCGCCCGCGACGAGCAGGAGGGCGCCGATGCCGGCGATCAGGCCGGTGGACTCACCGGTGATCGGCAGCGCGCCGCCGTCACCGTCGCCGCCACCCTGGCCGCCGTCCCCGCCACCGTTGCCGGTCGGGTTGATGACGATCTTGGCGTTGTCGTTCTTGCTGTTCGGGTCGCCGGCCAGCCGGACGGAGACGGCACCCGAGGCGTTCGGAATGACCTTGTCGATCCGCAGGCTGAACTCGTACGGGTTCTCGAAGTCCTTCGGGCTTTCGGTGATCTGGCAGCCGTACTCCTTTGCGCCCGGCTCACCCCAGTTGCCGTTCCACTGGTCCCACTCGTCGTCCGAGGTGTACGGCTGGCACTCGCCGGAGACCTCCACCGCGGTGGTGCCCTCCGGGACCGTCACGCGGAACGCCGGGCGGCCCTGGTATTCGAGGAGGGCCGGGCCGAGGTTCGTGGCGGACGGCCGGACCTGGACGACGTCGCCCTTCTTGCCGCTGGCCGTGGCGCCCTTGGCGCTGAGGTCGGCCGGGTTGTTGCCGGTCACCCGCACCGAGATGTCGGTGTAGTTGCTCATCATGTCCGGGTCGGTCTGCGGCACCGTCAGCGCGCGGGCCCCGGCCTGCTCCACGAGGCGCAGCTTCTCCCCGGTACCGGGCTTACCGTCCTGCGGCCAGTCGGCGCTGATGATCTTCCAGTCGTCCTTGGTCCACCAGACGCTCCCGGCGAGCAGGGTGGCGTCCGTCCGAACGTCCTTCTGTAGCTGGAAGGGCAGCTCTGCGGAGAGGCGGTAGCTCTTGCCCGGCTCCAGGTCCTCGTCGAAGGTGCAGAGCACACCGGAGTAGTCGGAGTCCTGGCAGTTCGAGAAGTTGCCCGCGTACCCGACGAGGTAGTCGCCGTTCATCAGCAGGACCGCGCCGTGGCTGGTCGTCTCGGAGCCGTTGCGGACGGTCGCCGGCATGCCGACCTTGCTGCCCGGAGCGCCGCTCACGTTGAGTTCCGCGCTGGTCTGGAGATCCACGGTCTCGGCGACGGTGACGGCGGACGTCGTGTGGACCGTCCGGCCACCCGAGGTCATCGCGAGCTTCAGCTGGCCCGTCTGACCCGGCTGCGCGTCGTGGTTGCCGGCTACGTAGATGCCGAGCCACGGGCTGTCGAGGTCGACCAAGTCGGTCTCGCAGTGCACGACCTGGCCGGAGGTCTCGCACGCCCATTCCCAACCCTCGCCGGGCGTCTCCAGGACGGCAAAGTCGGAGATGCCGGAGTAGTCGATGTCGAGCGTGGTGTGGCCGAACTGGTACGACTGCTCCGGATCCGTCGACCCGGCCGAGACGTACGCGAAGCCGTAGCGGTCCGGAGTGACGAGGATGTCCTGGGCGACGACCTCGAACGGCTCGTCGGCCGCGACTGCGGGGGTGGCGGAGGCGGCGACGAGCGCGCCTGCGACGCCCAGCCCGGCGAGCCAGCGCCGGGTGGAGTGCTTGAGCATTGGGGGTTCCCTCGTGTCGGGGGATAACAGGTGAAGCCAGCGGATCTTAAGGAACCGCTAAGGTTCACCGCTGCCCTGAACGGGGCTCACCTGCGAAAACCAGCCGAACGGTTGATCAACCTCGCCGCTACGTCCAGGTCGTTCCGTCACCATGGCTCCGGTACGACGGTGCCCCGCCGACCGGGTGGGTCGGCGGGGCACCGGTGGTGCGGGGTGGGTCAGGCGACGAAGCGGGTCCGGCGGCGCTTGGCCACCAGGTAGCCGCCCGCGCCGGCGACGAGCAGGAGGGCGCCGATGCCGGCGATCAGGCCGGTCGACTCACCGGTGATCGGCAGGGTGCCGCCGTCACCGTCACCGCCGCCCTGACCGTTGTCCCCACCCGACCCGTTGCCGGCCGCGAGCTTGACGGTGATCTTCGCGGTGTCGTTGGCGGCGTTCGGGTCGCCGTCGAGCTTGACGGCCACCGGGCCGGAGGTCGCGCCGGTGAGCTCGTCGATGCGCAGCGCGAACTCGTACAGGTACTCCATCCCCTGCGGAGTCTCGCTGGCGTAGCAGGCATACTCCTTGGCGCCCGGCTCGCCCCACTCGCCGTTCCACGGGTCCCACTCCTCGCCCGGGACGTACGGCTGGCACTCGCCCGACGCCTCGACGGCCGTGGTGCCCGCCGGGATGGTGATCAGGAGCGGCGGCTTCTCGCCCTGGTACTCCAGCAGCGCGGGACCGAGGTTGGTGAAGCCCGGCCGCACGGTGACGACCTCACCCTTCTTGCCGGTCGCGGTGGAGCCCTTCGCGGCCAGATCCGCGTGGTTGTCGCCGGTCACCGTGATCGCGGCCTGGATGAAGTTGTTGAACCGGTCCACATCGGTCTGCAGGGACCGCGCCCGCGCCGGCGCCTGCTCGACCAGGCGCAGCTCGTCGCCCTTGCCCGGCACGGCGTCCGGAGGCAGCGGCCAGTCCGCGGAGGCCAGCGCCCAGTCGGCCTTGGTCCACCAGTCCAGCACCGCCGGGAGCTTGGCCCCGGTGCGAACCTCGGGCCGCAGCTCGACCGGCAAGTTCTCCGACAGCCGGTACGACTTGCCCGGCTCCAGGTCGGAGTCGAAGGTGCAGATGACGACCACACCCTCGTAGGACGTGCAGTTGGAGAAGTCGCCCGCGTACGGGGCGAGCCAGTCGGCCTGCACGACGAGGACGGCCTCGTTGACCGTGCTCGCGCCGGCGTTGCGCACCGTGCCCGGGACGCCCACCCGGCTGCCCGGAGCGCCGCTGACCTCGACCGTCGGCTCGGTCACCAGGTCGACGCCCTCGGCGATCGTGATGCCGGCCGCTGCGGTGACGCTCTTGCCGCCGGAGGTGATGGTGACCGTGAGGTCACCCTTCTGCCCGGGCTTGGCGTCGTCCTTCCCGGTGACCGTGTAGTCGAACCAGGGCTGCTCGGCCTCCGGAAGATCGGCCTCGCAGTGCAGCTTGCCGGGCGACGCCTCGCAGGCCCAGCCCCAGAGCGTCGGCTCGACGGTGGCGAAGTCCTCAACCTTCGAGAGGTCGACGTCCAGCGTCGTCTTGCCGAACTCCAGCTCACCTTCCGTGTCGGTGGGGTGTGCGAACAGCCAACCGCTCGCCAGGTGGCCGGGGGCGACGAGCAACTCGTGGGTGACGATCTCGAACGGGGCGTCGTCGGCGAGCGCGGGGGTGGCGGAGGCGGCGATGAACGCGCCTGCGACGCCCAAGCCGGCGAGCCAGCGCCGGGTGGAGTTCTTGAGCATTGGGGGTTCCCTCGTGTCGGGGGACGAAAGGTTCGGGGGACGAAAGGTGAAGCCAGCGGATATTAAGGAGCCGTTAAGGTTCAGCGCCGTCCCGGCGGGCCGTCGACTGCGGATATTGACCGAACGGCTGATCGGTTCCGCCGCAACGTTCTGACCATCCGCTCCCGTCGTCAGGAGCAGGGAGTCCGGGAGGTGCAGTGACGTACGAGGAGTTCGCCGACTCGCGGCTGGCCGCGCTGCTGCGGTACGCGGTCATGCTGACCGGTGACCGGCATCAGGCCGAGGACCTGGTGCAGGACACGATGGTCCGGGTCCAGCTCAACTGGCGACGGGTGGTGCGGGCCGACTCTCCCGAGCGGTACGTCCGCCGCATGCTGACCAACCAGTACATCGACTGGCGGCGGGGTTCCTGGATGCGCCGGGTGCTGCTGCGCGGCGAGACCGACGAGACGATGCCGGAGCCCACCGATCACGCCCAGTCGGCGGTCGACCGGGACCAGGTCTGGTCGTGGCTCGCCCGGCTGCCGCGCCGGCAGCGGGCCACCCTGGTGCTCCGCTACTACGAGGACCTGCCGGACGCCGAGATCGCCGACATCCTGGGCTGCGCCGTCGGCACCGTCCGGTCGTCCATCTCCCGCGCCCTCGCCACCCTCCGGACCGAGAACGTGGAGGCCTGCTCATGATCGAGGACGAGCTGCGTGCCGCCTTCGCCCGGCACGAGGCGCTGACCCCGCCCGCCGGCCCGGTGCGTGCGGCGATCGACCGGGTGGTCGCCGTGCGTCGTCGCCGGCGGCAGCGCGTCCGGGCCGCCGGCGTGGCGCTCGCCCTGGTCGGAGCACTGGGGGTCGGGATACCGCAGCTGAGGCCGGACCCGGTCGTCGACGACGCCACGCACTTCGGCGACCGTGCCACGCCAGCACCGAGCGGAGCGCTGAACGTGCTGGTGCTCGGCCTCGACCTGAGGTCGGGCGACGCGCCACCACTGGCCGACTCGGTGCTGCTCGTGCACGTCCCCGCCGACCGCAGCCGGCCGTACCTGATCTCCCTGCCGCGCGACCTGGAGGTGGACATCCCCGGGCACCAGCGGGACAAGCTCAACGCGGCCTTCGCGTTCGGCGCCGGGCCCGGCCGTCCCGACCTGAGCCGGGGGTACGAGCTGACCCGGCGAGCCGTCGCCGACCTGACCGGCGTACGCGTCGACGCCGGCCTCGTCCTGACCTACCCGGCGTTGCGGAAGGTGACCGATTCGCTGGGTGGGGTAGAGGTCTGCCTGCCGCAGAAGGTCACGTCCGCCCACACCCGCCGGGTCTACCCGGCCGGCTGCCAGCGCCTCGACGGCACGGCCTCGGTCGACCTGCTGCGGCAGCGGCGCGGGCTGCCCGACGGCGGCCTGGACCGTGACCGCAACGCCCAACGCTTCGTGGCCGGCCTGGTCCGCCGAGCCAAGGAGCAGGACGTGGTGACCGACCCCGTACGGCTCTCCCGCATCCTCAGTGCGGTCGGCCCGGACCTGACGGTGGCCGGCGGATCGGTGCCGGACCTGCTGCGGGTGATCCCGCAGTTGGCGTCGGTCGAGCCGGTCGGGCTCAGCCTCCCGGTCGTGCCGCCGGAGGGCGCCAAGTGGCAGATCCGGGCCGACCCGGGGGCCGCGCCGGCCTTCCTCACCGCACTGCGGGAGGACCGCCTGGCCGAGTGGACGACAGCGAACCCGAACCGGATCACCCCGCTCCGCTGACAGCCGCCCCGGCCCTTCGATCGTTGACGCCTGAGCGACTCGACACGCCGACGGCGGTGTCGCCGAGGCGTCAACGATCGGAGCTGACGACCCGGGATCAGCGGTAGTCGTCCTCGTTTCCGACGACCACCCGTGCCTGCTCCATCGCGTCCCAGTCGTCGACCTCCAAGCCGCGGTGAGGCTCGGGATCGCCCTCGGTGGGGTCGATGGCGGCGGCCTGCTCGACCGCGTCGGCGGGCTCGGCCTCCAGATCGCGTTCCTCCGGGCTGAGGTGATCGCTGGGGGCGAAATCCTCGTCGGGCTGACCCATCGTCCCTCCCGGGCTCTCGGTGGACGGTTACTCCCACACCGTACGGGCTGCGCCGCCCCGCCGCTCGGGTCGCGTCGCCGCCCGGGCGCCGGGTCGCGTCGCCGCCCCGGCGCCGAGTCGACGGAATCGCCCCACCGGGGCGGACGGCCGGTGCCAGGATGGTCCCGTGGGCTTTCTGATCCGGCTGGCGATCACCGCGGTGGCGCTGTGGATCACCACGCTGATCGTGCCCGGGGTCGAGGTCAGCGGCCGGTCCGGTGCCAACACGGTGCTCACGCTGGTCGTGGTGGCGCTGATCTTCGGCGTCGTGAACGCGGTTCTCAAGCCGGTGATCAAGGTGATCGGTTGCCTCTTCTACGTGGTGACCCTCGGCCTGTTCGCCCTGGTCGTGAACGCGTTGCTGTTCCTGCTGACCGACTGGATCGCCTACGTGCTCGACCTGCCCTTCCAGGTGGACGGTTTCTGGGCCGCCTTCTGGGGCGCCATCGTGATGGCCGTGGTGACCTGGTTGATCAGCGTCGTTCTGCCGGACCGGCTGGAGGCCCGGTGACCGGCCGCGGCAGGTGGGAGGGCACCGGGTCGGTTGTGTCCGCGGGTCGCGGCTGCGGGATACTGCCCGGCGGAGGACAGCGCGGTCCGGCGCACCCATGGACAACAGCGGCCTGCACGGCCGAGAGCGGTAAGTAAGGAGCGTTTGACATGCCCATCGCTTCCCCCGAGGCCTACGCGGAGATGCTGGACCGCGCCAAGGCCGGCCGGTACGCGTACCCCGCGATCAACGTGACCTCCTCGCAGACGCTCAACGCGGCGCTCAAGGGCTTCGCGGACGCGGAGAGCGACGGCATCATCCAGGTCTCCACCGGTGGTGCCGAGTACCTCTCCGGCCCGTCGATCAAGGACATGGTCAGCGGGGCGGCGGCCTTCGCCGCGTACGCGCACGAGGTCGCGAAGAACTACCCGGTCAACATCGCGCTGCACACCGACCACTGCCCGAAGGACAAGCTGGACAAGTTCGTCCGGCCGCTGATGGGCATCTCCCAGGAGCGGGTGAAGCGCGGCGAGGAGCCGCTGTTCCAGTCGCACATGTGGGACGGCTCCGCGGTGCCGGTGGCCGAGAACCTGGAGATCGCCGAGCAGCTCCTCGCCGAGGCCGCCAAGGGCAAGATCGTCCTCGAGATCGAGGTCGGCGTGGTCGGCGGCGAGGAGGACGGCGTCGAGAACGCCATCAACGAGAAGCTCTACACCACCGTCGAGGACGGTCTGGCCATGGTCGAGTCGCTCGGCCTCGGCGAGAAGGGCCGCTACATGGCGGCGCTGACCTTCGGCAACGTGCACGGCGTCTACAAGCCGGGCAACGTGAAGCTCCGCCCCGAGGTGCTCAACCACATCCAGATGGCGGTCGGCGCCAAGTACAACAAGGAGAAGCCGCTCAGCCTGGTCTTCCACGGCGGCTCCGGCTCGCTGCTCTCCGAGATCCGCGAGGCGCTCGACTACGGCGTGGTGAAGATGAACATCGACACCGACACCCAGTACGCCTTCTCCCGTCCCGTGGCGGACCACATGTTCCGCAACTACGACGGCGTGCTGAAGGTGGACGGCGAGGTCGGCAACAAGAAGATGTACGACCCGCGCGTCTGGGGCAAGGCCGCCGAGGCCGGCATGGCCGCCCGGGTCGTCGAGGCCTGCGAGGCGCTGCGCTCGACCGGCACCACGATGAAGAAGTAACACCCGGACCACGACGGCCGGCTCCCGAGCGGGGGCCGGCCGTCGCCGTCTCCGTGGTGGGTCAGGCGGCCGCGGTCAGCACCCGGACGGCCTCCCGGACGTCGTCGGTGAGGTGGATCGTCGCCGACAGGTCGCCGAACGGGGAGGCGGCCAGCAGCGGGCGCAGCAACGACTCGACCGGCAGCTCCCGGGTCCAGTAGGCGCGGTCCAGGAAGACGTACGCGCCGCTGGCCCCGTCGGTGCCGTAGAAGGTCTTGGTCGCCGCCTGGAACACCTCCTGCACCGTCCCGGCCCGGCCCGGCGCGAACACGATCCCGCCCCGGGCGAGGCGCAGGATGGTGTCCTCCCGGATGGCGTTGGAGAAGTACTTGGCGATCCGGCCGGCGAACAGGTTCGCCGGTTCGTGCCCGTACAGCCAGGTCGGGATGGCCAGCCCCCCGGTCCGCGCCCACTCCAGGTCGGCGCCGCGCTGCCGGGGCACCGGCGGCGGGGTGAACCGCTCGCGCACGCGCAACGCCGCCGCCGTGTACCGGTCGTGGTCGGTGAAGTCGGGCGCCACCGCGAGCAGGTCGATCGCCGCGGTCAACTCCTCGGCCGGGCGGCCGGCCAGGTAGGCGCCGAGGTTCGCGGCCTCCATGACCCCGGGCCCGCCGCCGGTCACCACCAGGCGGTCGGCCCGGGCCAGCTCCCAACCCAGCACGGCGGCCATCCGGTACGGCACGCTGCCGCGCGGCACCGCGTGCCCGCCCATGATCCCCACCACCGACTGCGGCCCGTACGCCGTCAGCCACGCCCGGGTCGCGTCGGCGAGCGCGTTGTCCACGCCGTGGTCGTGCAGCCGCTGGCCGAGCGCCTCCCGGACGTCGGGCAGCGCGCCGCCGTGCGCGCGGAAGTGCGCGTACACCCGGGTGTCGTACATCCCCTCGAAGCCCGCCTCGGCGAAGCCGGCGGCCAGGTCGTCCGGGGTGTAGAGGTGCGACGGCTGGGTCGGGTACGGCAGCCCGGAGAAGGGCGGCACCACGTTGGCGCCGCGCCGCACCAGGTCGGCGCCGACCTCCCGGGAGGCGAACCGGCAGCCGACGAAGAGCGTCCCGGCCACGGTGACGGCGGTGAGGTCCGGCGCCGGGTCGAGGTCGAGGCGGAGGCCCTGAACGGTCAGCCCGGCGAGGCTGCCGGTGGCGAGTCGCCGATCGAACTCGGCGCGGGTCTCGACCTCGTCGGTGGTGTGGAGTTCGATGACGTCGGCGGGTGGTGGGGTCGGCACCGGGCCATCCTGCCCCCGTTACCGGACCAGCCGCACGTCGGGCTCGGCGGTCTGCTCGCCCGGAACCGACAGGAGCCCGGTGACCGTGGTCACCGGGCTCCTGCGTAACCGGGTCCTGGGGAGGCTCCGGACCATTAGTTGTAGTGGAAAACACCTCCCGGCGGCATAGGCCGCAGGCGTGACCAACTCCTCAGCCGTTCAGCCAGCCACGTCGGCCGACCCTCTCGCGTGTCGGCCCGCGAAGCGGGTTGAATGGGGCGATGCAGAACCTCTTGCCGGAGCCACCGGCCACCCTCCTCCCCGCGCACGACGAGGCCGACGCTGCCCTGGCCGCCGCCGAACAGGCTGGCGACGACGCGGCGTTCGCCGAGGTGGCGGCGCGGTATCCGACGTACAGCGCGGCCTGGGCGGCGCTGGGGGCGCGGGCGCTCGCGGCGGGCCAGGTGGTCCCGGCGTACGCGTACGCGCGCACCGGCTACCACCGCGGCCTGGACCAGCTGCGCCGCAGCGGCTGGAAGGGGCACGGCCCGGTGCCGTGGTCGCACGAGCCGAACCGGGGCTTCCTCCGCTGCCTCTACGTGCTGTCCCGGGCCGCCGACGAGATCGGTGAGGCGGACGAGGCGGCCCGCTGCGCCCAGTTCCTCCGCGACTGCGACCCCGCCGCGGCCGACGCCCTAGCAAGCAACTAACCCCCCACCGCCCTGCGCCCTGTACCCGCCGCGATCTTGCAGTTTCGGCCCCTGTTCTGCGGCATTCGCCCGTTCCGCCGGGGCGGAAACTGCAAGATCGCGGGGATGGGGGCTGGGGCTACAGGCCCTCCGCGACGGCGGCGGCGATCTTCAGCCAGGCGTCCCGGGTGGCCGACGAGAGACCGCCGTACCGGATCGGCTCGCCGCTGTCGATGAGCCGCTCGTACGGCGCCAGCAGCACCGCGCGGGTGCGGGCGGCGAAGTGCTCCTGGATCGCCGGCAGGTCGATCTCCTTGCGGGACGGTGGCATCGAGACCACGGTGACCGCCTGCCGCACCAGCCGCTGCCGGCCGCTCTGCTCCAGGTGGTCGAGCATCCGGGCGGCCGTCTCGGCCGAGTCGTTCCGGGCCGACATGGTCACCACCAGTTGGTCGGTGGCGTCCATCGCGGCCTGCCAGTTCTGCGCCCGGACGTTGTTCCCGGTGTCCACGAAGATCAGTTTGTAGAAGCGGCTGACCACCTCACGGATCTCGGCGAACGCCGCCGCGGTGAGCATCTCGCCGCCGGTCGCCGACTCGTCCGAGGCGAGCACGTCGAACATCCCCTCGCCCTGCGATCGGACGTACTGCGAGAGGTCGCCGACCCGCCCGTGCGCGCCGTGGAACTGGCCGAGGTCGCGCAGCATGTCCCGCACGGTGCGGGAGTGGAAGTCCTGCTGGGCGCGCATGCCCAGGGTGCCCTGGGTCTCGTTGTTGTCCCAGGCCAGCACGTAGCCGCCGCGCTTCTGCCCGAACGTCATCGCGAGCAGCAGGATGGCGACGGTCTTGCCGGCGCCGCCCTTCGGGTTCACCACGGTCACCTGGCGCAGGCCGCCGAAGTTGCGGCGCACCATCTCGATGTCCCGCTTGCGTTCCTGCTCCTGCCGCCCGGGCGGCAGCCGCAGGCCCATCCTGTTGGCCACCGCCCGTACGCCCATCGTGGCCACCGGATCGGCGGGACGCACCTGCCGGCGGCGGGCGAAGTCCTCGGCGGTGGGCGCGGCCGCCTCCGGGGCGGCACCGGGGTCCGGGTAGCCGGTCGGCACCTGTGCGACGCCCGGCGCCTGCTGGTACTGCTGCGGAGGCGGCGGGGGCGCCCCGGCCGCGTTCTGCTGCCAGGGCGGCGGGTACCAGCCGGGTGAGGGCGGGTACGGGCCCGGCGGCGGGGTCGGCCCGGCCTGGGGAACGGGCGGCACCGCTCCGCCCTGCTGCGGAATCGGCGGCGGGGGCGGGAGCGGCTGCTGGTGGGCGACGCCCGGCCAGGGGGCCTGCGGTGCCGGGTGGGTTTCCGGAGCCGGTGCGGGCCCTGCCGCTGCCGCACCGTGGGCGGTTGCCTCCGGTGTGCCGGTCGTGCCGGCCGTGGACACCGGTGTCGTGCCGGCGTCATCGGCCGGCGTGCCCGTCGACGCCTCGTCGCGCGCCGGAGCGGTGGCCGGTCGCTGCGGCGGGTACGTCCACGGCGACTCTCCCGGCCGCCCGACGCTCGCCGGCCCGCTGGTCGTGGGTGCGGCCCGACCGTCGCCGCCCTGCGCCGCCGGTTCGTCTGCCGCGCCCGCATCGGCCGGGACGGCGGGGGTTCGGATCGCCGCTCCGGTGCTCGGGGCGGACTGCTCCTGGTCGGGAGCGGCCGGCTCGCCGGGCGAGCCGGCCGGCTGGTCTGCCGAGGCGCCGCCGCCGGGCTGTTCGTTGGAGGCACTGCCGGTGGGTGCCGTGGACGGCTCGTCTGCGGAGGCGTCGCCGGCGGGAGCGGAGGCCGGGGCGGCGACGGCTGGGCCTGCCGGTGGTGCGGAGGGCTGGCCAGCGGGTGCGCCGCCGGCCGACGGTGGGGGCGGCGGGTCCGGGATGGCGCTCCCGGCGGTGGGCGCCGATGGCTGGTCGAGGGTGAACGGCAGGTCGAGGTCGACCCCCGCGACGCCGGTCGGGCTGCCGTTGGCGCCGGTCGGTGGTTGCCAGGCCGGCTGTGCCGGAGCCGGCTCGTTCGGCGGTGGTTGCCAGGCGGGCTGCGCCGGGGCTGGGTCGCTCGCTGGTGGTTGCCAGGCGGGCTGCGCCGGGGTCGGGCTGGTCGCGGGGGGCTGCCAACCCTGCTGCGGGCCGGGGGTCCAGCCGGTGGCCGGGGGCGGCGGGGGCGTCCAGCCACCCGGCGCCGGCAACGCGTCGCTCAGCGAGGGGTAGTCGGCGGCCGAGGGCGGGCCGGCCGGCGTCCCGCCGCTGGTCGCCTGGACGGCGTTCGGGTCACCGGCGGGCGGGGAGGTCGTGTCCGGGCCGGTGGCCATCGGCCTGGCCACCGCGGCCCACGGCGGGGCCGGGGCACCGGCGTCGGCCGGATCCGGTGGCCAGAGTGGTTCGATGTCCCGCTCCGGCACCGGCTGCTGGCCGGGCACGCGCACCCGGTCGGCGTTCTCGTCCACCACGGATCCTCCCCAGTCCTCCTGCCGAGGATAGGCCCACCGGCCGACGCGGGTCGGCCAGCGAACCGGGCGCCCGGGTCAGCCGGCCCAGACCGCCCAGGCAGCCGGCTCGGTCCACCAGGACCGCTTCCGGCTCAGCTGGCCCTCGATGCCGTCGTCGAGGAACGGCACCTTCTCGTCGCGCGGCAGCACGGCGACGGCGCGGCCTCGGGCCCGGCGCACCTCAAGGCGTACCCGCTTGCGGCCGAACCGGGAGCGGGCGACCACCGGTACCGCGACGGCGACCTCCACCAGGCCGTCGGTGGGATCCGGCGGGCTCAACAGGCTCACGTCGTCGAGGGTCGCGTACCCGCCGGCGTTGCCGATCGCGCACGCCAGCAGCGGGTCGTCGCCGTCGGAGAGGACGGTGTCGTCCACCTCCACCCGGCCCCGCCAGTGCAGCGGCCGGCCCGCGTCGTCGGCCGCGCCGAGCAGCGCGCCGTCCAGCGTCACCGAGCCGCCGTCGTTGCGCAACAGGTCGAGCCGGCGGGGGGCGCCGTCGAGCACCGCGGCGGCCACCGCCGCCGGGTCGCGCGGCAACCGGAGCTGCGCGGCCAGGTCACGGTGCCCCGTGCTCCCGGCCGGATCGAGCGGGAGCACGCCCACCGGCGGCAGGTCCGGCACCGTACGCCCGGCGGGCAGGTCCTCCGGGCGGCGGCTGGGCGGCGGAGCGTACCGCCGGACCAGCCGGCGCAGGACGGCGCGCAACTGGGCGTCACTGGCGATGGCGACCACGAGCCGGGTCTTGGAGTCCGCGTCCGGCCAGGTGAGGCCGTCGGCGCGGGGCGGGCCGTCGAGCCGGGCCAGCACCTCGTCGATCTCGGCGTCCGACCGGGCCGTGACCGTCTCCACCCGGGCGCCGCGGGCGGTCAGCGCGTCCGCGCAGGCCAGCACCGGCACGCGCGGCGTCTCGCACCGCTCCGCCTGCTCGGGCCCGTCCTGCTCGTTCTCGGTGCCGCCGCAGCAGGCTCCGCCGCTGCCGCAGCTCCCGGAGGCGTCCCGCTCCGAGCCGAGGGTGAGCAGCACCACGTCGTACACGGAAGGAGCCTCCTACCTCTCGACGCGACCCCTGCTGGCCGCGCCGTTACCTCTTGTTAGCCTGACACCCCGGGCTCGCCAACCGGTCGCCACCTGGCACCCGAGCCTTCTGGAGGCGGAAAAGATGCCAGCGATCGTGCTCATCGGCGCTCAGTGGGGCGACGAGGGCAAGGGCAAGGTTACCGACCTGCTGGGTGAGCGGGTCGACTACGTGGTGCGCTACTCCGGCGGCAACAACGCCGGCCACACGGTGATCACCCCGGACGGCCAGAAGTACGCGCTGCACCTCATGCCCTCCGGGGCGCTCTCGCCGAACGCGAAGATCGTCATCGGCAACGGCGTGGTGGTCGACCCGAAGGTGCTGCTCACCGAGATCGACGGTCTCGCCGAGCGGGGCGTCGACGTCTCCCGGCTGCGGATCTCCGGCGACGCGCACCTGATCATGCCGCACCACCGGGCGCTGGACCGGGTCGTCGAGCGCTACCTGGGCTCGTCCCGTATCGGCACCACCGGCCGGGGCATCGGCCCGGCGTACGGCGACAAGGTCGCCCGGATGGGCATCCGGGTCCAGGACCTGCTCGACCCGGGGATCCTGCGTAAGAAGCTGGAACTCGCGCTGCGCGAGAAGAACCAGATCCTGTTCAAGGTCTACAACCGCAAGGCGATCGACATCGAGGCGACGGTCGAGGAGTACCTGGCGTACGCGGAGCGGCTGAAGCCGTACATCGCGGAGACGCGGGGAATGCTCTGGGACGCCCTGGACCGCGGCGAGACGGTCCTGCTGGAGGGTGCCCAGGCCACCATGCTCGACATGGACCACGGCACGTACCCCTTCGTGACCTCGTCCAACCCGACGGCCGGCGGCGCCTGCGTCGGTGCGGGCATCCCGCCGACCGCGATCAACAAGGTGATCGCGGTGAGCAAGGCGTACACGACCCGCGTCGGCTCCGGTCCGTTCCCGACCGAACTCTTCGACGACAACGGCCAGCACCTGCGCAAGATCGGTCATGAGTACGGCACCACCACCGGCCGGGAGCGCCGGTGCGGCTGGTTCGACGCCGTGGTCGCCCGGTACGCCTGCCGCCTCAACGGTGTGACCGACCTGGTGATCACCAAGCTGGACGTGCTGACCGGTCTGCCCAAGGTGCCGATCTGCGTCGGGTACGAGATCAACGGCAAGCGGGTCGACGACATGCCGATGACCCAGACCGACTTCCACCACGCCACTCCGGTCTACGAGGAGTTGGACGGCTGGTGGGAGGACATCACCAAGGCCCGCACCGCGGAGGAGTTGCCGGAGAACGCCCGCCGGTACATCGCCCGCGTCGAGGAGCTCTGCAACACCCGCGTCAGCGTGGTAGGCGTAGGCCCCGGCCGCGACGAAAACGTCCTCCTAACCCCCCTCCTCCCCTGACCCGGGGCGTTTTCCCTGTTGATCATGAGGTTTGCGGCACCGTTTGAGATCGACATCGCCGCAGACCTCATGATCAAACCCTGAGGATTGGGGGTTATCCACAGGCTCGGGGTGGTTGTCCACAGGGGGTGTCGAGCGAAGGCGCCGTGGTCCATGGTGGGTGTCCATGGAGCGGGGGGACAGGCTGCGTCGCGTGGCTCGTGGGCAGGACGGGCTGGTGACTCGTGACCAGGCGACGTGTGCGGGCTTCAGCCGTCACGAGATCGACAACCTGGTGAAGTCGGGGTGGCTGGCTACCGCTGGCCTGGTCGGTATATCTGGTCGGGGGCGCAGAGCCGTCCCGGCGATGCCTGATCCGAGCGGCCCTGCTGTCGGCCGGCCCACAGGCCTACGCGGTTCTCGGGACGGCCGCTGAGTTGCACGGCATCGCCGGTCTACCGCCATGCGACGAGATCCATCTCGCGCTGCCCGGTGTCGCGGCGAAGTCGACCCGGACCCGTCAGCCCGGCCTGGTGCTGCACCAGATGGAGCATCCCGCGTCGACCGTCGTGACTGTGCGAGGAATGCGCGCAACCAGTCCGCTTCGCACGCTGACCGAACTCGTCCTTCGCGTCGGCCGCTATCCGGGGATCTGCGTGCTCGACTCTGCGCTGAACCGTGGGCTGGTCAGCGACGAGGAACTGTTGAGGATCCCCCAGCTGATCCGCGGACGCCGTGGATCAGTCGCTGCCCGCGGATATCTGGCGGAGGCGGACGGGAGGGCGCAGTCGCCGCTGGAGACGCGTACGCGGCTGCGGTGCGTCGACGGCCGGGTGCCGCCGGACGCGCTCCAGTTGGAGGTGCGCGACGACGACGGCTACCTGCTGGGCATCGGTGACCTCGGCTGGCGCGGCCCACAGGTGATCGCCGAGGCCGACGGTCGAGACGCACACGACACCCCGGATGCCGCGTTCGCGGACCGCCGACGCCAGAACCGCCTGGTCAACGCCGGCTGGACGGTCCTGCGGTTCACCTGGGCCGACACCCTCCGCCCGGATTACATCCCCTGGACCGTCCGCCAGGCCATCGCCGCCGCCGCTCGCTGTTGATCATGAGGTTTGCGGCAGGTAAAGAGATCGAATGTGCCGCAAACCTCATGATCAACCTGGCCCGGGGTGGGGGTCAGTAGGATTCGGTTCTGTGCGGGTTCTCTTGGTGGGTGGTGGGGGGCGTGAGCATGCGCTCGCCCTCGGGTTGGCTTCCGATCCGGCGGTGACGCGGCTGATCGCGGCTCCGGGTAATCCCGGGATCGCGGCGGTCGCCGAACTGCGGACGGTGGACGCGAACGACCCCGGGGCGGTGGCCGCTCTCGCGGTCGAGGCCGGGGTCGACCTCGTGGTGATCGGGCCCGAGGCGCCGCTGGTCGCTGGTGTCGCCGACGCCGTACGCGCCAAGGGCATCGCGGTGTTCGGCCCGTCCGCCGAGGCGGCCCGTCTGGAGGGTTCCAAGACGTTCGCCAAGGACGTGATGATCGCGGCCGGCGTTCCGACGGCCCGGGCGCACACCTGCACCGATCCGGAGAGCGTCACCCGCGCGCTGGACGAGTTCGGCCCGCCGTACGTGGTGAAGAACGACGGGCTCGCCGCCGGCAAGGGCGTCGTCGTCACCGACGACCGGGCCCGCGCCGAGGAGCACGCGCGGGAGTGCGGCCGGGTCGTCGTCGAGGAGTACCTGGACGGCCCGGAGGTCTCGCTCTTCGTGGTCACCGACGGCGAGGCCGCGGTACCGCTGCTGCCGGCGCAGGACTTCAAGCGGATCGGCGACGGCGACACCGGCCCGAACACCGGCGGCATGGGGGCGTACGCGCCGCTGCCCTGGGCCCCGCCCGGCCTCGTCGACGAGGTGATGCGGGACGTGGTCCACCCGACCCTGGCCGAGTTGCGCCGCCGGGGCACCCCGTTCGCGGGGCTGCTCTACGTCGGGCTCGCGATCACCGCGAAGGGCCCTCGGGTGATCGAGTTCAACGCCCGGTTCGGCGACCCGGAGACCCAGGTGGTGCTCGCGCTGCTGGAGACGCCGCTCGGCGGGCTGCTGCACGCGGCGGCCACCGGCACGCTGGCCGACCACCCGCCGCTGCGCTGGCGCGACGGCGCCGCGGTGACCGTGGTGGTGGCGTCGCAGGGCTACCCGGGCACGCCGCGCACCGGCGACGTGATCACCGGCGCGGACCGCCCGGGCATCATCCACGCCGGCACCGCGCGACGGGCCGACGACGGCGCGTTGCTCTCCGCCGGCGGCCGGGTCCTCTGCGGTACGGCCACCGGCCCCGACCTGGCCGCCGCCCGTGACGCCGCCTACGAGTTGGTACGTGGCATCACCCTTGCCGGCTCGCAGCACCGCAGCGACATCGCCACCGCGGCGGTGGAGGGCCGGATCACCATCCCCGGCTGAGCCGGGCAGCCTTCCGCCTGCCCGCCTCTGATCGACCGGTGGGGCGAGCGGCCGACGGCGATCGCCACCGGCACCTGGCCGACGCTCGAGGTCGACGACAGCCGGTTGACCACTGCGATCCCGGACGGCGGATCGGCGCGTCGGGTCGGATCCTGGCCGGCGGGCGGAACGTCACCGGCCAGGGCCCGCAGCGGATGCTCGCCGCCGCTCAGCCGTAGTAGCGGCGCAGCTCGCGGGTCAGCACCTTGCCGGTGGCGTTGCGCGGCAGGTACTTCACGAACACCACGTCCCGCGGCACGGAGAAGCGGGCCAGGTAGTGCCGGACGTACTCGCGGACGGCCTCCGGGTCGAGGGTCTCGTTGGGGTGCAGGGCGAGGAAGGCGGCGAGGCGCTGGCCGTACTCGGGGTCGGGGACGCCGATCACGGCCGCCTCGCGGACTTGCGGCAGCTGGGCGAGCAGGTCCTCCACCTCGGACGGGAAGACGTTCTCGCCCCCGGAGACGATCATGTCGTCCGCCCGGCCGTCGACGAAGAGCAGGCCGTCGGCGTTGATCCGGCCGAGGTCGCCGGTGTCGAGCAGGCCGTCGCGGGTCTCCCGGCCCCCGCCGGAGGTGTAGCCCTCGAAGAGCATCTCGTTGCCGACGAAGATGCGGCCGACCCGCCCGGTCGGCACCGGCTCACCGGCGTCGTCCATGATCTCCAGCCGGGTGCCGTGCGGCGGCCGGCCGGCGGTGGTCGGCGCGGCGCGCAGGTCGGCCGGGCCGGCGATGGAGGCCCAGGAGACCTCGGTCGAGCCGTAGAGGTTGTACATGACGTCGCCGTAGACGTCCATGAACTTCGGTGCCAGCCCGCCGGGCAGGGCCGAGCCGCTGACCGCGACGACCTTGAGCGAGGGGCGCGGATCCGGCGGCGGCTTCTCCATCAGCCGCTGCAGCATCACCGGTACGGCGAACAGCGCGTCGCACCGGTGGTCGGCCAGCGCGGCGAGCGTGGCGGCCGGGTCGAAGCGGCGGTGCAGCACGATGGTGGCGCGCAGCGCGAAGCACACCTGGAGGGCGGCGAACCCCCAGGTGTGGAAGATCGGGGCGGCGATCATCACCCGGTCGCGGGTGTGCAGCGGGATTCGGTCGATGATGGACACCAGCGGGCCGAAGCCGCTCGGCGTCGGCCGGCGGGCGCCCTTCGGCGCGCCGGTGGTGCCCGACGTGAGCACGATGATCCGTCCGTCTCGCTCGGGCGGGTGCAGCTCACCCGGCAGCGCTCCGACGACCAGCTCCTCGCGGGCGCGTTCGTCGAGCCGCGGCAGCTCGGGCGGGAGAGCGAGGACGCGTTCGGCGAACTCGTCGTCGTGCACCAGCACGCGCAGCCGCTGCTCCTCGGCGACGGTGGCGAGCTGCGCCGGGGAGAGCCCGGTGTTGACCAGCACGGCGTCCACACCGAGCAGGGTCGCCGCCACGATGGTCTCGATCAGACCGTGGTGGTTGCGGCAGAGCACACCGATCCGGTCGCCGGTCTGTACGCCGTGGCCGGACCGCATCGCCCGGGCCATCCGCTCGGCCCGGTCGAGCAGCTGCTGGTAGGTCAGCTCGACGCCGTCCTCGTCGATGATCGCCGGCCGGTCGGGATCGCGGGCGGCCGCCTGGCGCAGCTCGCCGGCGAGGCTCCACCCCCACTTGCGCAGCGCGCTGAGCTGCGAGGCGACCCGGATCGGGCGGCCGGGGGTGAGCAGGCCACGTCGGGTCAGCGTGGTGACGATGAACGGCAGGTCCATGCCGCAGACCTCCTTGAGGGGTGGTGCGCGGACGGGGTCGAGGGAGACCCGTCCGTCGGGCGTCTCTCTTGATCATGCCGTGAGTGCCGCGTACCGCCCAGTCGACGCTGGCGCGGCGTGACGAAGACGGCACGGATCGTGCGGCGGGACCGGTGGTGGAGCGACGGCGCCGCGCCGCCGCGAGATCGACGGCGCCGGGCCGCCCGCGACACCGTGCGCGGCGGGCCGCCCCACGACGCCAGCGGCGCGGGGCGGCCCGGTCGGTCAGCGGATCTGCATCCCGGAGATCGCGCGCGAGATGACCAGGCGCTGGATCTCCGACGTGCCCTCGAAGATGGTGTAGATCTTCGCGTCCCGGTACCAGCGCTCGACCGGGTGGTCGCGCAGGAACCCGGCCCCGCCGAGCAGCTGCACGGCCCGGTCGGTGACCGAGACGGCCACCTCGCCGGCCTTCAGCTTGGACATCGAGCCCTCGCCGGCGGTGAACGGTCGGTTGTTGCGCCCCATCCAGGAGGCGCGCCAGACCAGCAGCCGGGCCGCGTCGATCTCCATCTTCATGTCGGCCAGCGCGAACGCGACCGCCTGGTTCTCGATGATGGCGCGTCCGAACTGGACCCGCTCCTTCGCGTAGTCCAGGGCGTACTCGTACGCGGCCCGGGCCACGCCGAGCGCCTGCGCGCCGACGGTCGGCCGGGACAGCTCGAACGTCCGCATCGCGGCCTGTCCGGAGGCGCGCTGCCCGGAGCGGGCGCGGTCCAGGCGGTCGAGCAGCGCCTCCCGGCCGCCGAGCAGGCAGCTTCCGGGCACCCGTACGTCGTCGAGGAAGACGTCGGCGGTGTGCGACGCGCGCAGACCGAGCTTGTGCAGCTTGCGGGTCGCGTTGAGCCCCGGCGTGCCCGGCGGTACGACGAACGCCGCCTGCCCACGGGACCCGAGTGTGGGTTCGACCGAGGCGGTGACCACGTGCACCCCGGCGATGCCGCCGTTGGTGGCGTACGCCTTCTGCCCGGTCAGCACCCACTCGTCGGTGGCCTCGTCGTAGACGGCGCGGGTCCGCATCGCGCCGACGTCGGACCCGGCCTCCGGCTCGCTGGTGCAGAACGCGGCGACAGCCGGTTCGTCGACCGAGCCGAAGCACTGCGGCACCCACTCGACCATCTGGTCGGGGGTGCCGGCGCCGTAGATCGCGGCGACCGCGAGCGAGGTGCCGAAGATGCTCAGGCCGATCCCGGCGTCACCCCAGAACAACTCTTCGCTGGCAATGGGAAGGGAGAGCCCGGTCGGGTCGGCCCAGCAGGTGGCGAGGAACTCGAAGCCGTAGAGGCCGACCTTCGCCGCCTCCTGGATGATCGGCCAGGGAGTCTCCTCCCGGGCGTCCCACTCGGCCGCGGCCGGGCGCACGACCTCGGCGGCGAAGCCGTGCACCCAGTCGCGGAGATCCCGCTGTTCCTCGGTCAGGTCGAGCGAGAACTCGGGCATGTCAGGCCTTGGGGATGTCGAACAGGTTGGCGATGTTGGCGGCGAGGCCCAGGTCGCCCTTGGCCTTGAGCTTGCCGGTCATGAACATCATGACGGGGTTCGCCCCGCCCGACACGATCTTGAGGAACTCGACCGGGCCCATGGTCAGGGTGAGCTTCGGGTCGCGCTGCGGGGTGTCCGAGACGGTGCAGGCGCCGTTCTCGATGACGACCTCGTAGGTGTCGCTGCCGCCGTCCGGCCGGCCGGTGATGGTCCAGTGGATGACGGCGTTGGTGGAGCCGGCCCGGTCGGCCCGGAACAGCGCCGGCATCCGGTTGAAGACCTCGCTCAGGACCTTGCCGCGCAGGTCGCCGGACATCACCTCGGCGATCTTGTCGTCCGGGGTGGACTTGACCAGCTGGGCGAACTCCTTGGGGCCGACGTTGGCGAAGTTGGCCGGGTCGAAGTCAGACATGGGGGATACACCTCTCGGGCGGGCCGACTTTGGTTACTCCGGCGTAACCTTACGCACGAGTAGGTATGCTCGCAAGGTGTCCAGCGCACCCACCTTCAAGCGTCTCCCGCGGGCCGTACGCGAGCAGCAGATGCTCGACGCGGCCGTCAAGGTCTTCTCCCGGCGCGGTTTCCACGCGGCCAGCATGGACGAGATCGCCGAGGACGCCGGCATCTCCAAGCCGATGGTCTACGCGTACCTGGGCACCAAGGAGGAGCTCTTCGTCGCCTGCCTGCACCGGGAGGGCACCCGGATGATGGAGGCGATCGCCGGTGCGGCGGCACCCGACCTGCCGGCCGACGAGCGGCTCTGGCGCGGGCTGCGGGCGTTCTTCGGGTTCGTCGGGGCATACCGGGACGGCTGGGCGGTGCTCTACCGACAGGCCCGGGGCGAGCAGCCGTTCGCCGGTGAGTTGGCCGCCATGCGGGCGCGGCTGGTCGAGGTGGTCGCGGGCATGCTCGACCACGCACTGCGCGCGGAGGGGCGCGAGGTCGCCGGCACCGACCTGGAGGTGGTCGCGTACGCCCTGGTCGGCGCGAGCGAGTCGCTGGCCGACTGGCTCGCCGACCATCCCGAGGCCGATCCGGAGAAGACCGCGACCCGGATGATGAACGTCGCCTGGCTCGGCGCCGGCCAACTGCTCAGCGGCATCACCTGGCGCCCGCCCGCGGGCTGACCACCCGACGTCCTCACCGCGCCACCCACGCCCGCACCGCGCCACCCACGGCTTCACCGCGCTGCCCGCCGGGCCGGCGTCGCCCCCGGGCCGGTCGCCAGGATCTCCGTGCGGGTCGCCGCCGTCGCCGCGTCGGGCCTTCGGGAGCGGGCCCGGCGGAGCCCGCGGGCGACCTCGACGACCAGGGTCACCGTGAGGGCGAGACCGAGGCCGAGCAGCAGCCCGCGCAGCGGGTCCTGTTCGAAGGCGAGCCCGCCCAGGTAGCCCACCAGGGCCGAGTAGAGCCCCCAGGAACCAGCGGCCAGCGCGTCGAAGGCCAGGAACCGGCGGCGCGGGTAGCCGACCGCTCCCATGGTGAGCGTGACGGCGGTCCGTCCACCCGGGATGTAGCGCGCCACGGTGAGGATCAGTCCGCCGCGTTCCGCGATGCCGCGCCGGGCCCACTCGACGCCCGCCCGTCGCCGCCCGCCGGCCGGGAGCCGGCCGAGCAGCCGGGCGCCCCCGGTCCGGCCGATGGCGTACGACACGTGGTCGCCCACCAGCGCGCCTGCCGCGGCCACCACGATCACGGCCGGCAGGGACGGCTCACCGGTCGCGGCGAACACACCCGCGGTGATCACCGCGGTCTCGCTCGGCACGACGGGGAAGAACCCGTCGAGCACCGCGATCGTGAAGATCGCCAGGTACACCCAGGGCGAGGACATGGTCTGGTGCAGCAGGTCGAGTAGATCCATGATCCCGATGCTGGTCGCACCGGCCGCCCCCGCCATCGGCCGTCGGTCAGCACCCGAGGGCTACTTAAGTAACCCTCGCCCCGGACCGCGGATCGGGGTCTCCCCCCAAGCCGACCCGGGTCCCTGCGGTCGCCGGTGCCCGAGCCGCCGGCCAGGCCCTAGGCTCGCTCTCGTGGCATCCACCGCCGTCGTGGTCCGGCGGGTCGTCGACCGGTACGCGTCGCCGACGCTCGCCGTGGTCGTCGCCGGTGCCGTCTGGGCGTCCGGCAGCGGCGCGGTCGGCGTCCGCTCGCCGTTGCCCAGCGGCCTGGTGCTGCTGCTCGCTCTGGCATCGGGCTGGGCGGTCTGGGCCAGCCGGACGCGCCGCTGGCCGGTGTTCCTGGCCGCCGCCGTGGGCTGGCTGGTGCTGGCCGCCTGGCCGGCCGGGGTGGTCGCGTCGTACCAGGCGGGCCTCCGGCTGCGCGGCCGGCGCGCGATGACCGCGTATCTCGCCGGCGCCGCCCTGGTGATGACGGCCGGCGTGCTGGTCGGGCTCGCCGTCGGGGGCCTGCGCCAGATCACCACCGCCACCCCGGCCAACGCGGCGGCCATGGCCGCGTGGCTGGTGGCCTTCCCCATGGTCGCCGGCCTTCTGGTCCGGTCCCGGCGGGACGTCCTCACCGCCCTGCGGGACCGGGCCGAGCGGGTGGAATGCGAGCAGGAGGCCCGGGCGGACCGGGTCCGGGCCGAGGAGCGCGCGCGGATCGCCCGCGAGATGCACGACGTGGTGGCGCACCGGGTGTCGCTGATGGTGGTGCACGCCGGGGCGCTGGAGGTGACCGCCACCGAACGGGCGACCGTCGAGGCGGCCGCGCTGATCCGGTCCACCGGCCGGCAGGCGCTCACGGATCTGCGCGAGGTGCTGGGCGTGCTGCGGCAGACCCCCGTGGCCCGGTCCGCCGACTCCGGATCCGGGGACGACCCGCTCCGTGGACTGGACGAGCTGATCCGGGAGTCCCGGGCCGCCGGCCTTCCGGTGCGGCGGCGGGACGAGGGCGACCCGCGCCCGCTGCCGGCGACGGTGTCCCGGACCGTGTACCGGGTGGTCCGGGAGGCGCTGACCAACGTACGCAAGCACGCCCCCGCAGCCGAGACGACGGTCTGCCTGCGTCACCTGGCCGACGGGGTGGAGGTCGCGGTCCGCAACGGCCCGTCGGTGGCCGGGCCCGCCCTGCCCGGCGCAGGGCTGGGCCTGCTCGGCCTGCAGGAGCGGGTCGAGTTGCTCGGCGGCCGGCTGGAGGCCGGGCCGGCGGACGACGGCTTCATCGTCCGGGCGCTGCTTCCCGTGGCGGAGTGGTCGTGATCCGGGTCCTGGTCGTCGACGACGAGCACCTGGTCCGCTCGGGTCTGCGGTTGATCCTGGAGGCGGCCCCGGACATCACGGTGGTCGGCGAGGCGGCGGACGGCGCGACGGCGCTGGTCGAGACGCGCCGGCTCCATCCCGACGTGGTGCTGCTCGACGTCCGGATGCCGGGTACCGACGGATTGACCGCCGCGCCGGAGGTGGCCGCCGCCGGGTCGAAGGTGATCATGCTGACGACCTTCGACCTGGACGAGTACGTGCACCGCGCGCTGCGCGGCGGGGCGGTCGGCTTCCTGCTGAAGGACACCCCGCCCCGCGACCTGGCCGAGGCGGTTCGCGCGGTGGCTGCCGGGAACGCCATGCTCGCCCCGACGGTGACCCGGCGGCTGATCAGTTCGTTCGTCGAGCGCGGCCCGGCCCGCCGGGACGCCGCCCGGCGGCAGCTCGCCCTGCTCACCGGACGGGAGTTGGAGATCGTCCGGGAGGTGGCACGCGGGTACGCCAACGCGGAGATCGCCCGCCGGCTGGGGATGAGCGAACCCACCGTCAAGGCGCACGTCAGCCGGGCGCTGGCCAAACTCCAGGTGGCCAACCGGGTGCAGGTGGCGATCCTGGTGCACGACGCCGACCTGCTGTGACGGCGGTGTCGTTCAGCGGCAGCCGGCGGCCCCGCGCCGGCGGCGTGGTTCAGCGGCGGCCGGCGGCCGGGCCGGTGGTGTCGTTCAGCGGTGGTCGGCGGTCCGACGGTGGGCGCGGCGGCGCACCTTGCGGGCGATCTCCAGGCCGAGCGTGACCGCGACGGCCAGACCCAGCCCGGTCAGTACGCCCTTGATCGGGTCGCGCTCGAACGCCAGCCCGCCGAAGTAGCCGAGCAGTCCGCAGTAGAGCCCCCAGGTGAGCGCCGCGATCGCGTCGAAGAGCAGGAAGGACCGGCGCGGGTAGCGGACCGCGCCCATGGTGAGGGTCACGGCGGTCCGCCCGCCCGGGATGTACCGGGAGGTGGTCAGGATCAGGCCGCCCCGGCGGTCGACTGCCCGCCGGGCCCACTCCGATCCGGTCCGCCGCCGGCTCTGCTCCGGAAAGCGGGCCAACCGCCGCGACCCGCCACCGCGCCCGATCGCGTACGAGATGTGGTCGCCGATCAGCGCGCCGACCGCGGCCGAGAGGATCACTCCGATCAGGTTGGGGTGCCCGCCGGCGGACGACAGGACGGCGGCGGTGATCACCGCCGCCTCGCTCGGGATCGCCGGGAAGAACGCGTCGATCGCGGTGGCGCCGATCAGCACCAGGTACATCCAGGGGGACGTGACCGTGTCCCGCAGCAGGTCGATCACGGCGTCCATGCCCTCATGCTGCTGGTCGAGCTGACGTGAAGGGCCTATTCCCCTACAAATTGGGCCTCCGACGCCGACCGCGCCTGCTCAGCGGACCGAGCCGGCGAGGTGCGGGCGGGCGGAGCGGGCGTCGTGCAGGGCGAACTCCCACCCGGCACCGGCCGGGGTGGCGCTGAACGCGACCGTCCCGGGCAGCGGCACCGGCAGCTTGAACGCCACGTCGACGGTGAACGTGTCCGGCAGCCGGTTCTCCAGCGCGGCGAGGCAGCGTGCCTTGCTCCACATGCCGTGCGCGATCGGGCGCGGAAAGCCGAACAGCCGGGCGCCCAGCCGCGAGGTGTGGATCGGGTTGTGGTCACCGGAGACCCGGGCGTAGTCGACGCCCACCCGGGGCTCGACCCGCCAGGTCGCCGAGGCGGCCGGCGCGGGGGGCCGCTCACCCCGGTCGCGCCGCTCACCGCCGCCGCCGCGCCGCTCCCGGCCGAGGTACGTCGAGACGCCGCGCCACACCTCCTCCCCGTCGACCGACCCGACGAGGACGACGTCGAGCTGCCGCCCCCGGTCGTGCGGGCGCAGGTTCTCCGCGTACGCGGCGAAGTCCAGCCTCTCGTCGCTGCCGATCGGCCGGTGTACGGAGATCCGGTTCGCCACGTGCACCACGCCGGTCAGCGGCACCGGGAACTCCGGCGCGGTCATCAGCCGCAGCGCCAGCGGGAAGCCCATCACGTGCGGGTAGGTCGCCGGCAGCCGGTCGGTCAGCCGGAACCCGCAGACCCGGTCGTAGTCGGCCAGGTGGCCGCGGTCGACCGGCACGCCGCTGACGGTCAGTCGCACCGCCGGCGGTTCGGCGGCCCGCCGGCGGCCGGCGCCGGGCAGCGCGCCGGCCAGCGCGCGGCGGTAGAGCGGCCCGGCCGCGGGCATCCGGGGCAGCTCGACGGTCGTCCGGCCGGTGGCCGGCTCGGGCGTGGTGTCGGTGGAGGGCTCGCTCATCACGCCCCCAGCAGGCTCTGGCCGCAGACGCGGACCACGTTGCCGCTGACCGCCCCGCTGGCCGGCCAGGACAGCCAGCCGATCGTCTCGGCGACGTCGACCGGCAGCCCACCCTGGGACATGCTGTTCATCCGGCGGCCCGCCTCGCGGATCATCACCGGGATCCGGGCGGTCAGCCGGGTCTCGATGAAGCCCGGAGCGACGGCGTTGACGCTGATCCCGCGCTCGCGCAACGCCGGGGCGAGCGAGTCGACCAGCCCGATCACGCCGGCCTTGCTGGTGGCGTAGTTCGTCTGGCCGCGGTTGCCGGCGATCCCGGCGATCGAGGAGACCGAGACGAGCCGCCCGCCGGTGGGGATCAACTCACGGTCCAGCAGGACGTCGTTGATCCGCTCCTGGCTCGACAGGTTGACGTCGATCACCTGGTCCCAGCGGTCGGCGTCCATCCGGCCGAGCGTCCGGTCCCGGGTGATGCCGGCGTTGTGCACCACCACGTCGACCCGGCCGTGCCGGGCGGCGAGGTGCTCGGCGAGCCGGGTCGGTGCGTCCGGCGCGGTCAGGTCGAGCTGTACGGCGGTGCCCCCGATCTCGTTCGCCACCCCGGCCAGCGCGTCCCCGGCGGCCGGGACGTCCAGGGCCACCACCTGCGCGCCGTCCCGGGCGAGCACCCGGGCCAGCGCCGCGCCGATGCCGCGGGCAGCCCCGGTGACCAGGACGACCTGGCCGTCCAGCGGGCGGTCCCAGTCGGCCGGCGTGGTCGCCGGACCCGCGCCGATCCGGATCACCTGCCCCGAGACGTACGCCGAGCGGCCGGAGAGCAGGAAACGGAGGGTCGCTTCCAGGCCGGTGAGCGTGCCGGCCGGGAGGTCCGGGCCGTTCTCGCCGGCACCGGCCGCGCGGGTCGCGTACACCAGTTGGGCGGTGACGCCACGGCCGAACTCCTTGCCGATGCTGCGGGTGAGCCCCTCCAGCGCCCGCTGGGCGGTGGCCTCCCGGGGGTCGGCGCATTCGGCGGGCGGGGTGCCCAACACGATCACCCGGCCGCTCGGCGCGACCGAGCGGGCCGGCGGGTGGAAGAAGTCGTAGAGCTGCCGCAGCCCGGTCGAGTCGGAGATGCCGGTGGCGTCGTAGACGAGCGCGCCGAAGCGCGCCTCCGGTTCGACCCCCGCCGGCTCGCGCACCTCTGTCCCGGCGGCGGCCAGCAGCTTGCCGACCGGCTCGACGAGCCGGCCGCCGGTGGCCGCGCCCAGCAGGGCCGGCCCGGGGAGGAGCGGGTCGCCGGGGCGGTGCCGGCGCAGTCGCGGCGGGTCGGGCAGCCCGAGGCGCTTGACCAGCGCGCGGCCGGCCCCCGATTGGACGAAGCTCGCGTACCTGTCGGTCATAGGCGTAGCCTACTGGCGAGTAGGGTACGGGCAACACTGTCGAGGAGGCGGATCGTGCAGAGCATCCGGCGGGTGGCGGTCATCGGCGGCAACCGCATCCCCTTCGCCCGCTCCAACTCGCGCTACGCGAGCGCGTCCAACGCGGACATGCTCGGTGCTGCGCTGGACGGGCTGATCGCCCGGTACGGGCTGGCCGGGCAGCGGGTCGGCGAGGTGGTCGCCGGGGCGGTGCTCAAGCACTCCCGGGACTTTAACCTCACCCGCGAGGTGGTGCTCGGCTCCCGGCTCGACCCGCACACCCCGGCGTACGACATCCAGCAGGCCTGCGGCACCGGCCTGGAGGCGGCGATCCTGGTCGCCAACAAGATCGCTCTCGGGCAGATCGACGTCGGCATCGCCGGCGGCGTGGACACCACCTCGGACGCGCCGCTCGCCGTCAACGAGGACCTGCGTCGGACGCTGCTCAAGCTCAACAGCGCACGCACGCTGGGCGAGCGGCTCAAGGTGGCCGCGAAACTCCGCCCGCTCCAGCCGTTCAAGCCGGAGATCCCGCGCAACGCCGAGCCGCGTACCGGACTGTCGATGGGGGAGCACGCCGCCCGCACGGCGCTGCGCTGGAACGTCGACCGGCGGTCGCAGGACGAGCTGGCGCTCCGGTCGCACCAGCGGCTGGCCGCCGCGTACGACCGGGGCTTCTTCGACGACCTGATGACGCCCTACCTCGGGCTGACCCGGGACCAGAACCTCCGTGCCGACACCAGCCTGGAGAAGCTGGGCTCGCTGAAGCCGGTCTTCGGCGCCAAGGGGCCGGACGCCGAGCACGCGACGATGACCGCCGGCAACTCCTCGCCGCTGACCGACGGGGCGTCCACCGTCCTGCTCGCCTCCGAGGAGTGGGCCCGCGCCCACAGCCTGCCGGTGCTCGCCTGGTTCAGCTGGTCGGAGACGGCCGCCGTCGACTTCGTGCACGGCGACGAGGGGCTGCTGATGGCACCGACGTACGCGGTCCCGCGGATGCTCGCCCGGGCCGGGCTGACCCTTCAGGACTTCGACTACTACGAGATCCACGAGGCGTTCGCCTCGCAGGTGCTGGCCACCCTGGCCGCGTGGGAGTCGCCGGAGTTCTGCAAGGACCGCCTCGGGCTGGACGCCCCGCTCGGCGCGATCGACCGCGAGAAGCTCAACGTCAACGGCTCCTCGCTGGCCGCGGGACACCCGTTCGCGGCGACCGGCGGCCGGATCGCGGCGACGCTTTCGAAGCTGCTGGCCGAGAAGGGCGCCGGCCGTGGCCTGATCTCGATCTGCGCCGCCGGCGGCCAGGGTGTGACGGCGATCCTGGAGCGCTGAGCCGCCCCCAAAGGGACGTACCGGTCGCGGGTCGCCGGACGTGCCGGCCGTTCCCGGGCGGCTGACCAGCGTTCGTCAACCGTTCATGCCGGCGCCAGGCCGCCGCCATCTCGTCACGCGAAGGTGACTCGCCACGTGCCCACGCACGTGACCAGATGACTCCTCTGCGTCCGGAACGGGGCCGGCAAGCGATGGGAACGCACACATCTGGGGAGATCACGCTGTCCGTGGTCGTCCCCATGTTCAACGAAGAAGCGGTGATCCCCGCCTTCGTCGCCCGGCTCCGGCCGGTGCTCGACGGGCTGGATGTCCCGTACGAGGTGGTCGCCGTCGACGACGGCAGCCGGGACGGCACCGTCGCCCTGCTGACCGAGCAGTCCCGGGAGTGGCCGCAGTTGCGGACGATCCGGCTGCGCCGCAACAGCGGTCACCAGGCCGCCCTCACCGCCGGCCTGCACCGGTCCCGGGGCGCCTGGGTGGTCAGCCTCGACGCGGACCTCCAGGACCCGCCGGAGACCATCAGCGAGATGCTCCGGCTGGCCCGGGCGGGCGCCCACGTGGTGTACGGCGTCCGCGTCGACCGCAGCACCGACACGATTTTCAAGCGACACACCGCGCGCGCCTATTACCGGCTGATGCGGCGGGTCGTCGGCGCCGAGGTACCCGCCCAGGCCGGCGACTTCCGGATGATCAGCCGGGAGGTGGTGGAGACGCTGCGCCGGCTGCCCGAACGCACGCCGGTCTACCGGCTGCTGGTGCCGGCGCTCGGGTTCCCCAGCGCCGAGGTGCGCTACGTCCGGGCCGCCCGGGTGGCGGGGGAGACGAAGTACCCGCTGCCGAAGATGGTCGCCCTCGCCTGGGACAGCGTGGCCAACTTCTCCGCCGCGCCGCTGCGGCTGGCCACCTGGCTCGGCGCGGTCAGTTTCCTGGGCTGCCTTGTGCTGATCGCGTTCGGCCTCGTCGCCCACCTCCGCGGGGTGACCATCCCCGGTTGGACCTCGACGTTCGTCGCCGTGCTGCTGCTGGGCGGCGTGCAGCTGGTCTGCCTCGGCCTGCTCGGCGAGTACGTCGGGCGGATCTACGCCACCGTGCAGAGCCGCCCGACGTTCCACATCGGCGCGGACTCCCTGGACGCCGACGAGGTGGCGGCCGACCCCGACGCGGCGGACGCCCCGTCGCCACGCCAGCCCGCCGTGGTCACCGGTGGCTGAGGCGCTGCTCGCCGAGCGCGCCCCCGCACCGGTCGGCCCCGCTCGGCGGCCCGTCGACCAGCGGGTCCTGGCGACGCTGCCCTGGCTGGTCGTGCTCGCCGCGCTGCCCGCCGCCTGGTGGTGGACGGGCGTGCCGGCGGCCGACGTGATCAAATTCGCGGCCTACTGGGGGCTGGCGTTGGTGCTGCCCGGGACCCTGGTGCACCGCGCGCTGCGGGGTGGCCGGGGCAACCTGGCCGAGGACCTCGGCTACGGCGCGGCGACCGGACTCCTGCTCGAACTGGCGGCCTGGGCGCTGGCCGCCGCGACCGGCGGGCAGCAACTGCTGCGCTGGTGGCCGGTGCCGGTCGTGGCAGCGTTCGTGGCGGTGCCTCGGCTGCGCCGGCACTGGCGGGTCGGGCCGCGCCGGCCGCTCCCGGTGGCCTGGCACTGGTCGACCTGCGCGGTTCTCCTGCTGCTGCTGATCTGGGGCGTCGCCCAGTGGCGCCTGGTCCCGTTGCCGCCGGTGAATCACGGCTACTACCAGGACCTGCTCTATCACCTGGGTCTGGTGCAGGAGCTGACCCGGTCCATGCCGTTCGAGTTGCCGCACGTGGCCGGCGAGTCGCTGCGCTACCACTACCTCTCGGACGCCCACATCGCCGCCGGCAGCATGATCACCGGACTGCCGCCGGCGACGGTGCTGCTGCGCCTCTGGCTGGTGCCGGTCGTCGCCACCGCGGCGCTGGTCACCGCGGGCCTTGCCCGGGACCTGGCCGGAGTGTGGTGGTCCGGGCCGGTCGTCGCCGCCCTCGGCTACGTCGGGCTGCCGGTGGTCCTCGGCTCCACCGTCGCCGACGGCACCATCCCGCTGTCGTACGCCAGCCCGTCGCAGACGTACGTCCTGCCGCTCGTGGTGCTGCTCGCCGGGCTCTGCGTCGAGGTGGTCCGGGGTCGGGGCCTCGGCCCCGGTTGGGTGCTGGTGCCGGCGATCGGGCTGGCCTGCGCCGGTGCCAAGTCCAGCGCCCTGCCGCCGTTGATCGCCGGCCTCGTGCTGGCCGGCCTGGTCGCCTGGTGGACGCGCCGCCGGGTGCCGTGGCCGGCGCTGGCGGCACTGCTCTGTCTGCTCGCGGCGATGGGGGTCGGGTATCGGCTCTTCGCCGGCGGTGGCGCGGGCACCCTCCGGGTGCAGCTGTTCGGGCTGCTCCGCTTCTGGCTGGCGTACGGCGAGACCGTCGGCTCCGACGACGGCGTCAAGGCGGGCGGGGTGCTCACCCCCGGCCTCGCCCACGCCGATGTGACCGGCTGGGTGGTCGTGCTCTCCCTGCTCGCCTGGTGGCTGCTGATGCAGGCGCCCCGGCTGGTCGGCTTCCTGCTGCCGGCGTCCCGCGAACACCGGGCCGACCCGGCCGGCTGGCTGCTCGCCGGTGCGGTGACCGCCGGCGCCGGCGCAACCTGGGTCTTCCACCACCCGTCGGCCAGTCAGATCTACTTCTGGCTGGCGGTGATCCCGTTCGGTGCGGTGCTGACCGGATGGTTCTTCGCGGCGATCCGGCCGGCCTGGCCGGCGGCGTTGACCGCCGCGGCGGCCGGCGCGGTCGCGCAGCTGGTCGCGCCGGCGATCGGTCGGCCCGCGCCGACTCCGGCGGGCTGGCTCGGGGTGCTGGCCGGCAGCGCCGCCCGGCTCGCCGCCTTCGTGATCCTCGCGGCGGCGCTCGCCGTCGGCGTCACCGCCCTGCTCGGCCGCCGCGCCGCCGACCGGGACGGGATCGCCCACCCCGACGGCGCACCCCGGCCGGACCTGCCGGACGGTGCCCTTGTGGCCGGGGCGGGCGAGCCCGCCGACGCGGGGGAGACGTCCGGTGAGAAGGGTGGGGACCGCCCCGGTGACCCGGACGGCGGGCATCGGCCCGGCGTGCGGCGGACGGGCTCGGGGCGGCTCGGCGGCCGGCGGTGGTCGACGGTGGCGTTGGCCGGCGTGACCGCGGCGCTCCTCGGTGCCAGCGTGGTCCCGGGAGTCGAGGGGATCGTGCGCTCCGTCAACCAGGAGGCCGCTCCGGCCGACCCGGCGGGCCAGCGGTTCGTGGTGACCGCCGCCGAGATGCGTGGCGCGCTGTGGCTGGACGCGCACGCCGCCGACGACGACGTGGTCGCGACCAATGTGCACTGCCGGCCGGTGCGGACGACCCCACACTGCGACGCGCGGGCCTACTGGGTGACCGGTCTGGGCGGGCACCGGGCGGTGGTGGAGAGCTGGGCGTACACCGACGCGGCGCTGGCCGCGCACGGCAAGGACGGCCTCGGCTACCCCCGGCAGGGCCCACCGGACGCGGAGTTGTTCGCGCTGAACGAGCGGGTCTTCACCGCCCCCACGGCAGCCGACCTGGACCGGCTGCGTCGCGAGTTCGGTGTGCGCTGGCTCTTCGCCGACGCCCGCGCCGGGGCGGTCTCGCCGGAGCTGGCCCGGCTGGCGCCGGTCCGGCACGTCTCGGGTCCGGTCACCGTGTACGAGCTGCCTCGATCCTGAGTCGGTGAGCCCCGCCCCAGGGGACGGGGCTCACCGACGCCGCTCCGACCGGATGCGGGAGACTGAGGTACGTGACGACGATCCCGAACGTGCTCGCCCACCGGTACGCCTCGCCGGAACTGGTCGCCCTCTGGTCCCCGGAGGAGAAGATCCGGATGGAGCGGCGGCTCTGGCTCGCCGTGCTCCGCGCCCAGCGTGACCTCGGCGTGCCGGTGCCGGACGGGGTGGTCGAGGCGTACGAGCGGGTGGTCGACGACGTCGACCTGGCCTCGATCGCGGCGCGCGAGCGGGTCACCCGGCACGACGTGAAGGCCCGGATCGAGGAGTTCAGCTCGCTCGCCGGGCACGAGCACGTGCACAAGGGGATGACGTCCCGGGACCTCACCGAGAACGTCGAGCAGCTCCAGATCCGCGCGTCGCTGGAGCTGATCCGGGACCGGGTGGTCGCCACCCTGGCCCGGCTGGCGTGGCACGCGCACGAGTACTCCGGCGTGGTGATGGCGGGCCGCTCGCACAACGTGGCCGCGCAGGCCACCACGCTCGGCAAGCGCTTCGCGTCGGCGGCCGAGGAGCTGCTCATCGCGTACGAGCGGCTGGAGGACCTGATCGCCCGCTACCCGCTGCGGGGGATCAAGGGTCCGGTCGGCACCGCCGCCGACCAGCTCGACCTCTTCGACGGCGACGCGGAGAAGGTCGCCGAGCTGGAGCGCCGGGTGGCCGGGCACCTCGGCTTCTCCCGGGTGCTCGACAGCGTCGGGCAGGTCTACCCCCGGTCACTCGACTTCGACGTGGTCTCCGCGCTGGCCCAGGTGGCCGCCGGGCCGTCCTCGCTGGCCACGACGATCCGGCTGATGGTCGGCCAGGAGCTGGTGACCGAGGGCTTCAAGCCCGGCCAGGTGGGCTCCAGCGCGATGCCGCACAAGATGAACACCCGGTCCAGTGAGCGGGTGAACGGGTTCGCCGTGATCATCCGGGGCTACCTGTCGATGGTCGGCGAGCTGGCCGGCGACCAGTGGAACGAGGGCGACGTCTCCTGCTCGGTGGTCCGCCGGGTGGCCCTGCCGGACGCGTTCTTCGCCGCCGACGGGCTGTTCCAGACGTTCCTCACCGTGCTCGACGAGTTCGGCGCGTACCCGGCGGTGATCAACCGGGAGCTCGAGCGCTTCCTGCCGTTCCTGGCCACCACGAAGATCCTGGTGGCGGCGGTCCGGCGCGGCGTGGGCCGGGAGGTCGCGCACGAGGTGATCAAGGAGCACGCGGTCGCCGTCGCGCTGGGCATGCGGGAGAAGGGCGCGCTCGAGAACGACCTCTTCGACCGGCTCGCCGCGGACGGCCGGCTGGGCCTCACCCGGGCCGAGATCGACGAGCTGGTGGCCGACCGGGCCGCCTTCGTCGGCGCGGCCCCCGCCCAGGTCCAGTCGGTGACCCGCCGCATCAGCAAGATCGTCGAATCCCACCCCGACGCCGCCACCTACAGCCCACCCCCGATCCTCTAACCCCACGGCGGCCCCCCGACGCTCACCGCGTTGATCATGAGGTCTGCGGCGAAGTCGATCTCCAGAAGTGCCGCAAACGTCATGATCAACCGGGGAGGTTGGCCGGGTGGTGGTGGGGTCAGGGTTCGCGGGTGGGGGTTTCGGCGGCGGTGGAGAGGTTGGGCGCGCTCGCCGGTTCGGCGATGCCGCTGGGCGCCTCCGCGAGCTCCGGCTCGTGGGCCGTCTCCGCGGCGACCAGGGGCTGGTCGTGCGGCATGACGTCGGGCACCTTGGGTACGACGATCACCGCCGTGCCGTACGCGCAGATCTCCATCCACATCTCGCCGCAGTCGCGACTGTCGAACCGCATGCCGATCACGGCGTTCGCGCCGAGCCGGCGGGCCTCCTCGCCCAGCCGGGCGACGGAGTCGGTGCGCCACCGGGTGAGGTTGTCGGGGGCCATCGGGTCGTACGCCCCGCCGCGCAGGTTCTTGACGCCCTCGCGGTACGGGTTACGCGTCCTGGCCATCGATGACACCACCTCACCGAGGATCTGGCGGATCTCGTACCCGGGCAGTTGGTCCGTCGTCACGACCAGCACGGTTCCGATGCTGTCAGGGCGGGCCACACCCGATCGTGAAGATTGTTCACCTGATCGGATGCTGAAAAACCGCGCGGCGCGGACGGCCGGCACGTCGTCGGCCATCCGCGCCGCCCAGGGCGCTAACCGTCAGACACCGGCCACCGAGGTGATCCAGGATCGGTTGTACGCGACGCTGCCGTAGTTCTGGATGTTCACGCCGTCGGCGGTCGACGCGACGCCGACCTGCCGGCCGTTGTAGAACTGCGGGCCGCCCGAGTCGCCCCGCCAGGCGTTGCCGTTGATCCGCGTGCTGCGGATCGCCTGCCCGCCGTACGCGTCGGTGGCGCTGTTGCTGGTCACCTGGACGTTGGCGGTCTTGAGCTGGCTCGACGCGGAGCAGCCGCTGTAGCAGGTCATGCCCCAGCCGTAGATCGAGTTGGTCGAGCCGATCGGCGGGTTGCTGGTGGCCAGCGTGACCGCCGAGGTGCTCACCGAGCTGGAGAGGCGCATCAGGGCCAGGTCGTAGCGGGTGTACGTGGCGCTGACCGTGCGGGTGACGCCGCCCGAGGAGCGGTACACGCTGCCGACGCGGACCGACATCGAGCCACTGACGCAGTGGCGGGCGGTGAGCACCCACTGCGCGGCGATCACGCTGCCGGAGCAGGTGAACGAGCCGTTGCTGAAGACGGCGGCGGCCCACGGGGCGGACGACACGGTGCCGCCGCCGATGATGGGCTGCGGCCCTTCGGGGGCGGCGGTGGCGCCCGAGGCGGCGCCGACGACGCCGACCAGCGCGGTGCTGATCGCCACGAGCAGGGAACGGATACGCATCTCGGTGGACTCCTTGACGGTGGGCGGGACCCGGGGTCGCCGGGCGGGGTGGCCGGCGGTGGGGGTCACCCATCGCCAGATCATCGAACTCTGTCGATGTAGGCTAGGGGTCGGCGGCGCCGATTTCAAGGATTCGATCGAGATTGGGCAATGTAACGATTCGGCCTCTCCGCACGCCTTAAATGGCCTGGTGGGAGCGGGTGTCGAGGCTCTCGGGGCGCTACGGGCCCCGCGCGACGGGTGGTTACGTCGATCACTGCCTCGACCGAGCCCGGCCGGTGCGGCCGGAGCGATATCTGCCAGGTAGGCTGGCTGCGCTCGCCCCATGTGGGTCGGCACCCAACTGCGTACACAGTCAGGAGTGCCCAGTGCCTCGCGTCGTCGTCGACGTCATGCTCAAGCCCGAGATCCTCGATCCGCAGGGCCAGGCTGTCGCTAACGCGCTGCCGCGGCTCGGCGTCAGCGACGTCGCCTCGGTCCGGATCGGTCGTCGGATCGAGATCGAGTTCACCGGTGAGCCGGACCTGGACCGGGCCCGGGAGATCGCCGACAAGCTGCTCGCCAACCCGGTCATCGAGGACTTCACCGTCCGCCTGGTCGAGGCCGACGAGACCGCGGGCGCGCGACCGTGACCGCGCGGGTCGGAGTGGTCACCTTCCCCGGCTCGCTCGACGACGGGGACGCGGCCCGGGCCGTCCGGCTCGCCGGCGCCGAGCCGGTCCGGCTCTGGCACGGTGACCCGGACCTGCACGGCGTGGACGCGGTCGTCCTGCCCGGCGGCTTCTCCTACGGTGACTACCTGCGGTGCGGCGCGATCGCCCGGTTCGCCCCGGTGATGGAGACGATCGTCGACGCGGCCCGGGGCGGCCTGCCGGTGCTCGGCATCTGCAACGGCTTCCAGATCCTCTGCGAGGCCCACCTGCTGCCCGGCGCGCTCACCCGCAACCAGCACCTGCACTTCCGCAACCGGGACCAGTTCCTGCGCATCGAGACGGCCGGCACCGCGTGGACCAACGCGTTCCAGCCCGGCCAGGAGATCCTGATCCCGGTCAAGAACGGCGAGGGCTGCTACGTCGCCGACGCCGCGACGCTGGACCAGCTCGAGGCCGAGGGCCGGGTGGTCGCCCGCTACATCGGCGGCAACCCCAACGGGTCGCAGCGCGACATCGCCGCGATCACCAACCAGGCCGGGAACGTGGTCGGCATCATGCCGCACCCCGAGCACGCGGTCGAGGCGCTCACCGGCCCCTCCCTGGACGGGCTCGGCTTCTTCACCTCCGCCCTCAAGCACCTGGTGGGGGCGCCGGCGTGAGCGCCAGGACGATCGGCCAGCTCGACCGCCCGGCGGGCGGGCACGAGCGCAGCGAGGAGAGGTCATGACCACCCATCCGGACCCGGTACGGGAGACCCCGGAGGCCTTCCCGGCCGCGCCGGCGCAGCCGGTGGAGCCGAGCCCGGCGGCCGTCGTACCGCCGGCCGCCGCGGCCCAGCCGGCCCGGCCCGCCGAGCCGACGGCCGCGGACTGGGCCGACGGCGTGGACACCGTGCCGCGCGCCGGTGGCACGCCCGGCGAGCTCCAGCCGTACGCCGAGCTCGGTCTCCGCGACGACGAGTACGACCGGATCCGGCAGATCCTCGGCCGGCGGCCCACCCAGGCCGAGCTGGCGATGTACTCGATCATGTGGAGCGAGCACTGCTCGTACAAGTCCAGCAAGGTGCACCTGCGCCAGTTCGGTGAGAAGGCCCCGTCGAGCGACCGGCTGCTCGCCGGCATCGGTGAGAACGCCGGCGTCGTGCAGGTCTCCGACGAGCTGGCGGTGACCTTCAAGGTCGAGTCGCACAACCACCCGAGCTTCGTCGAGCCCTACCAGGGCGCGGCCACCGGCGTCGGCGGCATCGTGCGGGACATCCTGGCGATGGGCGCCCGCCCGGTCGCGGTGATGGACCCGCTGCGCTTCGGCGCCGCCGACCACCCGGACACCGCCCGGGTGCTCACCGGCGTCGTCGCCGGTGTCGGCGGCTACGGCAACTGCCTCGGCCTGCCGAACATCGGCGGCGAGCTGGTCTTCGACCCGTCCTACCAGGGCAACCCGCTGCTCAACGCGCTCTGCCTCGGCGTGCTGCCGGTCAACCGGCTGCAGAACAAGGCCGCCGCCGGCCCCGGCAACGTCGTGGTGCTGATGGGCGCCAAGACCGGCCGGGACGGCATCGGCGGCGTGTCGGTGCTGGCCAGCGCCACCTTCGACGAGGGCAGCGAGGCCCGCCGCCCGGCCGTGCAGGTGGGCGACCCGTTCACCGAGAAGCTGCTGATCGAGGCCTGTCTCGAGCTGTACGACGCCGAGCTGGTGGTCGGCATCCAGGACCTCGGCGGCGCCGGGCTGACCTGTGCGCTCACCGAGACCGCCGCGGCGGCCGGCACCGGCATGCGGGTGTGGCTGGAGCGGGTGCCGCTGCGCGAGCCCTCGATGGAGCCGCACGAGATCCTCGCCAGCGAGTCGCAGGAGCGGATGCTGCTCGTCGTCGCGCCCGACAAGCTCGACGCGGTGCTCAAGACCGCCGAGAAGTGGGGCGTGCTGGCCACCGCGATCGGCGAGGTGACCGCGCCCGCGCCGGACGGCCGCCCCGGCCGGCTGACCATCACCTGGCGGGACCACCTGGTGGTCGACGTGCCGCCGGGCTCGCTGGTCGACGACGGCCCGGTCTACGCCCGCCCGATGCGGGAGCCGGCCGACCTGATCCTGCTCCAGGCCGACCGGGCCGAGACCCTGCCCCGCCCGGCCGACCCGGAGGCGCTGCGGGAGACCGTGCTGCGCATGATCGCCTCGCCGAACCTGGCCGACAAGACCTGGGTCACCGAGCAGTACGACCGCTACGTGCTGGGCAACACCGTGCTCGCCCAGCCGGAGGACTCCGGCGTGATCCGCATCGACGAGCGGACCGGGCTCGGGGTGGCCCTGTCGGTGGACGGCAACGGCCGGTACACCCGGCTCGACCCGTACCACGGCACGAAGCTCGCGCTGGCCGAGGCGTACCGGAACGTGGCCGTCACCGGCGCGAAGCCGATCGCGGTCACCAACTGCCTCAACTTCGGCTCGCCGGAGGACCCGGGCGTGATGTGGCAGTTCGCCGAGGCCGTCCGCGGCCTCGCGGACGGCTGCGCCGAGCTGGGTATCCCGGTGACCGGTGGCAACGTCAGCTTCTACAACCAGACCGGCGCGGCGGCGATCCACCCGACCCCGGTGGTCGGCGTGCTGGGCGTGCTGGACAACGTGGCCGACCGGGTGCCGATGGGCTTCGTGCCGCGGCCGAACGGCGACCACGACCAGCTCTTCCTCCTCGGCGAGACGCACGTCGAGCTCTCCGGCTCGGAGTGGGCCTGGGTGACCCACGAACACCTCGGCGGCATCCCGCCGCAGGTCGACCTCGCCCGGGAGAAGGCGCTGGCCGAGTTGCTGGCCGAGGCGGCCCGGGTGGGCCACCTCAGCTCGGCGCACGACCTCTCCGACGGCGGCCTCGCCCAGAGCCTGGTCGAGTCCTGCCTGCGTCGCGGGGTGGGGGCCCGGATCGCGGTGCCGGAGCAGTTCGCCGGCGGCTCGATGCCGTTCGTCTACCTGTTCAGCGAGTCCGCCGGGCGGGTGCTGGTGTCGGTGCCGCGCGGGCACGAGAAGGCGTTCACCGCCCTCTGCGCCGAGCGCGGCGTGGCGCTCGAGCTGATCGGGGTCACCGACCCGACCGGCGGCGCGCTGGAGGTGCACGGCCAGTTCCGGATCGGCCTGGACGAGCTGCGCGCCGCCCACACCGCCACCCTGCCGAAGCTCTTCGGCGGCCTGGAGTCGGTCGAGGTGCCGGCACCGGCGACCGGTGTGGCGGGGGCCGTCGAGGCCGTGCCGCTGCCGGTCGCGGACTCGGCGGCCGAGGTCGCTCCGGTCGACCCGGAGTCGGTCGAGAGCGAGCCGATCGCCTCGGCCGGGCCGGTCGCGCCGGCCGGTCCGGTGGAGCCGGTCGCCGCGCAGGCGGCCGACGAACCGATCGGCGACGAGCCGGCGGACCCTGACTCCGGTGCCACCGAACAGCCGTCGGCGCCTGACGAGCGCTGAGGCGTTGACTGCCGCGGTCTACGCCCAACCCGGTTCCGGTGCCCGCTTCGACTGGGGCCTGACCGGCGCGGCCGAACTGGGCCGCGTCTGTGCCGCGCTGGTGGTGGTGGACGTGCTCTCGTTCACCACCGCCGTCGAGGTCGCGGTCAGCCGGGGCATGCGGGTGCACCCGTTCCCGTGGGGCGAACAGGCGGCCGACTACGCGCGCCGGGTCGGCGCCGTGGCAGCGGTCGGCCGCCGGCAGGCCAGCCCGGAGCAGCCGTGGTCGCTCTCGCCTGCGGCACTGAGCACCGCCCCGGTCGTCGCCGACCTCGTGCTGCCCTCGCCCAACGGCTCGGCGATCAGCGCCGCGGCCAGCGCCACCGGGCTCCCGGTGGTGGCGGCCTGCCTGCGCAACGCCCGCGCCGTCGGGCGATGGCTGCGCCGCCAGGGGTACGGCTCGTCGGACGCCCCGGTGGGCGTCGTCGCCGCCGGGGAGCGCTGGCCGGACGGGTCGCTGCGCCCCTCGGTGGAGGACCAGCTCGGCGCCGCCAGCGTGCTGGACGCGCTCTCCGGCGTACCGGGTGGGCTCTCCGTGGAGGCGGCCATGGCGCTCGCCGCGCTGGCCAGCACACCGGACGTACCGGCCGCGGTCCGCGGGTGCGTCTCCGGTCGGGAGCTGGTCGAGCACGGGTTCGGCGGGGACGTGGACATCGCCGTGCAGGTCGACGTGTCGGACGTGGTGCCGCTGCTGCGCCAGGGCGCGTTCGCCGCGGCCTGATTCCCCCGTCCCGGGACATGCCGAAGGGGCCGCCCGGTCGTTCGGGCGGCCCCTTCGTGGTTGCCTGCGGCGGTGTCCCGCCGGTCGGTCAGTCGTCCAGCCAGTCCAGCCGCCGGCCGCCCCGGTCCTGGTGGGGGGCGGCGTCGCGACCCCGGCCACCCTGGTTCTGGTCGCCGTAGTAGCCGCCGCCCTGCTGGTCGTAGCCGCCGCGGTCGTCGTACCCGCTGCGCTGCGTCGAGGGCTCCTGGCCGTAGCCGCCCTGCTGGCCGTACCCGCCCTGGTCGTAGCCGCGGTCGTCGTAGCCGCCGCGCTGCGTCGGAGCGTCCTGGCCGTAGCCGTTCTGCTGGTCGTACCCGCCCTGCTGGCCGTAACCACCCTGGTCGTAGCCGCCGCGCTGGTCGTACCCGCCGGTCGGCTCGGCCCCCCGGCCGTACGGCGCGGACTCCGTCTGGCCGTAGCCCTGGCTCTGCCCCTGGTCCTGCTGGTAGAGCCCGGTGGCGTACGGGTCGGCCGGGGCGGGGTACTGCGTGTTGTCGCCGGTGTAGCGACCGGTCGGCTCGTCGTAGCGTTCGCCGTAGCCCGCGCCGCCGCCGGCAGGTGCCGGCGGGTAGCCCGCCGCGCCGGCCGGGGCGGTGTAGTCCCGGCTGCCGTAGCCGCCGCCGGAGGAGGGCGCGGCACCGTAGCCGCCACCGGAACCGGGGGCGTTGCCGTAGCCGCCGTCCGCGCCCGGACCGCCCGCGCCGTAGCCGGGGGCGTTGCCGTAGCCGCCGTCCGCGCCGCCGGCGCCGTAGCCGCCACCGGAGCCCGGAGCGTTGCCGTAGCCGCCGCCCGAGGAGGGAGCGTTGCCGTAGCCGTTCGCGCCGTAGCCGGCCGGCTCGTCGCCGTAGCCACCGCCGGCCCAGCCCTGCTGGCCGCCGGCGCCGTACTGCTGCGGAGGCGCACCGTACGGGTCCGGCGGGACGTCGTCGACCACCGGGCGGTGCATCATCGTGGGCGCCTCGCTCAGCGCGGCGCCGCCGACCATCGTCGGGTCCGGCCCGGCGCCGACCGGGTTGACCACCCGGGTCCGGTCGTCCGCACCGTGGTAGGCACCGCGGGCGGCCGGCCCGCCGCCGGGACCGGTGGGGCCGGCCGGGGCGCCGTCGGCGTCGTCGTCCGGGTTCTCCTTGCGCTTCATCCAGAGCAGGACGATCGTGCCGACACCCGCGGCGACCAGCAGGCCGCCGAGCAGGATGATCACGTAGTTGCCGATGCCGCCGCCGGAGTCCTCGTTGGAGGCGTTGGCCGCCGCGCCCTCGGTCGCCTCGGGCGTCTCCTCCGTGCCCTCCTCCGCGGTGGGCTCCTCGGTGGGCAGCGCCTCGGCGGTGGCCGACGGGGTGGCGCTCGGCGTCACCTCGACCTTGATCGCCAGACTGATCCGCTGGCCGCTGATGGACTGCCCGGCGCTGGCGTTGAAGCTCTTGATGGCCCGGATGTCGTCGAAGCTGGCGCCGACGTCGATCCGGCCGGGAGTGATCGGCCGGTCCGAGGTGCCGGTGAAGCGGAAGTTGCCGCTGCCGTCACTGGTCGTGTCGTACCGGTGGCCGCCGGTGTCCTGCAGGATCACGAGGGCGTTCGGCACCGCGTCGCCGTTCGCCTGCACGACGACCTTGCCGGAGATCGACCGCACGGTCTGCGCCTGCGTCGGCGGCGGCGGAGCCGCCTTGGCCGTCACCGTGACCGTCGTCGAGCCCTCGCTGCTGCCGCCGAGGCCGCCTGCCCTGGCCCGGACCGTGATGCGGGCGGACCCGTTCTGCGCGTCGTCGGCCACCTTGAACTTGGCCGTGTAGGTGCGGCTCTCCGTGACATTGCCCTGGTCACACCCCTCGGTGCACTGCACCTTGGAGTTGCTGGAGCTGACCGTGACGTCGACCGTCTGGCCGTCGGCGTTGAGGTTGTAGCTCACCGTGACCTCTCCGCCCGCCTGGACGGTGCCGGGGGAGGCCGAGACGTTGGTGACGCTCACGGCGGCCAGGGCTGGTGTGGCGGGGAGGGCGAAGATGGCGCCGGCAACCAGCGCTACGACCACACCGGCCCGCTGCTTCCAGGCACGTCGGTGTGTTGACACGTCCACCGCCTTCCGGGCTGACTTCCCTCACCGGCGGGCGCCGGGCCGGGGAATAATCACGGTACGAATACGCCGTCGGCAACTATGCCTTGTCCGACTGCCCCGGCGCGACCCAGGGGCAGCGTCGAACCGCGCCACCTCGGGTCGTATCGTCCCGTCATGTCCTCTCCGCACGTTAAGTCCGCCGCAGTCACGGCGGTGTTGTCGGCGCTCGATGAGGGGCGTACGCCCGAACGGCCGGCCCTCCGGGAGGCGGTCCGGACGTTGTTGGCCGCCCTCGCGGAGCGCGCCCCCGGCCGATCGGTGGAGGTGCGTGTCCCACCATACGGCGCGATCCAGTGCGTACCCGGTCCCCGACACACCCGCGGCACCCCGCCGAACGTGGTGGAAATGGACGCGGAGACCTGGCTGGCGCTCGCCACCGGGCGACTCTCGTGGGCGGAGGCGGTCACCGAGGGTCGCGTACGGGTGAGTGGGATCCGGGCAGACCTTTCCGCCCATCTGCCGCTCTAGCTGCCTCGACGGGTGACTTCGGTAACTAGCTGGAGGCGGATCGTGACTTTCTGTATCGACGGCGATTCGCGTACACTGTCAGGCGACGACAGTGGTCCCGGCCGACGGCGCGGCTCACCGCCCGCCCGGCAGGTCCAGACGCAGCATGAGGGAGCGGCAGGTGCCCCGAGGCGACGGCCGGCTGAGCCACGACCTTGACCCCCAGCGACCCGGCCCCCAGGACGCCTGCGGCGTCTTCGGCGTCTGGGCCCCCGGGGAAGAGGTCGCCAACCTGACCTACTTCGGCCTCTACGCGCTCCAGCACCGTGGCCAGGAGGCCGCCGGCATCGCGGTGAGCGACGGCTCGGGCGTGGTGGTCTACAAGGATCTCGGCCTGGTCGCCCAGGTCTTCGACGAGCCGACCCTGGCCAGCCTGCGTGGGCATGTCGCGATCGGGCACGCGCGCTACTCCACCACCGGCGGGTCGACCTGGGAGAACGCCCAGCCGACCATCCGGTCGACCAGCGCCGGCACGACGATCGCGCTGGCCCACAACGGCAATCTGGTCAACACCGCCGAGCTCCAGCGCGAGGTCGCCGAGCGGGGCCTGGCCGCCGACGGCTCGACCAACGACACCTCGCTGGTGACGATGCTGCTGGCCAGCCGGCCGGATCTCTCCGTCGAGGCGGCCGCGCTGGAGGTGCTGCCGCAGCTCCGCGGCGCGTTCAGCTTCGTGTTCATGGACGAGTCGACGCTCTACGCGGCCCGCGACGCCCACGGCGTCCGCCCGCTGGTGCTCGGCCGACTGGAGCGCGGCTGGGTGGTGGCCAGCGAGACCGCCGCCCTCGACATCGTGGGCGCCTCCGTGGTCCGCGAGGTCGAGCCGGGCGAGCTCATCGCCATCGACGAGGACGGGCTGCGCTCCACCCGGTTCGCCGTGCCGGAGCCGAAGGGCTGCCTCTTCGAGTACGTCTACATCGCCCGTCCGGACGCCACGATCGCCGGGCGGAACGTGCACGCCGCCCGGGTGCAGATCGGCCGCCAGCTGGCCAAGGAGCACCCGGTCGAGGCCGACCTGGTCATCCCGGTGCCGGAGTCCGGCACCCCGGCCGCGATCGGCTACGCGGAGGAGTCCGGGATCACCTACGGCGCCGGCCTGATGAAGAACCCGTACGTCGGGCGCACCTTCATCCAGCCGTCGCAGACCCTGCGTCAGCTCGGCATCCGGCTCAAGCTCAACCCGCTGCGGGAGAACGTGCGGGGCAAGCGGCTGGTCGTGGTCGACGACTCGATCGTGCGCGGCAACACCCAGCGGGCCATCGTGCGGATGCTGCGCGAGGCGGGCGCGCTCGAGGTGCACGTGCGGATCTCCTCGCCGCCGGTCCAGTGGCCGTGCTTCTACGGCATCGACTTCGCCACCCGCGCCGAGCTGCTGGCCAATGGGCTCGACAACGAGGGCGTCCGGCGCTCGATCGGCGCCGACACGCTGGGCTACGTCTCGCTGTCCGGCCTGATCGCCGCGACCGAGCAGCCGAAGACCCGGCTCTGCCGGGCGTGTTTCGATGGGGAGTACCCCATCGAGCTGCCGGCGGGCAATCTGATCGGCAAGCACGTGCTCGAAGGGGTGGGCCGGCGGGTCGCCAGCGGCGCCCCGGTCGACCCGGAGCGCAGCACTCCTCCGCTCGTCGCCACTTCGGGCGGCGCCACCGTCCACCGCCCGTAGCACCGCCCGGCGCGGCCCGGCCACCTCCGGCGTCGCACCAAGAACCACAAAGGGGAGAACCGTGACGCACGTGTCCGAGCGCAGCGGCGCAGGAAGCAGCCCGACCGGAGCCGGCGGCGACCGCCAGCCCTGGACGGCCGGCACCAGCCGCCAGGCGCGCAAACGCTCGGTCTCGTACGCGGACGCCGGCGTGTCCATCGAGGCGGGTGACCGCGCGGTGGAGCTGCTCAAGTCCAAGGTGCGGCAGACCCGCCGCCCGGAGGTGCTCGGCGACCTGGGCGGGTTCGCCGGCCTGTTCCGCCTGGACACGCAGAAGTACAAGAACCCGATCCTGGCCTCCTCCACCGACGGCGTGGGCACCAAGCTGGTGATCGCGCAGCAGATGGACATCCACGACACGGTCGGCATCGACCTGGTCGCGATGGTCGTCGACGACCTGGTCGCCTGCGGCGCGGAGCCGCTCTTCCTGCTGGACTACATCGCCACCGGCGAGGTCGTCCCGGACAAGGTCGCCGAGATCGGCGCCGGCATCGCCGACGGCTGCCGGTACGCCGGCTGCGCGCTGCTCGGCGGCGAGACGGCCGAGCACCCGGGCGTGCTGCGACCCGACGAGTACGACATCTCGGCTACCGGCGTGGGCGTGGTGGAGGAGAGCGACATCCTCAGCTCGGAGCGGGTCGAGGTCGGCGACGTGGTGATCGCCATGCGCTCCTCGGGCCTGCACTCGAACGGCTACTCGCTGGTCCGGCACGTGCTGCTCGGCGCCGGGCGGATGCGGCTCGACGTGGTGATCGACGACTTCGGGCGGCAGCGCACCCTCGGCGAGGAGCTGCTCACCCCGACCAAGATCTACGCGCAGGACTGCCTCAAGCTGATCGCCGAGGCCGAGGTGCGGGCGCTGGCCCACGTCACCGGCGGCGGCATCCCGGGCAACCTGGTGCGCGTCCTGCCCGAGCACGTCGACGCGGTGGTCAACCGCTCCACTTGGCGGCCGCAGCCGGTCTTCGACCTGATCCAGTCCAAGGGGCGGATCGAGGACCCGGAGATGGAGGCGACGTTCAACATGGGCGTCGGCATGTTCGCGATCGTCTCCGCCGAGGACGCCGACCGCGCGCTGGCCACGCTCACCGGCCGGGGCGTCGAGGCGTGGCAGGCCGGTGAGATCATCGAGGGTTCCGGGAACGTTCAGATGATCGGGCAGCACACCCGCGGGTGATCACGCTCCGCTGATCATACGAGCACCTGATCAGGGGTTCACCCGAGTGGCCAACGCCGCCTAGCCTGAAGGGCACCCTCAGGCTAGGCAAGGGAGGGCAATGGCTGCTCGGGGACAGCTGTTCAGCGGGATGAGTGGCGTGGCCGCTGTTCCGTCGTACGTCGTGATGCAGCCGACCACCCTCTGCAACCTTGACTGCGCGTACTGCTATCTGCCGTTCCGTGCCGCCGACCGGCGGATGCCGGTCCTGGTCGCCGAGGCGGTGGCCGCCTCGGTGAACCCGTGGGCGGCCGCAGAGCGGTTCTCGGTGGTCTGGCACGGCGGCGAGCCGCTCGCGGCCGGGAGGGAGCACCTGGCGGCCCTGCTCGCGCCGTTCGGTCCCGAGGTCGAGCACCATGTGCAGACCAACGCCACGCTGATCGACGACGCCTGGTGCGAGTTCTTCGCCGAGCACCGGATGCGGGTGAGCGTGAGCGTGGACGGGCCGCGGGAGCGTAACGGCGACCGGGTCACCCGGGGCGGCCAGCCCGCGTACGACCGGATCCTGCGCGGGGTGGCGGCGCTCCGCCGGCACGGGCTGCCGTTCTCCGCGCTCGCGGTGGTCTCCCGCCCGGAGCCGGGGCTCGCCACCGAGCTGTACGCCTACTTCCTCGACCTCGGCTGCGACGTGCTCGGGATCAACATCGAGGAGACCGAGGGCGTCAACACCCGCGACAACGCCCACGACCCGGCCGACGTGACCACCTTCTGGGCCGAGTTGGTGGCGGCGTGGCGCCGGGAGCCCCGGATCCACCTGCGCGAGGTCGAGTGGTCACTGCGGTACGCGTCGGCGGTCCTGGACGACCTGGCGGACGAGATCCTGCCCCGCCGGCTGGACCCGATCCCCACGATCGGGCACGACGGGTCGGTCACCGTGCTCTCGCCGGAGCTGGCCGGCTTCACCGACCCGAGGTACGGCGACTTCAGCAGCGGCAACGTGCTGGACACCCCGCTGGCCGAGATCCTGCTCGGGACGGAGCGGACGCCCTGGGTGGGTGAGTTCCTGGCCGGTGTCGAGGCCTGCCGGGCCAGCTGTCCCTACTTCGGCTTCTGCGGTGGCGGCCACGCCGCCAACCGCTACTTCGAGCTGGGGCGTTTTGACGGTACGGAGACCGAACACTGCCGCAACAGCAAGATCCGCCTACTGGAGGGAGTGTTGGAGCATGCCCGAGACCACCAGTCACCGGCAGCCTGAGCGCGGGACGGGCAGCCCCACCCCGGCCGGGGTCGTCGAACGGGTGCGGGACGCCGCCCCGGGGCTCGTCGCCCTGCTGCGCGAGGCTGAGGCCGCGCGGCGGCTCCGGTCGGAGGTGGCGGGCGGAAGCGGCGAGGGCGCGGTCTGCGCCTGGAACCACTTCGAGAACATCCCGACCTTCTACAACTGGAACAACCGGCCCCGCTGAGGGCGCCGCACCCCGATCAGGGGCCTGTCCGTCGCTTCGGCGTGGCAGGCCCCTGATCGTCGGCTCGTACGCCGCCTGGCGGGCACATGCGTGAGCACGCGGGGCTCACCGCGTGCTCAGATGTGACCGGGGGTCAGCGGGTCGGACGGACCCAGGGGTCCGGGTCCTCGTCCGCGTGGTCCTCGTCATCGTCGTCGACATACTCTTTGTAGTCGTCGTCGAAGTCGTGGTCCGACTTGCCGCTGCCGCCGAGTTCTCGCTGCAAGGCGGCGAGGTCGGTGTTCGGGGAGTGGTACTTCAACTCCCGGGCCACCTTTGTCTGCTTGGCCTTAGCACGGCCGCGCCCCATGGCTCGACCCCCTCGCACAGAATGCGGGGCAGCCCGAAGGCGGGCCCCGATGACGTCAGGCATCTCTCGTGGCTCTTACGGTACATGGGGATGCCACCGTTCGGCACCTCGGGTTACCGTCGGCCGGCTCTGCGCGTCGCGGTGGTCCGGCCGTCACCCAGTGTACCCGGTAAGGAGCGGAACCGTGAGCGCCCGTGACACCGGACAGAACGGCACGAACTGATCCCAGAGCCAGCTTAACGGCCCGGCCCGGACCCGCGCGGCCCCGGGAGCGGATCCGGCGATCCGCTCCCGGAAGCGGGGTCAGCGGAGGTGGATCGTGCGCAGCCGGCCGACGTCGGCCATCCGCCGCTCGGCGAGCCGGTCCGCCGCGACCGCCGGCGGGACGCCCTCGGCGTCGGCCAGGTGCAGGATCTCCCGCGTGGTGTCGTAGATCCGGGTGGCCCGCAGCTTGGCCCGGTCGAAGTTGAAGCCCTCGATCTCGTCGGCGACCTGGATCACACCGCCCGCGTTCACCACGTAGTCCGGTGCGTAGAGGATGCCGCGGTCGGCCAGCAGCTTCTCGATCCCCGGGTGGGCCAGCTGGTTGTTGGCCGCGCCGGCGACCACCTTGGCGCGCAGCGCGGGCACCGTGTCGTCGTTCAGGGCGCCGCCGAGGGCGCACGGGGCGTACACGTCGATGTCCCCGCCGACCAGCATGCTGACGTCGTCGACCAGGGTGACCTGCGGGTGGGTGGTGCGAGCCCACTCCAGCGCCCGCGGGTTGACGTCGGTGGCCACCACGTCGGCCCCGTCGTCGAGCAGGTGGCCCACCAGGTACTTGCCGACCTTGCCGAGCCCGGCCACGCCGACCCGCCGGCCGCGCAGCGTCGGCGACCCCCAGACGTGCTCGGCGGCCGCGCGCATGCCCTGGAAGACGCCCCAGGCGGTGAGGATCGAGGAGTCGCCGGCGCCGCCGTGCTCGACGCTGCGGCCGGTGACGTAGCTGGTCTCCCGGGCGATCACGTCCATGTCCGGGACGTAGGTGCCGACGTCGCAGGCGGTGTAGTAGCGACCGGCCAGCGACTCCACGAAACGGCCGTACGCGCGCAGCAGCGCCTCGGTCTTGATCTGCTCCGGGTCGCCCCAGATGACCGCCTTGCCGCCGCCCAGGTCCAGCCCGGCGAGCGCGTTCTTGTAGGCCATCCCCCGGGACAGGTCGAGGACGTCGGCGAGGGCCGCCTCCTCGCTGTCGTACGGGTAGAAGCGGGTGCCGCCGAGCGCGGGCCCCAGCGCGGTGGAGTAGATCCCGATGATCGCCTTGAGGCCGCTCTGCGTGTCCTGGCAGAACACGACCTGTTCGTGACCGGTCGATCCCGGGTCGTCGGTGCTCGCGAATACGCCCATGACTGGCTCCTGGTGTCGGTGCGTCCTCGTGGGACGCGGCCCTGGTGGACGCCGGCGGGGATGCTGCCGGATGACGTTGAGCCTAATATCGGCCGCCGCGCCGCCGCCGACCGCGGCACGCCTGCGGAGCGGGCGCTGACCGCGACGGGGTGGCGTTCGTGGGAGGATCGCGCCGTGCCGTCGCTCTTCGCTTCTTACCTGCGCGTGTACGAGCCGCTGACCGCCTTCGACCGGGACCGCCAGTCGTACTGGCGGCGCTACGTGTCGGAGGGGCGGGCGGTCGCCCCCGTGGAGGGGCCCGGCCGGCAGCGGACGGCGGTGATCGAGGCGCTGGGCGCGGGCTGGACCCGTCTGCCGGACCCGCCCGAGGAGGCGTACGTCCTGGAGACCGACGACACCCTGCTCGTCTGCCCGTGGAATCTGCGGATCCGGGTGGCCGAGGCGGCGCTGAGCGCCCGGGACGGGGTGCCCTCGGTGCTCGCCGACGCCTTCGTGCCGCCGGTGCTCGCCGGCCAGGCCAAGGCGGTGGTGGACGACTGGCGCAGCGGCGCCCGGGTGCTGGAGCACGGCGTGCCACGGGTGCACGAGCAGATCGCCACCTGGGGCGTACCTCTGCGCTGGTTCGTCCTCTTCGGCAAGGAGGAGCGCGACCTGGTCACCTCGCCGGACCGGCGGGCGCTGCGCTACCGCACGGAGATCTCGAAGGCCCGCCGGCGGTCGTCCCGGGCGCTGTCGGTGCTGCGCAAGTCGGTCGGCGAGGCGCCGATCACCGAGGCGGTCGAGGAGGCCGCCCGCTGGTTGGAGGAGTTCCACCCGCGCTCGGTGGTCGAACTCGACTACGGCGGCCTGGTCGAGCTGCTGCCGGACGAGACGCTCGCGGCCGACGACTCGCCCGAGCTGGTCGCCGCGGGCCTGGCCGGGCTGTCCCGGGGCGAGGCCGAGGAGGCTTCCGCGGCGTACGACAAGCTCGTCGCGCGGTGGCGGGCGGTTCAACTACTCGAGCGGTGCAACTAAGGGCAAATGCCCCACGGAGCGCTCCCAAGGCGAGGTGTGCTCGTAGTTGACGCTTCACGAACCGTGATCATGAGTCCGAATAAGGTAGTTTCTGCCGTGTAAAAGTCGCATAAATCGGGCATGGTTCATCCGTCCGTCTAGGGACGTTCGGCCGTTCGGCCCATGTCGGACATCGGGGACTAGCCGGACCATGGGAGACGCGTCGGCCGGCGGGACCCCGGCCGATGTCTATACATGTGGAGGAGTGACCGATGGCATCGCGAACGCACGAACCAGAGCCGCTACTCACGCCGGCCGAGGTGGCGTCGATGTTCCGTGTCGACCCGAAGACGGTGACCCGGTGGGCCAAGGCGGGCAAGCTCTCCGCCATCCGGACCCTGGGTGGTCACCGCCGGTACCGCGAGTCGGAGGTCAGGGCCCTGCTGCAGGGGCAGATTCCCCAGCAGCGCCAGGGGGACTGAGAGCCGGCACCACGTCAGATGGCTCAGGGGCGGTGGACTTCGGTCCGCCGCCCCTGATTCATGTCCGCCCCTCGCCGAGGGTGACGCGGATGCCGACGGTGCCGCCGGCACCCCGGCGTAGCCGGCTGCCGAGCAGGGTGAGCCGGCCCAGCACCCGGTACTTGTGCTTGATCAGCCCTCGGATGCGCCGGCTGCCGGCCGGGTCGTAGAACGTCGCGTGCGCGGGCACCGACGCGCCGTGCGGGCGACCCCGTACGTCGCACGGCGCCACGGTCACCGCGCCGTTGTTGCGGATCCGCTTGACCTTGCCGGAGTCGGCGGCCGTCCACACCGCCAGCCCGTCCCCGTCCCGGACCGCCCAGACCGGGGTCGGCACCGATCGACCGTCCTGTCGGAAGGTCGTCAGCAGGATGTACTTCTCCGCCGACAGGCGGTCCAAGGTGGCCACGCCGTCAGGATACGACCGAGCGGCTGACTGACCGGCCGGATAGCGTAAAGCGCATGACGGGCGCGCCGCGGATCGGCGATGTGGTCGGTGAGCTGCTGCGGGACACGCTCGCCGTGGGCACCGGGGTCGGTCCCCGGCCGATGGTCGGCGGGCGCCTGCCCCGGCCGGTCATCGAGATCATCGAACGTGACGACGGGCTGATCAACGGCGCGCCGGCCGCCCACTACCTCGACGGGCCGGCGCAGTGGCAGCCGTACGACCACCGGGCGGTGGACCGGGCCCGGGGCGAGACGCTGGACATCGGGGTCGGCGCCGGCCGGATCGCGCTGGTGCTCCAGGAGCGCGGCGTACCGGTCACCGGGCTGGACACCTCGGCCGGTGCGCTGGACGTGTGCCGGCGCCGGGGCGTACGCCGCTTGGTGCACGGCACGGTGGACGAGCACGTCGCCGACGGCCCCCGCTACGACACCTTCCTGCTGCTCGGCAACAACCTCGGCCTCTTCGAGGGGCGGGACCGGGCACCGGCGCTGCTGGCCGCGCTCGCCGCCCTGGCCCGCCCGGGAGCGCAGATCATCGCGCACGGCACCAACCCGTACGGCACCCGGGATCCGGTGCACACGGGCTACCACGAGCGCAACCGCCGCCGGGGCCGGCTCGGCGGGCAGCTGCGGCTGCGACTGCGCTACCGCGAGCTGGCCACCGACTGGTTCGACTACCTGGTCTGCTCGCCCGACGAGTTCGCCGAGCTGGTCCGGGGCAGCGCCTGGCGGCTCACCGATGTGGACGACCGCGACGCCCCGTACTACCTGGCCACCCTCCGGCTGGCCGGCTGACCGGGCGCCGGACAGGCCGCGGCCCCCGCGCCGGGAAGCGGCGACGGGGGCCGGGTCGGTCAGACCTGGACGGTCGGGGGCAACTGCTCGGGCGGGAGGCCGCCGTCGCCGTCGACGACCTCGTCCGGCGTGCCGTCCTCGTCGAGGTCGACCATGGTGACGTCCACCTTGCCGTCGTGGTCGGTGTCAAACTGGAACAGGTCGGCCTTGCCGTCGCCGTCGGTGTCCACCACCCAGACGTCGGTCTGGCCGTCGTTGTTGGTGTCCGCGCGCAGCAGCTCGACCCGATCGTCCCCGCGGGTCTCCACCGTCTCGGTGCTCTCCGCGCCCGCGACGCCCTCCGGTGCCTGGCTCATGTCGACTGGTCCTTCCCTCGGTTGACCGCCGTCTGTACCCGATCCGCCGCGACCCCACGCATGGCGCCGCCGTCGCGGACCATATGGTCGCAGCATGAGCGAGTGGAGCGGACCGTCGGCCGCGGGTGACCCCCGCGCCGCCGCCGGGCGCAGCGGGGAGGCGTGGTGAACGATCGGTTCGTCGTGGTCGGGGCCGGCACGATGGGGCTCGGCATCGCGTACGTGGCGGCGGGTGCGGGTCACGCCGTCGAACTGGTGGAGGTCGACCGCGATCGAGGCGCCGCGGCCGTGGCGCGGCTCGGCGAGCTGTGGGACCGGGGGGTGGCACGCGGCAAGCTGAGCGCCGACCAGGCCGCCGAGAACCGGGCCCGGGTGACGGTGCGCGGCGCCCTCGCCGAGGTCGCCGACCAGCCGGACGTGGTGGTCGAGGCGGTGCCGGAGCGGCTCGACCTCAAGCGGGCGGTGCTGCGCGACGCCGAGGCGCTGAGCCCCGCCCTGCTGGGCAGCAACACCTCCAGCATCGCCATCGCCGAGCTGGCGGCCGGGCTGAGTCAGCCGGAGCGCTTCCTCGGGCTGCACTTCTTCAACCCGGTCTGGGCGATGGCGCTGCTCGAGATCGTGGTCGGCCCGGCCACCGCCGAGGAGACCACCGCGGCGGCCGTCGCGCTCGCGGGCCGGCTGGGCAAGGACCCCGTCGTCGTCCGCGACATGCCCGGCTTCGCCACCTCGCGGCTCGGCGTCACGCTCGGGCTGGAGGCGATCCGGATGGTGGCCGACGGGGTGGCCAGCCCCGCCGACATCGACAAGGCGATGGTGCTCGGCTATCGGCACCCGATCGGGCCGCTGGAGCTGACCGACCTGGTCGGGCTCGACGTCCGGCTCGACATCGCCCGCACCCTCCAGGCCGCGTACGGGGACCGCTTCGCGCCGCCGCCGCTGCTGGCGGAGATGGTGGCCGCCGGCCGGCTCGGCAAGAAGTCCGGGCAGGGCTTCTACACCTGGACCGGCGGAGTGCGCGCATGAGCGGACTGCGGATCGAGGAGCACCCGGACCGGCTGGTCGTCACCCTGGACCGGCCGAAGAAGCGCAACGCCATCGACGCCGACCTGATCGCCGAGCTGCACGCGGTCTGCGCCGAGCTGGAGGCCCGGCCCCGGCTGCTGCTGCTCACCGGCGGCACGGACGACATCTTCGCCGGCGGTGCGGACATCGCGCAGCTGCGCGAGCGGGGCCGGCTGGACGCCCTGGCGGCGATCAACTCGGCCGCCTTCGCCCGGATCCGGGCGCTGCCGATGCCGAGCGTGGCGGCCGTGGACGGCCCGGCGCTGGGCGGCGGCGCGGAGCTGGCGTACGCCTGCGATCTGCGGGTGTGCACGGAGCGTGCGGTCTTCGGCCAGCCGGAGGTGCGGTTGGGCATCCTGGCCGGCGCCGGCGCGACCCATCGGCTGCCCGCGCTGATCGGCGAGGCCCGGGCCAAGGAGCTGCTCTTCACCGGCCGGCGGGTGGACGCCGCGGAGGCGCTGCGGATCGGGCTGGTGAACCGGGTGGTGGCCGAGCCGGCCGAGCTGCTGCCCACCGCCCACGGGCTGCTCGACGAGATGGCCAAGGGCTCGGCGCTGGCGCTGCGGCTCACCAAGCTCGCCGTCGACGCGCCGGCGGCCGCCCATCCCCACGTCGACCTGGTGAGCCAGGCGGTGCTCTTCGAGGACGAGGAGAAGCGCCGGCGGATGACGGAGTTCCTCGACCGGCGGCGCAGCCGCTGAACCGTCCCTCGGGACACGAGAACGGCCGCACCGGTCTCCCGGTGCGGCCGTTCCGTGGTCCGCTCTGTCGCGCCCGCTCAGTGGCGGATCTGGACGCCGGCGTCGGCCAGCGCCCGGATCACCTGCGCCGACTCGCCGAAGCCGATCACCAGCACGGCGTCCGCGCCGAAGTCCTTGACCTCCTTGGCGCCGCCGGCGAAGTCCACCGGCGGGGCGTCCTCGCCCTCCGGCGGCTGGTAGGTCAGCAGCTTCACCCGGTCGGCGCTGATGCCCGCCTGCTCCAGCTCCTTCTTGACCACGGCCTGGAGGCCCTCACCGTAGGAGTCCTTCCGGGCGACGATCGCGATCCGCTGCGAGCCGTCCCGCAGGATCACGTCCGCCAGCGCGCGGCCCTGGAGGCTGTCCGGCGGCGCGGTACGGAAGTAGAGGCCCTTGTCGTCGACCGTGGTCAGACCGTCGTCCGTGTTGGACGGGGAGAACAGGATCCGGCCGGCCTTCACCACGTCCGGCAGCACCTCGAGGGAGATGCCCGAACCGCCGGCGCCGATGATGACGGGCACGCCGGCCGCGATGTGCCGTCCCACGGTCGCCTTCGCCACCGTCGGGCTGGTGCCGTCGTCGCCCTCGACCCAGGTCACCGGATCGCCGAGCACGCCGCCCGCCGCGTTGATCTCCCGCATCGCCAGCTCGGCGCCGGCAGCCATCGGCGGGTACGCGATCGCCAGCTCACCGGTCTTCGGCAGCAGCCCACCGATCACCAGCGGCGAACCGTCGGCGCGGTCCGTCTCGCCCTCGCGCTGCTTCTTCCCCTTCGGCGGGGCCTTGATGCTCGCCGCCGACTCCTCGCCGGCGCCCACGAACTCGGTCTTGCCGTCGTTGATCTGCTGCCCGTCGAAGTGCAGCGTGGCGTAGCTCGCGGTGGCGGGCTCACCGGCATCGGTGAAGCCGGCGCGGGTCAGCGAGACGCTGCGGTACTGGATGTCCTGACCGTTCCGGGCCAGTGTCAGGCAGGTGGCCACATCCTCGCAGCGCTGGCCGCCGTTCGTCACGCCGACTATCTGCCGGGCGATCGCGGCCGGCTGCGTGCTGCCGGCCAGCTGCGCCGCGAGCGCGCTGATCACGATCGCGTCGTACGTCTCCGCGGAGTACAGGTAGTCGGTCAGCTTCGGGTCGACGGACCGTAGCCGACTCTTGAAGTCCTCGGGCAGCGGCGTGAGCGGGGTGGTGCCCTTCATGCCGTCGACGAGGTCGGCGCGATCCTTCAACTCCGCAGGGAAGGAGTTGAGCATGTTGCCGTCGGTCCCGTAGAGGCGCGCCTGTTGGGTCGCCGCCTCCTCGGGGGCGTCAGTCCCGCAGGCGCTGGTGGCGAGCAGGAACGTGGCGCAGGCGGTCAGTGCGGCCACCCGCGACCCGCGTGATACGAACATCGTCGTCCTTCCTCCGGCGAAGGTCCGCTGCGCACACTAGCGTGCCGGCGCGCGGCGCGGGACCGTGGAGCCGGCACACTGCGCAGGTCGGCGGGGGTGGTCACGCACAGTAGTTTGCCGGCGGGTGGCCAACCGTCACTTGACCGGCCTGCCTACTGTGCGGTGCGTGACCGACCTACCACAGCAGATGCTCGACGACGCGACCGCCGTGCTCCGCTCCGCGCTGGCCGGAGACGGCGACGCCGTGGTGGGGGCGTTCGACGCGGTCGTCGACCGGTCCGGTCTGGCCGGCGCGTACGGGGTGGCCTGGTGCCTCGCCGCCACGATGGTGGGCGACGCGGGCCCGCCGGGCTCGTGCGCGCTGGACTTCCCCGGGATCGACGAGGCGGGCTACGACACCCGCTGGGTCGCCCGGTTCGTCAGCGCGTACGCCAACCGGGACGTGGACACCGGGGAGGCGCTGTTCGGCGCGGCGGCCGCCGACGGGTTGCTGCCGGACTGCCTGCTCACGCTCGCCGGCTCGACGGTGGCCACCCTCCGCAGCCGCGAGGACTGAGCCCGACCGGTCCGCCGGCCGGTGTGATAGCTCTGGTGTCATGTCCGAGGCCATGCTCAGCAAGGTCCGCAAGCTGCTGGCCCAGGCCGAGGATCCGGCCTGCACGGCCGCCGAGGCGGCGGCCTTCACCGCCAAGGCGACGGAGCTCATCGCCCGCTACGGAGTGGACCGGGCGCTGCTCGCGACCCGGGACCCGGCCAGCGACCCGGTCGGCGACCGGATCGTCGAGGTGGTCGCCCCGTACGCCCGGGACAAGGCCGGCCTGCTCGCCGCGGTCGCCGACCCGCTGCGCTGCCGCTGCGTACGCCGACCGCGCGGCAGCGGCTTCACGATGCACCTGTTCGGCTTCGCCAGCGACCTGGAACGGGTCGACCTGCTCTTCACCTCGCTGCTGGTGCAGGCGGCGCACGGGCTGGCCGGGGCGACCGTCCCGCCCGGCGAGCAGCCGGCCGCGTTCCGCCGCTCCTGGCTGGCCGGGTTCGCCCAGGTGATCGGAGCGCGGCTGCGGGCCGCCGAGGCTGCGGCGGCGACCGGTTCCGGTGCGCCGGGCGTCGCGCTGGTCCTCGCGGACCGGTCCGACCGGGTGCGGCTGCGGCTCGCCGAGGTCTATCCGCGACTGCGTACGGCGCCGCGCCGGCGGCTCGCCGGCAGCGGCTACGGGTCCGGGGCCGAGGCGGGCCGCCGGGCCGATCTCGGTGGCCCGGGGGTCGCCGCCGCCCCGGGCACGGACCGGCGCATCGGGCGCTGAGGCGGCAGGGCCGTCGCGTCGTTGCTCGGTCGCGGTCGAACCGGGCGACGGGCGGCGTCGCTGCCCGGGCCGGGCCCCGGCGGGACGACGGCCGTCGCCGTCGCCGTCGCCCGGTGGCCGGGTCGCGGCGCGCGGGTCAGCTCAGCGGCGGGTGGTGGCCGTCGACCGACGCGACGTAGCGGGAGAGCAGGTCGTGCCAGCCGGCGGTCAGCGCCTGCCGGTAGCCCTCGGCCGCCTCGCCGTGCCGGTCGAAGTGGCGGTGCTCCAGTTCCACCCGGGTCTGCTCCGGCTCCTCGGCGAGAAAGAGCACCTCGACCTCGCTGGCGCGGGCCGGGTCCGGCACCGGCACCCGGTCCGGCCCGATCTGCCAGGTGAAGACGAGCCGGCGGGGCGGGTCCCAGGTGAGCACCCGGCCCCAGTCGGCCCGGAAGCCGTAGGGGCCGATCTCGTAGAGCATGCCGCCGGAGCGGGGCTCCATCCCGAGCTCGGCGAGCGCCTCCGGCCCCGACCAGGTGTATTCGGTGACCCACCAGTCGGTCAGCGCCTCGGTGAAGACGGCGAACGCCCGCTCGGCGGGGGCGGGGACGAGGAGACCGCAGCGCAGCGAGAACCGGTCGAAGTCCTGCCGGATGTCCGCCGGATCGGCCATCTCCTGTCCCATAGGCCCGGACCATACCGGCTGATGCCCGAGTGTGCACCGGTGCGCACTGCCCGTTTCCGGACAGCCGTGGCGGGTCGTGGTCGCGGGCTCGTACGGGCCCGGATGGACGGTCCGCCGGGCCCGGCCGGGAGGGCGGGCGGGCACCCGGTGACCAGGGGCTCGCGGCGTTGGCGGCGGGGACCGATGGCCATGGGCCCGCGGCGTTGGCGGCAAGGGACCGGTGGCCGGAGTCCAGGAGTCGGCGGCGTTGGCGGGTATGGGGCCGCCGGCGGCTGTGTGGACAGGGCCCTGGCGCTGGCGGGTTGGGCCGACGGCGGCTGCGGGGTGAGGGCTCGGGGCGCTGGCGGGTAGGGACGGGGGCGGCTGCGGGGTGCGGGCTTGGGGCGCCGGCGGGTCGGGACGGGGACGGCTGTGCGGCGGCGGCCGGTGGGTAAGGGATGGCGGGCCGCAAAGCGGGTAGACGCGGCCGGTCGAGCCCGCTCACGCCGGGCCAGCGAGGGCGGGAGCGGGGCGGATGAGCGAGACCGAGTCGGGCCGGCGGGGTCAGTCGGGCCACAGCCAGCCGGGACCGCCTCCCGTCGGGTCGGACGAGGCCCGGCGCGCCCAGGGTCAGTCGAGCCGGGCTCGGCCGGGCGGCCGGGGCCTGACGCAGCCGGGGGAGGGCGGCGAGGGCTGGGGTCCCCAGGGCCGGCATGAGGTCCCGTCGGAGCGGCACGTCCGGAAGGGCCGGTGGCCGGCCGAGACGGAGCGGGGTGTGGCGCAGGAGGGTGAGCCGGACGTCGTGCTGGACGTGCCGGACCTGCATGTCGGTTCGATCCGGCTCGCGGTGGACGGGTTGGAGGCCGACCTGTCCGTTCGGGCGCGGCTGGCGAACCTGCTCGAGCTGGACGCCGGCGTCCGGGTCCGGCTGGAGAGCGTCGAGCTCGACCTCGACGACGTCCGCGCCGAGGCGCTGCTCGAGGTGCGGCTGGAACGGTTGATGGCGATCCTCGACCGGGCTCTGAGCACGATCGACCGGAACCCGCAGATTCTCGAGACGGTAAGGAACGCCGCCCAGGCCGCGCTGGACGACGCCGCCCAGGCCGCGCTGGACGACGCCGCGCAGGCCGCGCTGGGCGACGCCGACCAGGCCGTGCGGCAGGTGACCGGCAGCACGCAGAACCTCGGCAGCGCGGTGGACCAGCTCGGACAGCAGATCGGCTCGGTCACCGCGCAGGCCACCTACCCCGGGGAGGGTGTGCGCGGCGGCGCCGCCCAGCAGGCCGGCCCGGCCGCCCCAACGGCTCGCGGGACGGCACAACAAGCGGCCGGGGTGGCACAACCGGCGCCGCAGGGCCAGCAGCCGGGTCCGGGCGAGCGTCAACCCGGCCTGGGCGGCCAGAGCCAAGGCCAGCAGGGCGGCTCACCGGCCAGGTCAGTGAGCGGGACGGGCCAAGGCCGAGAGGGCCAGGGTCAGCGGGGTCAGGGCCGGGCGGAACAAGCCGCCCCGAGCGTCCAAGGCCCGCAGCCGGGCCAGGCTGGGCCGAGCCAGCCGACGGGGGGCCGACCGGCCCAGGGTCCGCAGGGCAAGCCGGGCGAGGGTCAGCCGGGCAAGCCGGGCGAAGGCGCGCCGGGTGAGCCGGGCGGTGGCGGCCCGAGTTGGCCGTTGCCGAGCCCGGGGGATCTCGCCGACCAGGCCGGGGAGGTGTTGCGGCAGGTCGGCCGGAGCGTGTGGGACGTGATCAGATCCGGCGTGGGGCAGCACGGACCGCAGTCCAAGCGCTGACGGGTCACGAGTTCCACAAGTCGGGGTGTCCGGCCGACCGGAGCCTCCCGACTTCCTGGATCCCGAGTCGATCAAGGCCGGGCAGGCGCGGCGAGAGCGTTCCAGGCAGCCGCGACGAGCACCGCGCCCAGCGCGGCCCCGGCCAGGGCCACCAGCACGGACAGGCCACGTCCCAGCCAGGTCACCATCGCCGCAGTATTGCAGGGGTCGATCGACAACATCGCGCAGGCAGGGCGGAGTGCCGGGATCGTCCAGCGGCGTGAACAGCGAACAGCAGGGGTGCCCACTCGCGGTGCACAATCCGCGGTGTGGGCGACTTCATCGTGTACCTCAACCCGACCAGCCTCACCTGGCAGCCGACCCAGGAAGCGGCCGAACGTACGGCGACCGAGGCCCGGATCCTGGCCGGCATTCCGCAGAACATCTACCCCAGCATCGCGGTGGAGTTCTTTCCTCGGATCACCGTGGCTCACCCGTTCGAGAACCTGGAGCGAATCGGATGCCCGCGATGCGGTGGCGAGATCGACGTCGAGTGGTTCGACCGACTGACCGATCTCAACGGGCCCTACCCAGATGGATTCGACGACCTGGCGACGACAGTGCCTTGCTGCGGTGATCTGGTCTCCCTCGCCGATCTCCACTACGACTGGCCGGTGGGGTTCTCCCGGTTCCGGATCACCCTCTGGAACCCGCAGCACGAGCTGACCGACGAACATCTGGCGAAGCTGTCGATGACGTTGGGCCACGAACTTCGCCTCATCCACGCCCATCCCTGAGCAGCGGTTCTCACCACCAGGAGGGCCAGACCCGCCAGGACCCGCATGCGGATGTCAGACGCCCGGTCCCCTCCTCCGGGTCCCCTGGACCGCAGCCTCGATGCGTAGCAGCGGGCCCGCGATCACCAGCAGCGCGCCCGCGGAAAGCAACTCGTCCTCGTATCCGCCGCCGACAAGGCCGCTGACGAAGATGCCGGCCCATGGGCTGAAAAGCAAGATCCCCACCCGCGTTTCCGCTGGTGGGGACCTCTGTAGCCCGGCGAAAGGCTATGTGGCCAGGGGCGGGGTCGAACCGCCGACCTTCCGATTTTCAGTCGGACGCTCGTACCAACTGAGCTACCTGGCCGGGTTGCTCGGACCATGCTACCCGGAGGGCGGATGATCCGCCGAGAGGGTCACCTGCTCCGATACACAGAACGCCGCGCATGTTCCGCGCGGCGTCAGCGCTGCGGTCCTGACGGGACTTGAACCCGCGACCTCCGCCTTGACAGGGCGGCGAGCACTCCAACTGCTCCACAGGACCTAGCTTTGTTGCTCCGGCTTGCGCCGGTCGTGCCCCCAACGGGATTCGAACCCGTGCTACCGCCTTGAAAGGGCGGCGTCCTGGGCCGCTAGACGATGAGGGCGGCCCCGCCATCATTGCACATCTGCAACGTCAAGCGGACTTGCTCCCATCCGGCCCCGCCGGAGGCTTGGAAAGCATACGTGATGCCCCGGCGGCCGACCAACCCGGTATGGCTCGAACCACAAGCACGCATAAATCCGCAGGTCAGGCCAGGTCTAGCGGAGCCGGGTGACGCCGAAGCGCCGCTTCAGCTCGGCGATCACCCTGGGGCACGCGGCGAAGGTGGCGGCGCGGTCGCCACCCCCGTCGTGCAGCAGCACGATGGATCCGGGCCTGACCGCCGTCAGCACCCGGTGGCTGATCGTCGCGGCGGGCGGCTTCGCCCAGTCCTGCGGGTCGACGCTCCAGTGCAGCGGGCGCATGCCGAGCTGCTTGGCGACCGCCACCACCTCGGGCGTCCACCGTCCGCCGGGCTGCCGGTAGAAGGTGATCGGCGCGCCGGGCGCGGCCGCCTGGATCGCCTTGTTCGTGCGGACCAGGTCGGCCCGGATCTCCGCCACCGGCAACCGGCCGAGGTCGACGTCGTGCCGCCAGCTGTGGTTGCAGAGCTGGTGCCCCTCGCGGACGATCCGCCGGACCAGCTCGGGGTGGCGCTGCACCTCCCGTCCCACCACACAGAAGGTCGCGGTGACCCGAGCGGCGCGCAACTGGTCGAGGATCTTCGGCGTCCAGGCCGGGCTCGGCCCGTCGTCGAAGGTCAGCGCGACCGTGCGGGCCCCGGTGGTGCGGCGCAGCCCGGCCGGCAGCGTGTTCGGGCGGGGGCGGACCGGTCGCCCCGTCGTGGCGGTGCGGGTCGGCCGCGGCGAGGCGGACGGCTTCGGGCTGGGCGGCGGGGCAGAGCTGGCCGGGGCAGGGCCGTCGTGGGCGACGACGGTGCCGCCCGGCTGGGCACAGCCGCCGAGGACCAGAACCAGACCCAGGGCGTACGCCAGCACGGCGCGGGCTTTCATCTGTTCGCTCCCGAAGGGGGGGTCGGGGTACGCGGACCACCCGACGCTAGTGGACGGCGTCAGGCATCGACACCCCCCGGGTCACCCCCGCGGTGGCTCGCCCACCGCGGCGGTCAGGGCGAGCGCCTCGGCGAGCCGCGTGGGCCGGACGACCCCGGCGGGCAACGCCTCGGCCGGCCAGCCGGGGCCGGCGGCGAGCACCAGCAGGGGGCGCCGGGGCGCGGCGAGCAGCGCGCTGAGCTGGGCCGGGTCGGCGGTGGTGGGGGTGTGCGACCAGAGCACCACGGCGGCCGGCCCGGTCCGGTTGACCGCCTCGAGCAGGGCCGGCACGGGCACCCGGGCGCCGAGCATCCGGTAGCCGACGCCGGCCTCCGCGAGCGCGGCCGCGAGCGCTTCCAGCGGCAGCGTGTGCTGTTCCTCGTCGGCGCAGGAGAGCAGGACCCGCGGTGGCCCGCCCGGGCTGGCGGCCCGGCTGACCGCGGCGAACGCCTCGGAGACACAGCGGGACATCAGATGCTCCACCTCGACCAGTCCCGCGGTCGCGGCGTGCCGCTCGCCGATCCCGGCCAGCACCGGCCGGAGCAGGTCGTCCCAGGTGGCGACCACCCCCTCGCCGGCCAGGGCACGCTCGATCGTCTCGCCGATCGCCGCGGAGTCCAGCCGCATGGCGGCCCGGGCCAGCCCGCGGGCGGCCGGTCCGGCCCGGCCGACCGGGATCGTCGCGCCGCCGCCGTCCCGGACGCCGGCCGATCGGGACCGGGCCAGGTCGTCGACGCCGACCGGTTCCGGTGCCTGGCGTGCCCAGCGGGCGGCCTCGGCCGGGCTGACCCCGTCGGCCGTCAGCCGTCGCATGATCTCCAACCGGGCCAGGTCGGTCGTCGTGTAGCGGCGGTGCTGACCGGGCACGTGCCGGCTGGGCCCGAGCCCGTAGCGCTGGTGCCAGGTGCGCAGAGTGGTCACCGCGACCCCGAGCCGGCGCGCCACCGCGCCCGCGCTCAGCGTCTCATCGGCCACCCGACCGCTCCGGCGCGTCATCGGCCGGCACGCCGGACGGAACCGCGGCAGGCCCCGCCGGGGCGGGGTGCAGCAGCCGGTTGACCACCCCGCCCAGCCAGGGCGAGTACGCCCGGGGGTCGGCGGCGAGGTCGGCTTCCAGGGCGGACGGCTCCACCCAGCGCAGTTCGGCCACCTCGGCCGGGTCGGGCAGCAGCGGCGCGCCGGGCCGGAACTCGCCCCGCAGGACGTGGTCGTACTCGAACTCGACCCGACCGGTGGTCGGGTCCTCGGCGTAGTAGACGTACACCCCGACCTCGGTCAGCTCGACCGGGCCGGCGCCGAGCTCCTCGCGCAGCCGCCGGTTCGCGGCCTCGGTCAGCGACTCGCCGGGCCCGGGGTGGCCGCAGCAGGAGTTGGCCCACCGCAGCGGGAAGCGGGTCTTGACGGCGGCCCGGCGCTGGAGCAGCACCTGCCCGTCCGGGTCCACCAGCATGACCGAGAACGCCCGGTGCAGCTGGCCCGGCGGCTGGTGGGCGGCCGCGACCGTGGTCTCGCCGTGGGCCCGCCCGCTCTCGTCGACCAGCTCGACGAGGTGCGCCTCGCGCTCGCTCATGCCGAGACCTCCCTGCGGTCGGCGTCGGCATGAGGCTCGACCGCGCTGTGCCTGATGACTCGCTCGCCGCGCTCGCTCATCGGATGCCTCCCGTGACCCGGCCGGCGGCCAGCTTGCCGGAGATGAGCACCATCGGCACGCCCACGCCGGGCTGGGTGCCCGAGCCGACGAACACCACGTTGGGTAGCGTCCGGTGCAGGTTGGCCGGGCGGAACGGCCCGGTCTGGAGGAAGCTGTGCGCCGCCGCGAACGGCGTGCCGGCGGCCATGCCCTGTGCCGCCCAGTCGGCCGGGGTGACCGTGCGCAGCACCTCGACGCCCGCGCCGAAGCCGACGTAGCCGCGTTCCTCGAGGGTGCCGATGAGCCGGTCGGCGTAGCGGCGGGAGAGGTCGCCGTGCCAGTCGAACGGCGCCCGGTCGAGGTTGGGCACCGGGGCGAGCACGTAGTAGGTGTGCCGGCCCGCCGGGGCCACCGACGGGTCGGTCCGGCTCGGGTTCGTGACCAGCAGCGACGGGTCGGACATCAGCTCACCGCGCCGGATGACCTCATCGAAGGTGCCCTTCCACGAGCGTCCGAAATGGATGTTGTGGTGGGCGATCCTCGCATACCCCTGACGCGATCCCACGTGCAGCACCACGCAGGACGGCGAGTAGGTGAGCCGGCGCCGCCGGCCGGGCGGCAGCAGGTCGCGGTAGGCGACCGGCAGGTCGGGGTTGAGCACCACGACGTCGGCCGGGACCAGCTCGCCGTCGGCGGTCAGCACGCCGATGGCCCGGCCGTTCGCCGTCCGCACCTGGGTGACCGTCGTGCCGTAGCGGATCTGCACGCCGTGCTTCTCCGCCGCGCCGGCCATGGCCCGGGAGACCGCGTGGACGCCGCCGCGGGGAAACCACACCCCGGCCACCGAGTCGAGGTACGCGATGACCGCGTAGATGGCGAGCGCGTCGTGCGGGGCGAGGCCGGCGTACATGGCCTGGAAGGAGAAGATCCGCTGGGTACGCGGGTCCCGGAAGAACTGCCCGATCTTCGTGTGCAGCCGCCGGAAGGCGCCGCTGGCCAGCAGCCGCAGCAGGTTGCCGGTGAGCAGGTCGGCCGGCGTGTCCAGGTTGCGCTCGATGAAGTCGGCGCGTTCGAGCTGCCACAGCCGGCGGGCGTACGCCACGAAGCGCAGGTAGCCGTCGGCCTCCCGCGGGCCGCACACCCGGGCGATCTCGGCGGCCATCCGGGCGGTGTCGGTGATGACGTCGAGCGTCGAGCCGTCCGGGTAGTGGGCGCGGTAGGCCGGGTCGAGCGGGGTGAGATCGAGCCAGTCGCCAAGCTCCTCGCCGACCGCGGCGAGCGCCTCGGCGATCAGCTCCGGCATGGTGAGCACCGTCGGGCCGGTGTCGAACTCGTAGCCGTCGACGCCCAACCGGCCGGCCCGGCCACCGGGCACCGGCTCGCGTTCCAGCACCGTCACCTGGCGCCCACTGCCGGCCAAGTGCAGCGCGCAGGCCAGGCCACCGAGGCCGGCGCCGACGACCACCACCCGGTCCGTACGCCCGTCCACCGTCCGCACGCGACCACCTCCTCGGGACAAGCCGCCCATCATGCCCGCCGGCGCGCCGTGGCGCTGCCCGCAACCGCATCGTTGGCCATGCGGCCGAGCGTACCTTAGAGTTACGAGTTGCGTCGATTGGTGCGTCGATACGTGAGGAGGGGCCGGTGGACACTGATCTCACCGCTGCCTACGACCGCTGCCGTGAGCTGCACCGACGCCACGGCCGCACCTACTATCTCGCCACCCGGCTGCTTCCCGCGTGGAAACGGCGACACGTCCACGCCCTCTACGGATTCACCCGGTACGCCGACGAGATCGTCGACCGCACGGACGACCTGCCCCCGGCCGAGCGCGCCACCCGGCTCGACGACTGGGCCGGCCGGTTCATGGCCGGCCTGCACGGCCAGCCGGTCGACGACCCGTTGCTTCCCGCCGTGCTGCACACCATCGCCGTCTTCGACCTCGACCGGGACGACTTCGCCGCGTTCCTCAAGAGCATGGCGATGGACCTGACCGTCAGCTCGTACCGGACGTACGCCCACCTGCTCGACTACATGGCGGGCTCGGCAGCCGCCATCGGCACGATGATGCTGCCGATCCTGGGCAGCATCGACCCGACCGCGGCCCGGGAACCGGCCCGGCAGCTCGGTCTCGCCTTCCAGCTCACGAATTTCATCCGCGACGTGGCGGAGGACCTGGAGCGAGGGCGGACGTACCTGCCGGACGAGGACATGGCGCGGTTCGGCGTCACCCGGCAGGCGCTGGCCGAGGCCCGCGACCGGGGCCGGGCCGCCCGGGAGATCCGCGAGCTGATCGCGTACGAGGTGACCCGGGCCCAGGCGCACTACGCGGCGGCGGCACCCGGGATCGCCCTGCTCGCGCCGGCCTCGCAGGCCTGCATGCGGACCGCGTACGCGCTCTACGGCGGCATCCTCGACGAGGTGGCCGCGCAGGACTACGACGTCTTCGCCCGCCGGGCCGTGGTCCCGCAGCGGCGCCGGCTCGCCGTGGCGGCCCGTGCCCTGCTCACGCCGAACGGAACGCCGGTGGACACCGTTCCGGGGCCGCCGGCGCCCCGGCCGACCGCGCCCTGACCGCCCGCGCCGCGACCGTCCGCGTCACCCGCGAGCCACCGGCTCAGAGGCAGGCGTGCAGCGCGTCGACCAGTGCCTCGACCCGGTCGAAGTCGGCCAGCCGGGCGGTCGCGTAGGCAAAGGTGTAGCCGCGGACCGGGTCGGCCCACCCGCAGCTGCCGCCGAGCCCGCCCATGCCCCAGCTGTCGTCCTCCTCCCGCTGCATGCCCAGCGTCCACCGGACCCGCCGGTCGAGCAGCAGGTCCGGACCGTCGTACTGGACCCGGGTCGCCTCGGCCACCAGCTCGGGGCTGAAGAGCCGGACGCCGTCCAGCGTGCCGCCGGCGAGCAGCCCGGCGTAGAGCCGTGCCAGCCCGGTCGCGGTGGCGTGCAGGTTGACGGCCGGCAGTTCGGCGCCGCGCCAGAGCGGGCTGTTGAGCACCGCCAGATCCAGCCCGCCCGCCGGGTTCGACACCGCCCGGGCTCGCAGCGATCCCGGTTCGCCGAGCATCCGGTCCGGCCAGCCGGCGTCGCCGTACGACAGGTCGGCGCAGCGGCGCTGATCCGTCGCGTCCAGCCCGAAGCCCAGGTCCAGCCGCCACGGGCCGGCGATCTCGTCGGCCAGGAACCGCCCCACCGACCGGCCGTCCACCCGCCGGACCAGCTCGCCCACCAGGTGCCCGTACGTCCAGGCGTGCTCGCCGGCGACGGTCCCCGGCTCCCACTCCGGCTCGGCGGCGGCCAGGTCCCCGGCGAGCAGGTCCCAGTCGGCGATCGCGGTCGCCGGCCGGGGCACCGGGAAGGTCGGCAGCCCGGCGGTGTGCTCGAGTACCTGGCGGACCGTGGCCGGGGCGCGGAACCCGGGCCAGTGCGCGGCGACCGGGTCGTCCAGCCCGACCCGGCCCCGGTCCACCAGCAGCAACAGGCAGAGCGCGGCCACCGGCTTGCCGACCGAGTAGACGTTGACCAGCGTGTCGGCCCGCCATGGCCGGCCCGGCGACCGCTCGCCGCCGACGAGGTCCACCACCGGTGTGCCGTCGTACCAGATCGCGAGGCCGGCCCCGGTCTCCCGCCCGCCAGCGAACAGGTCATGGAAGCGGTCGTGGACGGCGGCGAAGCGGGTGTCGTGCATCCGGCCAGGGTAGGCGCTCCGCTCCGAACGGGCCGGTGACTTTGCCCCGGCTGGCTGGCCCGACGGCGTCCGCTGGGAGATGCTGTTCGAGTGGTGGAGCCGGAGCAGGTTGACGTTGTCGTGGTCGGGCTCGGCGTCGGGGGCGAGGAGGTGGCCGGGCGGCTCGCCGAGGCCGGGCTGAGCGTCGTCGGCATCGAGCGGGACCTGGTCGGCGGGGAGTGCCCCTACTGGGGGTGCATTCCGAGCAAGATGATGATCAGGGCGGCGAACGCCCTCGCCGAGGCGCGCCGGGTCGACGGCCTCGCCGGCACCGCCGAGGTGCGGCCGGACTGGGCGCCGGTGGCCAAGCGGATCCGTGAGGAGGCGACCGACACCTGGGACGACCGGGTGGCGGTCGAGCGCTTCACCGGGCGGGGTGGCCGGTTCGTCCGGGGCAGCGGTCGGCTGGACGGGCCCGGCCGGGTCCGGGTCGGCGACCAGGTGTTCCAGGCCCGGTACGGCGTGGTGCTGGGCACCGGCAGCCGGGCGGCGGTGCCACCGATCGACGGGTTGGCCGACACCCCGTACTGGACCAACCACCAGGCGATCGAGGTCGAGGAGTTGCCGGAGTCGCTGCTGGTGCTCGGCGGTGGTGCGATCGGGCTGGAGCTGTCCCAGGTCTTCGCCCGGTTCGGGGTGCGGGTCACCATCGTCGAGGCGATGGACCGGGTGCTCGCCGTCGAGGAGCCGGAGTCGTCCGAGGTGGCCGCCGCGGCGCTGCGCGCGGACGGGGTGGAGATCCACACCGGGGTGCGGGCGGAGCGGGTCGAGCACGACGGGCAGCGGTTCACGGTCCGCGCCTCCGGCGGCGCCGAGTTCACGGCCGAGCGACTGCTGGTGGTGACGGGCCGCCGGGCTCACCTGGAGGAGTTGGGGCTGGACACCGTCGGGGTGGACGCCGGTCAGCGCTTCCTCCCGGTCGACGACCGGATGCGGGTCGTCGACGACATCTGGGCGGTGGGCGACGTGACCGGCGAGGGCGCGTTCACCCACATCGCGATGTACCAGGCGGCGATCGTGATCGCCGATGTCCTGGACCGGACCCGGCACGCGCGGGCCGGTGCGGACCCGAGCGGTGCCGCGAGCGTGGTCGGCGGCGCCATGGGCGCGGCCAGCCGGCTCAGCGCCAGCGGGTCGAGCGGCTCGGCCGGCACCGTGCCGCGCGCCGACTACCGCGCGCTGCCCCGGGTCACCTTCACCGACCCGGAGGTGGGCGCGGTGGGCCTGACCGAGCAGCAGGCCCGGGACCGGGGGATCAACGTCCAGGTGGGTTTCACCAAGCTGAGCACCTCGACCCGGGGCTGGATCCACGGCGTCGGCGACGAGGGCTTCATCAAACTCGTCGCGGACGCCGACCAGGGGGTGCTGATCGGGGCGACCTCGGCCGGGCCCGCCGGCGGCGAGGTGCTGTCCGGGCTGGTGGTCGCCGTGCACGCGGCGGTGCCGCTCAGCCAACTTCGGCACATGATCTACGCGTACCCGACCTTCCACCGGGCGATCGAGGACGCGCTGCGCAATCTCCACTGACCGGGCAACCGCAGACCTGACGGTCGCCTGACGTCGGACGGCAGCAGGCTGTTCAGTTCTTGCAGCTACCTGGCATACGATTGCGGCCGTGACGAAGCGGTTGACCGAAGTTGCCAAGAAGGCGGGCGTCAGCGAGGCCACCGTCAGCCGGGTGCTCAACGGCCGGGACGGGGTCTCCGAGGCGACCCGGACGGCGGTGCTGACCGCGCTCGACGTGCTCGGCTACGAGCGGCCGACCAAGCTGCGCGGTGAGCGTGCCCGGCTGGTCGGGCTGGTGCTGCCGGAGCTGCAGAACCCGATCTTCCCGGCGCTCGCCGAGGTGGTCACCGGCTCCCTCGCCCAGCGGGGGTTCACCCCGGCGCTCTGCGCCCGGACCATCGGTGGCGTCTCGGAGATGGACTACGTGGAGATGCTCCTCGACCACCAGGTCTCCGGGGTGATCTTCGCCGGCGGCTCGTACGCGCTCGCCGACGCCCGGCACGACCACTACCGCCGGCTGACCGACCGGGGCCTGCCGGTGGTGCTGGTCAACGCGGGTGTGGACGAGTTGGGCTTCCCCCGGGTCTCCACCGACGACGCGGTGGCGGTCGAGCAGGCGTACGGGCACCTGCGCTCACTCGGGCACGACCGGATCGGGATGGTGCTCGGCCCGGAGGGGCACGTGCCGTCCAGACGCAAGCTGAACGCGATGATCCAGGCGGCGGGCTGGGCCGACGACAGCGAGTTCGTCGAGCGTTCGAGCTTCTCGATGGAAGGGGCACGGGTCGCCGCGACCAAGCTGGTCGAGCGGGGCGTGACCGGCATCATCTGCGCCAGTGACGTGCTGGCCCTGGGCACGATCCGGGCCGCCCGGCGGCTGGGCCGTGCGGTGCCGACCGACGTGTCGGTCGTGGGCTTCGACGACTCCGCGTTCATGACCTGCACCGACCCGCCGTTGACCACCGTGCGGCAGCCGATCGAGACGATGGGGCAGGCCGCGGTGGACCTGCTGGTCACCCAGATCGAGGGGGCCGGCGTGCTGCACGACGAGTTGCTGTTCGAGCCCGAACTGGTGGTACGCGGCTCCACCGCGCCCGCCCCCGGCCGCTGACGAGGGGCCGCGGCGCCACCACCCTCGGCCGCTGACCCGGGTTCACCCGGTCCGCCCCGGTAACCGAACGACGCCTCCGGCCGTCGACCGCTGTTCGCGGTCGGCGGCCGTTTCGTCGTTGCCGATGCCGCACCATTCCGTCCCTGGTCAGCCGGTCAGCATCGCTGGCGGACTGGGCGTCAAAAATGGGCAAAGCTCCATCAATCAGGCCGGGAAGCACGCTCCTGTCAAGATCTGCCGTCATCAAGTCGTGTCTTTTCAAAACAGGATCGATACCTTGCCGAAAGGTGTCGCCCTCGTTACAGTGACTCCACTCACACCGAGCCCCCACGCAACTACCGGGGGTCAGGTCGCATCGCATAGATCACGCAGCAGGCATCGCGGTGGCGATCACCGCAGTTCAGCGAAGGTCATGGAGACACCCGTTCCCGAAGGGATGGACAGATGTCCGTACCGCAGTACCGGAAGGCTGCGGCGCTAGCGCTCGTGGCCGGCCTGGGGCTCAGCCTTATGGCGTGCTCCACGAAGAGCGACGACTCGTCGAACGAGGCAGGCGGCAAGGTCACCATCACCGTCGACTGCCAGCCGGTCGGCTCCCAGAAAGAGCTGCTGAAGAACTGGAACGACGACGTCGTCGAGTTCCAGCGGCAGAACCCCGACATCGTCATCAAGAGCGTCAGCGTCGGCGAGCAGTGCAACAACCCGCCGGACTTCACCGCGCGCCTCTCCGGCGGCACGGTGACCGACGTGTTCTACGGGTACATGACCGATCTCCAGCAGGTGCTCGACTCCGGTCAGGCGATGGACATCACCGAGTTCGCCAACAAGGACTCCGTCCCGACCTGGGACAGCGTCGACCCGGCGCTCAAGCAGGTCTTCACCGACAACGGCAAGCTCTACGCCGTCCCGGTGAAGAACTACTCGATGGGCCTGGTCTACAACAAGGTGCTGTTCCAGCAGGCGGGGCTCGACGTGAACAACCCGCCCAAGACCTGGGCCGAGGTCCGGGACGCCGCCAAGAAGATCTCCGCGCTCGGCAACGGGATCGCCGGCTACTCGGAGTACAGCGCCGGCAACACCGGAGGTTGGCACTTCACCTCCCTGCTCTACTCGCAGGGTGGCCAGGTGCTGACCCCGGACGGCAAGAAGGCCGACTTCAACAACGCGATGGGCAAGCAGGTCCTGCAGAACCTCAAGGACATGCGGTACGGCGACAACAGCATGGGCAGCCGCCAGCTGCTCCAGTGGGGTGACCTGCTGACCAACGCCGCCGCGGGCAAGGTCGGCATGTTCATCGGCGCGCCGGACGCCACCCAGGCGATCGTCAGCCAGTTCCAGGGCAAGTTCCAGGACTGGGCGATGGGCCCGCTGCCCGGCCAGGACGGCCCGGCGAAGGCGACGCTCGGTGGCGGCGAGGGCTACTTCTTCAAGAAGGGCCTCACCCCCGAGCAGGTCAAGGCCGGTCTGAAGTGGATCGCGTACCAGAAGCTGACGCCGGGCAAGGGCCAGTTCGACTACGTCCGGGCCAAGCCGCAGAACTACCCGGTCGGCCTGCCCCAGCCGCTGCTCTTCGCCAACGGCAGCGACGCGCAGAAGCAGGAGCTCGAGCTGCGCAAGGCGAACGCGAACGTCGACACCGCCAACTTCGCGATCTTCGAGGCGAACCCGATCACGATCAAGGGTGAGCCGCGCAACGCGCAGGCGATCTACGCGGTGCTCGACGCGGCGATGTCCGGGGTGTTGACGAACCCGAACGCGAACATCGACGCGCTCCTCAAGACGGCCGAGGACAAGGTCAACCAGCTCCTCGCGGCCGAGAGCTGATCCGACGGTGTGGGGGCCGGCACGCCGGCCCCCACACCATCCGCACCGCACCGTCCGGTCACCGACTCACCAGGAGTTGCCTTGGCGATCACCACCGCCCCGGGGAGCGTCAGAGAAGCGGGTCGCCCCGCCTCCCCGGCCGGGCCGCAGCGTACGAGCCTCGGCCGCAAGGTACGGGACAACCTCACCGGGCACGCGTTCCTGATCGGTGCCGTGCTCTGCTTCGTCGTCTTCTCCTGGTACCCGATGGTCCGCGGCATCGTCATGAGCTTCCAGCGGACCCGGCGCGGCGAGACCACCTGGGTGGGCTGGGACAACTACCTCCGGATCATCGACGACCCCAGCTTCTGGACCGCCTGGAAGAACACGTTCTACTTCACGGTCCTCGCCCTCGTCCTCGGCTACGCGGTGCCGTTCTTCGTGGCGATCCTGCTGAACGAGTTCCGCCACGCCAAGGGTTACCTGCGGATCCTGGTCTACCTGCCGGTGATGCTGCCGCCGGCCTCGGCGCTCTTCCTCTTCAAGTTCTACGCGTACGACCCCAGCGAGGCGGGACTCTTCAACGCGATCCTCAAGGCGCTGCACCTGCCGACCTCGCAGTGGATGCAGTCCCCCGAGATGACGATGCCGGCGATGGTGATCGCGTCGACCTGGATGAACATGGGCAGCGCGGTGCTGATCTACCTGGCGGCGCTGCAGAACATCCCCGGTGAGCTCTACGAAGCGGCCGAGCTGGACGGCGCCGGGATCTGGCGGCGGATCCGACACGTGACCATCCCGCAGACCCGGCTGATCCTCGCGCTCCTGGCCATGCTGCAGATCGTCGCCACGATGCAGCTCTTCATCGAGCCCCTGATCCTCGCCAACGGCGCGGGTGCGGAGGACTCGGCGACCTCGGTCGCGTACCTCATCTACCAGCACGGATTCTTCCAGAACGACCTCAACGGCGCCGCCGCGCTCGGCGTGATCATGCTCGTGGTGCTGGCCGGCTTCTCCGCCGTCTACGTGCGGCTGACCGCGAAACAGGACTAGGACGGACGATCCATGGCACAGGACTCCGGGACCCGGACCCTCATCTCCCACGCCCAGCTCCGGCGGGGGCGCGGCAAGGTGATCTACTGGACGCTGCTCGCCGTCGTCGTGCTGGGGTTCACGCTCGTCTTCCTCGGGCCGCTCTACTGGATGGTCACCGGCGCGCTCAAGTCCGGCCAGGAGATCGCGCAGACCCCGCCGTCGCTGTTTCCGCAGGATCCGCAGTGGCAGAACTACGTCGACGCGTGGAACAACCTGGACCTCGCCAAGCTGCTGTTCAACACCTTCTACTACGCGACCGGCGCGGTGCTGTTCCAACTCGTGTTCGACACCGCCGCGGCGTACTCCCTGTCGAAGCTCCGACCGATCTTCGGCAACGTGATCCTCGGCCTGATGCTGGCGACGTTGATGATTCCGGCGATGGTCCTCATCGTCCCGCAGTACGTGACCGTGATCGACCTGCCGATCCTGCACATCAACCTGCTCGACTCGCCGTTCGCGATCTGGCTGCCCCTGGTCGCCAACGCGTTCAACATCTTCCTGCTGAAGCGGTTCTTCGACTCGATCCCGGAGGACCTGATGGCGGCGGCCCTCATGGACGGGGCGACGCCGCTGCGGACGCTCTGGTCGATCATCCTGCCGATGTCGCGCCCCATCCTCGGCGTGGTCTCGATCTTCGCCGTGACGGCGGTCTGGAAGGACTTCCTCTGGCCGAAGCTGGTCATGCCGTCGCCCGAGACCCGGACGGTCAGCGTCGGCATCTACGCCTTCTCCGGTGGCACGCCGATGAACGTGGTGGTCGCCGCGTCGGTGATCGCCGCGATCCCGACCGTGATCGTCTTCCTGATCTTCCAGCGCAACATCATGTCCGGCCTGACCACCGGCAGCCTCAAGGGATGACCCCACCGGCGTAACCTCCCGCGCGGCGACCAACGACCGTTCGCCCCGACAGACATTCAGGTCTGGCGGAATCGCCGACGTACCGACGCAGAAAGCAGGTGCTCGTGTCCACAGCAGACGACAGTCCGTGGTGGCGTGGAGCGGTGATCTACCAGGTGTATCCGCGTAGCTTCGCCGACGGCAACGGCGACGGGATCGGCGACATCGCCGGCATCCGGTCCCGGCTGGACCACCTGGCGGCGCTGGGAGTTGACGCGATCTGGTTCAGCCCCTGGTACCCCTCCCCGATGGCCGACGCCGGCTACGACGTGGCCGACTACCGCGACATCGACCCGGTCTTCGGTACGCTGGCCGAGGCGGAGGCGCTGATCGCCGAGGCGCACGCGCTCGGCATCAGGACCATCGTCGACGTGGTGCCCAACCACTGCTCCGACGCGCACCCCTGGTTCCAGGCGGCGCTGGCCGGCGGCCCGGACGCGCCCGAGCGGGAACTGTTCTGGTTCCGTCCCGGCCGTGGCCCGGACGGATCGCAGAAGCCCACCGACTGGGTATCGCCGTTCGCCGGCGACACCTGGACCCGGACGACCAACCCGGACGGCACGCCGGGTGACTGGTACCTGCACCTCTTCGCCCCCGAGCAGCCCGACTTCAACTGGGACCACCCCCGGGTGCGCGCCGAGTTCGAGGACATCCTGCGGTTCTGGTTCGACCGGGGTGTGGACGGCATCCGGATCGACTCCGCGGCGATGCTCGCCAAGGACCCGACGCTGCCCGAGGCGCCGCCGGACGGCCCGAGCCCGTTCGTCGACGTGGAGGCGGTGCACGAGATCTACCGGAGTTGGCGGCGGATCGCCGACGGCTATCCCGGCCAGCGGGCCCTGATCGGCGAGGTGTGGCTGCCCGACCACCAGCGCTTCGCCAACTACCTGCGCCCGGACGAACTGCACGCGGCGTTCAACTTCGACTTCCTCGGCTGCGCCTGGGACGCCGACGCGTTGCGCACCTGCATCGACACCACGCTTGCCGCGCACAGCCTGGTCAACGCCCCGGCCACCTGGGTGCTCTCGAACCACGACGTCACCCGGCACGTCACCCGCTACGGCCGGGAGGACACCACCTTCAGCTTCCTGGCCAAGCGCGAGGGCACCCCCACCGACCTGGAGCTGGGCACCCGCCGGGCCCGGGCCGCCGCGCTGCTCTCCCTCTCCCTGCCCGGCGCCGCGTACGTCTACCAGGGCGAGGAGTTGGGCCTCTGGGAGGTCGAGGACATCCCGCGCGAACTGCGGCAGGACCCGATGTTCTTCCGCTCCGGCGGGGTCGACCCCGGCCGGGACGGCTGCCGCGTCCCGCTTCCCTGGACCGGCGAGGCGCCGCCGTACGGCTTCAGCCCCGACGACGCGACGGCTGCCCCCTGGCTGCCGCAGCCCGCCGACTGGAAGGACCGCACGGCCCGCGCCCAGACCGGCGACGGCCGTTCGATGCTGGAGCTGTACCGGTCTGCGATCGCCGTCCGCCGGGCCGACCCCGCGCTTGGCGACGGTGAGATGACCTGGCTGCCCGCCCCGGAGGGCGTGCTCGCCTACCACCGCTCGCCCGGCTTCACCTGCCTGGTCAACCTGTCGAGCGTGGCGGTGCCGCTGCCGCCGCACGCCGAGCGGCTGCTCGCCAGCGGGCCGCTCGACGACGACCTGCTCCCGCCGGACACCGCCGTCTGGCTGCGTACCGCCGAACCGACGGACGTCGACGTCTCCACCACCTGACGTGCGGGGTGGGGCCCCGCCCGCCGATCGGGGCCCCACCCCGCGCCCGCCCCACCCCGCACCGCCGCACCGGCACCACCCCCGCACTGCCGCACCGGCACCACCCGCACCACCGCACACGCTTCTCCACGTCCCCCGGGAAGAAGGTGTCCGTCCATCATGTCCAGACTCCGTACCCGAGTGATCGCGGTGTTCGCCGTGGTCGGCCTCGCCGTCACCGCGGCCCCGGCGCCCCCCGCCGTCGCCGCCGGCGGCCCCAACCTCGCCGCCGGCCGGCCCACCTCGGCCAGCAGCACCAACGGTCCGTACGTCACCGCCAACCTGACCGACGGCAACCAGGGCAGCTACTGGGAGAGCAGCGGCGCCCTCCCGCAGTGGGCCCAGGTCGACCTCGGCTCCAGCCAGTCCATCGACCAGGTCGTCCTCAAGCTTCCCGGCTCCTGGGAGGCGCGCACCCAGACGCTCTCCGTGCAGGGCAGCCTGGACGGCAGCGGCTTCAGCACGATCGTCTCCTCCGCCGGCCGGTCGTTCAGCCCGGCGAGCGGCAACACGGTGGCCGTCAACTTCCCGGCCACCAGCACCCGGTTCGTCCGGGTCACCGTTACCGCGAACACCGGCTGGTCGGCGGCCCAGCTCGCCGAGCTGGAGGTGTACGGGGCGACCACCTCGTCGACCAACCTGGCGCTCGGCAAGGCGATGGCGGAGAGCAGCCACTCCGACGTGTACGGGGCCGGGAACGCCAACGACGGCAACGCGGCGAGCTACTGGGAGAGCGCCAACAACGCCTTCCCGCAGTGGATCCAGGTCGACCTGGCCGCCACGGTGAGCGTCAACCGGCTGGTGCTCAAGCTGCCCGGCGGCTGGGGCACGCGCAACCAGACGCTGACCGTGCAGGGCAGCACCAACGGGTCGACGTTCTCCACCCTGGTCGCCTCGGCGTCGTACGCCTTCAACCCGGCCTCGGGCAACACGGTCACCGTGACCGTGCCCACCGCGTCCACCCGCTACGTCCGGCTGCTCTTCACCGCCAACACCGGCTGGCCGGCGGGGCAGCTGTCGGAGCTGGAGGTCTACGGCCCGGCGGCGGGGGACACCCAACCGCCCTCGGCGCCCGGAAACCTCGCCTTCACCCAGCCGGCGCCGGACCAGATCCGGCTGACCTGGGCGGCGTCGACCGACAACGTCGGGGTGACCGGCTACGACGTGTACGCCAACGGCGTGCTCCGGACCAGCGTCGGCGGCTCCACGCTGACCTACACCGACACCCAGCCGGCGGGGCTGACCGTCTCGTACTACGTGCGGGCCAGGGACGCCGCCGGCAACCAGTCGGCGAACAGCAACACGGTCACCCGCACCGGCAGCACCGGTGACACCGTCGCCCCGACCGCGCCCGGCAGCCTGGCCTACACCCAGCCGGCGAGCGGCCAGATCCGGCTGACCTGGACCGCGTCCACCGACAACGTCGGGGTCACCGGCTACGACGTGTACGCCAACGGCGCGCTGCGGGGCAGCGTGAACGGGTCCACGCTGACCTACACCGACAGCCAGCCGGACACGGCGACCGTCTCCTACTACGTCCGGGCCAGGGACGCGGCCGGCAACGTGTCCTCGAACAGCAACACGGTCACCCGCACCGGCAGTACGCCGCCGGACGGCACGAACCTCGCCGTCGGCAAGCCGATCACCGCCTCGTCGGTGGTGCACGTCTTCAACGCGGTCAACGCCAACGACAACGACGTCACCACCTACTGGGAGGGCGCGCCCGGGGCGTACCCGAGCACGTTGACCGTGTCGCTGGGCTCGAACGCCAGCATCAGCTCGCTGGTGGTCAAGCTCAACCCCGACCCGGCCTGGGGTCCGCGTACCCAGACCTTCCAGGTGCTCGGCCGTGAACAGTCCGCGTCCGGCTTCACCACGCTGGTCGGTTCGGCGACGTACTCGTTCAGCCCGAGCAGCAGCAACACGGTGACCATCCCGGTCTCCGCGACGACCGCCGACGTGCGGCTCCAGTTCACCGCCAACTCCGGCTCGTCCAACGGGCAGGTGGCGGAGCTGCAGGTGATCGGGGTCCCGGCGCCGAACCCGGACCTCACCGTCACCGGCATCACCGCGTCACCCGCGGCGCCGGTGGAGACCGACGCCATCACCCTGTCGGCCACCGTCCGCAACGCCGGCACGGCGGCGTCCGCGGCCACCGCGGTCGGCCTCTACCTGGGTTCGACGAAGGTCGGCACGGCCAACGTCGGCGCCCTGGCCGCCGGCGCGCAGACCACCGTCTCGGCGAACATCGGCCCGCGTAACGCCGGCAGCTACCAGCTGATCGCCAAGGTCGACGAGGCGAACACGGTGATCGAGCAGAACGAGGCGAACAACACCTACACGAGCCCCACCGCGCTGACGGTCAGCCCGGTGGCCAGCTCCGACCTGGTCGCCTCGGCGGTGACCTGGTCGCCCGGCACGCCGAGCGCCGGTGCCACGGTCACCTTCTCGGTGACCATCCGCAACCAGGGCACCGTCGCCTCGGCGAGCGGGGCGCACGGCATCACGCTGACCGTGCTCAACGACTCGGGCGGCGTGGTCCGCACGCTCACCGGCTCGTACAGCGGCACCATCGCCGCCGGGGCGACCGCCGGGCCGGTCAACCTCGGCACCTGGACCGCGGCCAACGGCCGGTACACGGTCCGGGTGGTGCTCGCCGACGACGCCAACGAGCTGCCGGTGAAGCGGCAGAACAACACCAGCGACCGGTCGCTCTTCGTCGGACGCGGGGCGAACCTGCCGTACGACATGTACGAGGCCGAGGACGGCTCGGTCGGCGGCGGGGCGCAGGTGCTCGCGCCGAACCGGACCATCGGCGACCTGGCCGGTGAGGCGTCCGGCCGGCGGGCGGTCACGCTCAACACCAACGGCGCGTACGTCGAGTGGACCACCAAGGCGCCCGCCAACGCCCTGGTGACGCGCTTCTCCATCCCGGACGCCCCGGGTGGCGGCGGGATCAACTCGACACTGAACATCTACGTCAACGGGGTCCTGCACAAGCCGATCAGCCTCACCTCGAAGCACATCTGGCTGTACGGCGCGGAGGCCGGCCCGAGCGACTCGCCGAGCGCGGGCCCGCCGCGGCACCTCTACGACGAGGCGAACGTGCTGCTGAACTCGACCATCCCGGCGGGCAGCCGGATCCGGCTCCAGAAGGACCCGGCCAACAGCACCACGTACGCGATCGACTTCATCAACCTGGAGCAGGTCGCGCCGCGCGCCAACCCGGATCCGGCCCGGTACCGGGTGCCCACCGGGTTCAGCCACCAGGACGTGCAGAACGCCCTGGACGCGGTGCGGATGGACACCACCGGAAACCTGGTCGGGGTCTACCTGCCGGCCGGCACCTACGAGACCGCGCAGAAGTTCCAGGTCTACGGGAAGGCGGTCAAGGTGGTGGGCGCGGGCATGTGGTACACCCGCTTCCAGACGCCCGCCTCGCAACAGAACACCGACGCCGGCTTCCGGGTGGAGTCCTCGGCGAGCGGGTCCTCCTTCGAACACCTCGCCTTCTTCGGCAACTACACCAACCGGATCGACGGGCCGGGCAAGGTCTGGGGTGAGCTGAAGGACGTCGACAACATGACGTTGGACAACGTCTGGGTCGAGCACACCGTCTGCGCGTACTGGGGCGTCAGCGTCAGCGGCCTCAAGATCACTAACAGCCGGTTCCGGGACACCTTCGCCGACGCGGTGAACATGACCAACGGGAGCACCAACAACCTGGTCGCCAACTCGGAGGGCCGGTCGAACGGGGACGACGCGTTCGCGCTCTTCTCCGCGACGGACCAGGGTGCGTCGACCGGCAACCACGGCAACGTCTTCGAGAACCTGACCGCCACGCTGACCTGGCGGGCGGCGGGGGTCGCGGTGTACGGCGGCTACGACAACGTGTTCCGCAACCTCTACATCGCGGACATGCTGACGTACTCCGGCATCACCATCAGCTCGCTGGACTTCGGCTACCCGTTCATCGGGTTCGGGGCCAGCCCGCCCACCCGGTTCGAGAACATCTCGCTGATCCGGGCCGGCGGCCACTTCTGGGGCTCGCAGACGTTCCCGGCGATCTGGATCTTCTCGGCGTCGAAGGAGTTCCGCGGCATCCGCGTCTCGGACGTGGACATCGTGGACCCGACGTACTCCGGGATCATGTTCCAGACCAAGTACACCGGCAGCCAGCCGGAGAACCCGGTCACCGACACCGTCTTCACCAATGTCTCGATCTCCGGGGCGCGGCGCAGCGGTGACGCGTTCGACGCCAAGTCCGGCTTCGGCATCTGGGTCAACGAGATGCCCGAGCCGGGTCAGGGCCCGGCGGTCGGCTCGGCCACCTTCACCAACCTGCGGCTGACCGACAACGACGTCGACATCAGGAACACGACCTCGACCTTCACCATCATCCGCAACTGACCACCCCCACCCGGGCGCCGTCGGGAGGATCCACCCTCCCGGCGGCGTCCGCCGTGTCGCGGTTAGTCCGCCGGCGCGCCGTGCCGGCCGGCCCCGGCGGCGAACCGGGCCGCGCCGGCCACCGCGTCCGCCGCCAGCGACTCCATCCCGTACGCCAGCTCGGTCGCCATCGCCGCCGGCTCGGGCAGCCCGGCGCCGGCCCGCACCGCGGCGCGGTCGTTGCGCAGGCAGGCCTGCGGATGTCGGGCGATCTCCGCGGCCAACTCCTCCGCCGCCGTCCGGGCCGTCCCCGGCTCGACCAGCCGGTTGACCAGCCCCATCGCGTACGCCTCACCGGCCGGCACCGGTCGGCCGGTGAGGATCAGATCCATCGCTCGGCTCTCGCCGATCAGCCGGGGCAGCCGCACCGTCCCTCCGTCGATCAGGGGCACCCCCCACCGGCGGCAGAACACCCCGAGCACCGCGTCGGACTCGGCGACCCGCAGGTCGCACCAGATCGCCAGCTCCAGGCCGCCGGCCACCGCGTACCCGGAGATCGCGGCGATCACCGGCTTGCCGAGCGCCATCCGGGTGGGGCCCATCGGGCCGTCCCCGTCCGGCTCGACCCGGTTGCCGCTCGGTGTGCCGATGGCCTTCAGGTCCGCGCCGGCGCAGAACGTGCCGCCGGCGCCGCACAGGACGGCCACCGCCGCGTCCGGGTCGGCGTCGAACGCGCGGAACGCGTCGGCCAAGGCCCGGGCGGTCGGCCCGTCGACCGCGTTGCGGGCCTCCGGCCGGTCCAGGATCACCGTGGTCACCGGCCCGTTGCGCTCGACCCGTACGCCCATCGGCACAGCATGCCGGCGGCAACGCCGGCGCGCCAGGCCCCGGCGTCCCGCGTACGGTCGCTCCGCCGGTCCATCGGGGTGGATCCCGGTGTCGGGTTCCGAGGGCCGGCGCGCCGTCCTCACGTGGCGCTGCGGATCCGTCACCCGCGACCGGTTTGTGGGCGCGGATACCGGGAAGTCGGTACCCGTGCGAGCAGTGTTGACGAAGATTGAGCAGGCATCCGGGCTGGACCGGGTGGGTGACCGTCTGCAGCGGGCCGTGTTGGCGACGCTGCGACCGCAGTGGCTGAAGGACCTGCTGCACGGCGTTCCGCTGGGCCATCCGCTGCACCCGGCGATGGTGCAGGTGCCGGTGGGGGCCTGGATCAGCTCGGCGATCCTCGACCTGATGCCCGGCCAGCGGCGGGCCGCGACCACGCTCACCGCGGTGGGCACGGCGAGTGCCGTGCCGGCGGTGGTGGCCGGGCTCAACGACTGGGCGGCGCTCGCCCCGGACCAGCGCCGGGTCGGCCTGGTGCACGCCGCCGCCAACAGTGTCGGGCTCGCCATTTACGCCGGCTCGCTGGCCGCACGCCTGACCGGCCGGCACCGTCTCGGGCGCACGCTCGGCATGGCGGGGCTCGGCGCGGTGAGCTTGGGCGCCTACATCGGCGGGCACCTGGCGTACAAGCAGGGGGCGCAGGTCAACCAGAGCATCTCCGAGCTGCACCTGATGAGCCCGGGCTGGCATCCCCTCGGCGATCTGGCGAGCGTGCCGCAGCGCCAACTGCTCACCCGGGAGATCGACGACGTCTCGGTCATCCTCTACCGGCACGGCGACGACGTCACCGTCATGCTGGAGCGCTGCCCGCACCAGAGCGGTCCGCTCGGGCAGGGGCAGGTGCAGGAGATCGACGGCCACGACTGTGTGGTCTGCCCGTGGCACGGCAGCACGTTCCGGCTCAACGGCGGCGAGGTCGTGCACGGTCCGTCCGGCAGCGACCAGCAGATCCTGCCCACCCGAATCCGCGACGGCGTGCTGGAGGCCCGGCTGCCCTGAGCGGCGCCCGCTACCGTCCATCGCGCGCGGGCTGCGGCAGCTCTCGTCCATCCGGCGGTCCGGCAGCACCCGGCGGCTCCTTTAGAGCTGATGACGAAAACGACTCACCGGCGGCGTGCGCCCGGTCCGCCGCCCCGGATCCGGGGCAGGTCGACTTTGCCCGAGTGCGTCTCCAGCCGCGCCGACGGGCGGCCGTGCTGAACGCGCCCGGTCCGCGCCCCGGATCGGGGGCAGCTCGACAGGGCCCGAACACATCTCCAGCCGCGCCGACGGGCGGCCATTCCGATGGGCAGGGCCTGCGTCAGTCCCGTCGGTGTCGCCCGGCCGGCAGTTCCCGGGCCGTCGCGTGGGCCCGGGCCGCCGGCCCACTCGTCCCGGCCGCGACCGATCGCCGCTGGGCGGAGGCGGTGGCCCGCCCGCCGGCGGTGGCCGGGCGACGGCGCAACCCGAGCACCGCCCCGATCTGGGCGCCGACGATGCTCGCCACGGCGAGCACGGCGGAGACGGCGAGAGGCCGGTTCACCCGGTCCGGCTCACCGACCCGTGCCGCGCCGACGGTCATCGCGGGCGCGTCGCCGTGCGGCAGCTCGGCAGGCGGATTGCCGGCCGGGGTCTCGGCGGCCGACGGCGGCGGCGCCGGCCGCGTCTCGTGTCCCGGGGCGACCCGCTCGGGGGTCGGCGTCGGGCGCGCCGGCGCGGGACGGGCCACCAGGCGGCCCGTGGCGTGCGGTCGGACGCCCCGGTCGGTGGCCTGCTCGGGCAGCTTGAGCAACTGCCCGGGGCGGATCCGGTCCGGGTCGGCGAGATGGTTCAGGCGGGCCAGTTCGCGGTAGTCGCCGAACTCGTCCAGGTAGCGCTCGGCGACCGCGCCCAGGTAGTCGCCCTTCGCCACCCGGTAGACCGGTGCGCCGCCCGGCGGCGTCACCCGGCCGGTGGGCGCGACCGCCCGCAGCGCCACCGCGTCGGGCGCCGCCGAGGCCGACGGCGGCGCAGCGAGGGCTGACGGCGGCGCAGCGAGGGTCGGCGGCGGTGCCAGCGCCGGTTGGGCAGCCACGGTTGGGGCCCAACCGGCGGCGACGGCGGGGGCCGCCGGGGTGTACGGCTGGGTGGTGGCCGCCGTCGCGGCGCTCGCCGCCGGGGCGGCGGCGACGATCAGCGCGACCGAGCCGACCAGGGCGGCGGCGGCCCGCTGCTGGCGGCTCATGCCGGGCAGCCGGGGCGCCGTCCGGCGCAGCGCCTGGGCGCCCAGCTCGACCAGCACGGAGAAGGTGAAGGTGGCCCACCCGAACCAGCCGGCCAGAGCCAGTGCCCGGAGGAAGAGCTGCCCGTCGTCGCGGCTGGTCAGGGTGGCGCCGATCTCGGCGACGGTCGGTAGGTGGTCGGGCACCGGGTTGCCGGCGAGGGCGAGCAGCGCCACCGGGGCGCCGACCAGCACCCCGCAGAGCACGGCCAGCGCACCGATGCCGGTGAGGACCCGTCCGGTGCGGCGGACGGCGGAGCGACCCGAGTCGGCCATGACTGCCTTCCTTCCTACGGTGCTCGGGTGAGGGCCCGCGCGGTCGCCTCACCCGAGACGGTGACGGTGTCGTCGAAGCCGAAGAGGCCGAGCATCGAGCGGCGGTAGGTGATGGTCACCCGGACCCGGATCAGCGTCTCGCCGTCGACGACCGGGAAGGTGACCGTGTGGCCGGCGGTGTCGGCGGCGGCGAGGTAGTCGGCCACTGCGGCGCGGGCCTGCGGCTCGTCGATCCGCTTCGGCCCGCCGGCGATCGCGGTGGCCCGGTCGATGGCCTGCCCGCCGGACCGGGCCGCCTCGGCGGCCAGGTTGTCGGCGCGTTGCAGGGTCCGCAGCTGGCCGGCCCCGTCGAAGGAGAGGCCGATGATGGCGAGTACCCCGACCATCGCCACGGCGAGGAAGATGCTCACCCGCCCGGCGTCGCGGTCCCGCGCGGGCCGCCAGCCGACCGCCGTTGGCGAACCGGGGCGTACGAGGTGTGGGGCGGTCATCCACGGCTCCGGTAGCGGTCCAGAGGTGAGGTGAAGCTCGCCGTCACCCGATTGCCGCTCGGCATCCCGGGCAGGACGGACAGGTGCAGGTCGCGGTAGGAGACCGTGCAGGCGACCCGGACGGTGACCGTCGCGGACTGCCCGGGCGGGCTGCGGAAGGCGGCGGCGAAGGTGGACGGGCGGCCGCCCACCGAGCCGGTGAAGGTCAGGGTCGGGGTGCCGTCGCAGTTCAGGCCCCGCCAGTTCAGTTGCCGGACGGCCGCGTCCCGCGCCTCGGCCCGGGCGGTGCGCGCGTCCCGGGAGATCGACGCGGCCCGGGCGGCGTCGTGCGCGGCGGCGTCGAGCGCCTCGGCCGCCACCGCGGTACGCCCGGCGGCCCCGGCCAGCACCAGCAGTGCGATGAAGGCCGGGGCGAGCACCGCCACCTCGATGGAGACCGAGCCCCGCCCGGCGTCGCGGCTCACGGCGTCGTCCACCGCTCCACCGTCCCGTGCGCGGTCTGTTCGACCGGGAAGGTCACCAGCGGTACGACCGACAGCGACCTGCCGCGCACCGTGCACGTCACCTCGGTGGCGCTGGTCTGGCAGGTGGGCCCGGGCGACTTCCAGCCCACCAGCCAGTCGCCGGAGACGGTGAGGAACCGGGTGGCCCGCCGTAAGCCGGCGTCGGCGGGGGCCTGGTGCACCCGCTGGGCGTTCACGGCGCTCTGCGCGGCGTTCAGCGCGGTCGAGCGGGCCACGAACCAGACGGCGACCTGGATCGAGGCGAACAGCAGCAGCAGGATGGCGGGCAGGACGACGGCCAGCTCGACGGGGTTCGCCCCGCCGTCCCGGCCACCGGCCGCCAGGCGCCGCCGGGCGGCCGCGACCGCCCGGCGTACGCCCGACCGGATTCCTCGGCACATCGGTCGCGCTACTTCGGGTCCTGGTGCTTCGGGATGTTGCTCATCCAGTCGTTGGCGCTGGCCAGGGCCGCCGCGGTGACCGCCATCGCGACCGCGACGAGGCCGAAGATGATCACCGCGGTCGGCACCGGGCTGTCGCCGCGCTCGCCGTCGCGGCGCAGTTCGGCGAGGCGCGCGGCCAGCGCGACGTGCAGGTAGGTGACGAGGTGCATGACGTGCTCCTTCTCGATCGGGGTCAGAGACGGGCGATGAACGGGTAGATCGCGAAGCCGAGCAGGACGAAGACGAGCAGCGCGCCCGGGATGTCGAGGCGACTGGTCACCCCCTCGGCCCGGGCCAGGTTGTCGGTGCGGATCTGGTCGCGCAGCGAGTCGGCGCGGCTGCGCAGGGTCTCGTGGACCTGCGCTCCCTCGCTGCCGGAGGAGCGCATGATCGCTCCCACGTCGCCCAGCTCGGGGATGCCGATCCGGTCGGCGAGTTCGCGCAGCTCGTCCCAGGGCGAGTGCATCTGCATCTGGGCGATGCGCAGCGCCTCGGAGATCCGGTCGAAGACCCAGCCGTCACAGACCGCGGCGGCCCGCTCCAGCGACTGCACCGGGCCGTGCGCGGCGGAGAGCTGCAACGCCACCAGGTCCAGGTAGGTACAGACGGCCTGGCGGAACTCGTCCCGCGCGGTGGCGGCCCGGGCCAGCACGGAGTGGTGCGCGATCAGCGCGGAGAGCAGGGCCAGCCCGAGACTGCCGAGCACCGGCACCACCACCGGCAGCCGGACGCCGACGGCGAACAGGGTGGCGCTGAGCAAGGTCGGCGCGGCCAGCCCGATCAGCGTGGAGAGCAGCACCGACAGGGCGTACTGCTCGGGGGTCTGGTCGATGAGCGCGAGCTGCCGGTGCGGGGGCCGCAGCCACCGGGACAGCCCGGTGAGCCACTCCAGCCGGCGGTCGGCGCGCCCGGCGAGTGGACCGGTGCCGGGCGGCTGGTGCAGCCGGCGCAGCGCCGGACCGAGCGCCGGCGTGGCCGGCACCAGCTCGCGGACGACGAGGAACACGCCCAGCCCGACGGCCGCGCCGCCGCCGACGGCGATCCCGAGCTGCCAGTTCAGAATCATGCGATCGCCTCCTCCGGGTCGGGGGCGGGCAGGAAGCGGGCCGGCCGCTGGGGCTGGCTCATCGACCGCACCCAGGCGAGCAGGCCGACGAACGCGGCACCGAGCGCCGCCATCACGAGTTGCCCGGTCGGCGTGCCGTACGGCCAGATGTACTCGGTGTTGAGCAGCCCGTAGCCGATGGTGGCGAGGGTCATCCCGGTGAGGAAGCGGACCGCGAACCGGGGCTGGGTGCGCTTCGCCTCGACCTCCCGCCGGGTCGCCACCTCGGCGGCCGCCGCCGCGGCGATCGAGCCGAGCACGTCGCCGAGCCGCTCACCCCGGTCGGTGAGGTGCAGGATCAGCGCCGCCACCACCTGGTCGCAGACCGGGTCGGCGATCTCGTCGGCGAAGGCGAGCAGGGCGGAGCGGGCCAGCCAGCCGGCCTGGAGCCGGGCGGCCAGCAGCCGTACCTCCTCCTCGATCTCCTCCGGCGCGGTGCCGACGGTGCCGATGATGGACTGTTGCAGCCCCTGCCCGACGGCGGACACGTCCTTGAGTCGACGCGTCCACTCGCCGACCGCCTCGATCCGGGCGATGGCCCGTTGCTCGGCGCGGCCCACGTTGAACAGCCACGGCGTGCCGGGCACCGCCACCGCCACCAGCAGGCCGACCACCGGTAGGCCGGTGAGCAGGAAGGCGAGCGCGCCGGCCGCCGCCGCACCGACCAGCAGAGACTGGTGCGCGCGCCGCTCCCGGGGCGTGCTGCCCGAGCCGTGCCAGAGCCGGCGCAGGCCCGGGCCGGCGCCAGGGGCGCGGCCGGGTGGTCGCCGGGTGCCGACCAGGGCGACGACCGCGAGCAGCAGGCCGGCCACACAGGCGGCCCCCGAGACGACCGCGATCAGTTCGACGTTGTCACGCACGGGTCACCGCCGGCCCAGTCGGCTCTGCCGGGGACGCCGCCACGCGCCGGTGCCGGCCTCGATCCACCGGCTCAGCAGCCGGGCGTCGTAGCCGACCCGGAGCAGCTGGTCGCGTACCCGCTCGGGCAGGTGCCGGGGGACGGCCCGGCCGTCGGGCCCGGGGCCGAACACGCTGGTGGTGGTGATGCGGCCCTGTTCACCGGCTCCGATCACCTCCTCGACGTGCGAGACGAACCGGTGCTTCCGCCCGCCGATTCCGGTCTCGTCCTCGACCGTCACGTAGACGATCAGGTCGAGTGCGTTGCCGGCCATCCGGCGCGCCTGGTCCACGGTCATCTCCCGCCCGTGCGCCAGCGCCAGCTCGACGATCCGCTCGCTCACCCCGGCCGGGGTACGGGCGTGGATCGTGCACATCGAGCCCCGGCTGGTGGTCATCGCCTGGAGCATCGGGACGATCTCCCGGGACCGGACCTCGCCGACGATGATCCGCAGCACGCCCATCCGCAGCGAGACCGGGATCAGGTCGGCGATGGTCACCTCACCGGCCGGGCGGCCGTCCAGACCGCGCTCGCCGTGTCCCTCCCGGGCCTCGAAGCTCATCACCGCCCGATGCCGCGACCGCCGGCGGGCCGGCAGCAGCTCCCGGCTCTCCTCCAGCAGCACGTACGGCTCGTCCGGCGGGATCTCGTTCATCAGGGCCCGGATGACCGTGGTCTTCCCGGCCCCGGCGAGCCCGGCCACCATGATGTTCAGCCCGGCCCGCATGGACGCGCGGAGGAAGTCGCGCAGCAGCGGGTCGATCATCTCGTCCAGGTCGGCCCGGGAGCCGGCGATGTCGTCCAGGCCGACGTCGAGGGTGTTGTGCTTGCGGATCACCGCGTACGGGCGGTGGCTGACCAGGAACACCGCGGCGAGCCGGCTGCCGTCGGGCAGTTGCAGGTCCAGAGTGGGCTTCGACGTGGAGAGCGAGCGTTCGGTGGCCCCGGCCCGCCGGGCCGCCGCCTGGAGGATCTCCACGAGCTCGGCGTCGCTGTCCGCGATCGGCTCGGCCCAGTCGACGCCGCCGCCGTGGCGGGTGATGCGCACCTGGTCGCAGCCGAGGATGTGCACCTCCTCGATGGTGTCGTCGACCAGCAGGGTCTGCAGCCGGCCGAGCCCGACGAGTTCCGCGGTCACCTGGTCGAGCAGCAGGCGCTCCTCGTCGGCCGGCATCGGCGTGCCGGCGCGGCGGACCGAGTCGGCGTACCCGGCGACGACCGCCACGGCGAGCCGGGCCCGCTCGGTGTCCTCCTCGTCGACGGTGAACTCGCGGCCGCGCTGCCAGAGGGTGAGCCGCTCGGTCAGCTCGCGGCGCAGCTCGCGGACCACGTGGAAGTCGATTCGGGGCCGGGGCGGTGGCTCGGGCTGCGGCACGGCCGCCGTCGCCGGGAGCGCGGGCGGCGGCGGGTGCTGCCGGCCGTGCGCCGGCGCCAGCGGCGGCACGGTCGACGTCGCGGCCGGCGGCTGCCGGCGCGGATCCGTGGAGACCGGTTCAAACCGCATCCGGCACCCCCTGCTGGACGGGCCAGGCCAGCCGCGCCCGGCGGCGGTCCAGCAGGGTCCCGACCGGCACCTCCAGGGCGCCCGCGGCGCGCATCAGCGGCCGCCCGGCGCGGACCGTACCGCCGAGGGCGAGCACCCGGGCGGTACGCGGGTCGTCGGGCAGTCGCGCGATCACCGGCAGCCGCAGCGCGCGGCTGATCTCGGTGCGCCCGTGCCCGTCGCCGATCAGCAGCAGCCGCAGGCTGCCGGCCGGTACCCGGTGCTCGGCGAAGTCCCGCTCGATCGCCTTCACGGTGGCTTGGGCGCCGGAGAGGTCGGGCAGTTCGGACCGGGTCACCACCAGCACCACCGAGGCGGCGCGCAGCAGCGGCCAGGGCGGGTTGGCCACCTGCAGCCGGCCGCAGTCGACCAGCACGTCGTACGGGGGTGTGCCGCGTTCCAGCCCGGTGAAGAAATCGGCGAACCGTTGCCACAGCGGGCTGACGCTGCCGGACTGGGCCGGGTCGACCACCCCGGGCAGCAACAGCCGTTCCCGGCGCGGCGCGTCCAGGTCGACCAGCTGCGACCAGAACGCGGTGTCCAGATTGCCGTCGCGCAACTCACCCACGGCCAGCTCGCCGATGCCCCGTGGCCCGTCGAGCGCGCCGCCGAGGAAGCCGGCGAGGATCGAACCGCCCGCCGGGTCGCACTCGGCGAGCACCAGCCGCCGGTGCCACGTCAGCGCGGCGGCGAGCGCCGCGGTGGTGACCCCCGGCGAGCCCTTCGCGGAGACCAGCGCGATGATCGCCATTCTCAGGCCGCCTCGGTCAGCACGACGGCGATCCGGTTTTGCGCGTTCAGCGCCACCACCGCCGGCACGTCCCGGACGGCGAGCGCCAGGTAGACCACCACCTCGTCGTCGTCCGAGGTGCTGGTGTCGATCACGGTCGCCTCGAACCGGGTGCCGGCAACGGAGGGCGGGCCGGTGGCGTCGTCATCCGGCGTGCTGACCAGCAGGACCTTGTCCCCGGGGTGCAGTCTCCGGGCGGGCACCTCGGCGGCGTCCAGGCCGAGGGCCACCTGCTGCTGACCGGGGCCGAGCAGCGGGTCGTCGGTCAGCTGGGCCAGGGTCAGCAGGGTGCCCGGGGTCAGCGCCACGGCGGCCCGCTTGCCGACCACCTCGTCGAGCCGGTCGGCCGGCACCGGGGCCAGTCCGGTCCCGCCGGACACCTGCACGGACACCAGGTCGTCGGCGACGAGCTGCCGGCCGACCTCCACCGCGCGGGACACCGCCAGGTAGCTCCCGGTGGCCCGGACCGAGGTGACCGCGAACGCGGCCCCGAGCCCGCCGAGCGCGATGAGCAGCACGGCCAGGCCCAGCAGCCCGGGGCGGGTCCGGCGCTGCCGGACCACCTTCGGCGGGTTGACCGGCGGGTCCACGGTCCCGGTCCCGTTACGCGTCGCCAGGCTCACCGGGCCACCGCCGTCCTGATCCGCGGGTTCGTCGTGCTCATCGCGTCACCACCTGGAGTTCGTTGATCTGGATCGGGACGTTTCCGGTGGCCCGGGTCACCGGGATGACCCCGCTCTCGCCGCCGCCGTGCCAGGTCACCGTCCAGTGCGTGGTGGCGTCGACCCGGTAGGTGCCGGCCTTGGCGTACCCGCGGTCGTAGCCGCAGGTCGGGGAGGGCTTGCCGGCGTACGGGCCGGCAACCTTGTACTCCGTGCCGGGGCCGGTGCAGGTGACCTGCCGGCCGTCGTCCATGTCCCAGACGATCCGGTCGAAGCGGGCCTCGATCGACACGGTCAGTCCGCGCTCGGTCTCCGACTCGCGGATCACGGGTGCGGAGCAGTCGGGGTTCGCTGCCGGACACCCGAAGTACTGCTCGCCGGGGCTGGCCCACATCCAGACCGGCAGCCCGACCAGGCCGGGTCCGGTGCTGCGGCGGGGTGCCACCGCGATCCGGGGCGGCGCGATGGTGATCCGGGCCAGCGCCCGCCGGGCCAGCTCCTCGGGGTCGGGCGGGGCGCCGTAGCCGGGGGGCGAACCGTCGAGCAGCTCCGCGCGCTGCGCGCCGAGGTCGCCGCCGTTGCAGGTCAGCAGGTACCACTGCTTGCCCTCGGGAGTGCCGGGCCGCTGCGGCTCCTCCAGCTTGTAGTAGCAGCCGTCGGCATTGTTGAACCAGCCGAGCAGGTCGTCGTAGCACTTCACGACGCGGCCGTTCCACTGGCACTTTCCCGCGCCGCCCCCGCCACCGGAGTCGCCGCCCCCGCCGGGGTCGCCCCCGCCGCCCGGGCCGCCCGGCGTGCCGGGCTCGTCGTCCCAGACGCTGCAGTCGTGCTGCTCCGGCGGGCAGTCGCCGCCCGGGTCGGCCCGGCGGGCGGCCGCCGGCGTGGTGCCGGCCGCCGCGAGCAGCAGTACCAGCCCGATCCCGGCCAGCGCGAGGCGCGGGCGTACGCCGTGGCCGCGTGCGGGCCGCGATCGTCCACCCGTCGGTGCGGCTGGCCGCGCGGGCGTCCGGTGAGGTGCCCCGGTCCGGGACGGACGGACCGGGGCGCCTCTTCCTCCCCAGGTCAGCACGGCTGGTCCTGGTGGGCCGCGCCGGCGTTGATCCGCCAACGCCCGTCGGGGTAGCGGGTGGCGGTGGCGGTGGCCAGGTACTTCTTCCCGTCGCTGCCGGGCACCGCCCGCTGGTTCTTCACGTAGACCAGCCGGTATCCGGTCGCGTCGAGGCAGTCCTGGATCTCCACGGTGGCCGGTACGGAGTCCAGGCTCACCGCCGTCACGGTGGGATCCGACTTCAACGTCCCGGTACGCATCGCACCGTGCTCCTTCGTCTCGCGAATTGCCATTCGGACTCGCGTCAACAGCGGATCCGCGAGGAACCGGGACAGTTCCGGGGCGTGCGGATCACCGCGCCGACTCGCCGTACGGGACGCGGCGAGATAGCCGGAATACGCGTCCAACGCGGCTTTTCCCGCGGCCTGTTCATCGGCGTCCCGCTCCGCCGACGCGTCCCCGGTCGGGCTCGCCGGCGGCCGGACCGCCGCCTCCCGGCCGGCGCCGCAGGCTGGCGCGGATGCCAGCGCCGCGACCGTCAACAGGCAGGTTGTCGCTCGGCTGAGCTGCCGTCCTCGCACCGCCGTGCCTCCTCGGTGGCGACCGGCGGCCACCTCGTCGTCGGCCGCCGGGCATGCGGAAGCGCGCCCGAATGGTCACATCCGGAGCCGTCGAAAGCGCCGCCGCATTTACCTTTACGGATCTTTTACAAATGCGAAGTTCGAGTTCGTCCGATCGTCTCGATGAGTCTTGCGTCACACCCAAGGGGCGAGCATAGGCTGACGTCCGCCGATGCAACAGAGGCAATTCATTCGAACACTCTCCGTGATGACAGGTGGTGGTGGCGGGTGAGCAGGGCACAGGCCGGCCCGGGTGTGCCGCGATGGGCGGGGGTGCATCCGGGTGCCGGGTGTGGGGCGAGACCGGGTCGCCGGCCCGCGAGGCGGAAGACGCGAACCCCTTGCGGCATCTGGCCCGATCCGTCCCTCGGTCGACCGGGTGGGCCGGCGCCTCGGCCCGGACGGGCGGCGCGTCGGCCGGGTGCTCCCGTCCGGCCGACGCCGCCGGGCGGGCCGGCTCGACACGAGGTCATTTCTCGCGCCATCCGCTACACCAGAGCGATCGTTAAGTTACGTTCCGTGTTCGCCTTCGGCGGGCCCTCGTGCTGCTCCGGGCGGTCGCCATGGCGCTGACCGGGCCGCGGCCCATCCCGTCCGGCATCCCGCCGGAGCCGGCGGGGGCCGCCGGCGCCCAACCCACCGCGTCCGGCACGCCACCCGAGCCGGCCCGGGCCGCCGCCATCGAGCCCACCCCGTCCGGCCGTGCCGCCGCCGTGCTCGCGGCCCTGGCGGTCACCCCGCTGCTCCGGCTGGCGGCGCTGCGGCACGCCGTACCACCGGACGCGCCGGCCCTGGCCGGCTGCGTGGCCTGCGGCGCACCGGTCGGCCTGCGCCGCCCGTGGCCCGCGCTCGGCCCGCTGGCCCGGTGCGGGCGGTGCCGGGCCCGGGTCGGGCCACCGCCGGCCACGGTCGAACTGGCCGCGCTGGCGGCCGTGCTGGTGCTGGCGCTGCTCGGCCTTCCCGCCGTGGAACTGGCGGCCGTGGGCTGGTGGCTCGCCTGGGCGATACCACTCAGCCTCGTCGACGTGGCGGTGCACCGGCTGCCGGACCGGCTCACCTACCCGGCGGCGGCCGGGGTCTGGGCGCTGCTCGGGCTGGCCGCGCTGAGTGGCACGGGAGCCGGCCCCTGGCTGCGGGCGACGCTGGCCGGGGCCGGCCTCGCGCTCTTCTTCGCCACCACCACCCTGCTGCTCGGCCGGCGGGGCTTCGGGCTGGGTGACGCCAAGCTCGCGCTCGGCGCCGGCCTGCTGCTCGGCTGGTACGGCTGGCCCGTCCTGGTGGCCGGGCTGCTGCTCGCTCTCGGGCTCGCCGCGCTGGTCAGCCTCGGCCTGCTGCTGGCCCGCCGGGCCCGGTGGTCGAGCCACGTCCCGTTCGGCCCGTTCCTCGTGCTCGGCACGGTCGCCGGCCTGCTGCTGACCACCGGCTGACTCGGCGCGTGTCGCGGACCTGCTGCTGACCACCGTCCGGCGGGTGCGCGACTCAGCGGCGCCCGGGCCCGCCCGCCGCGTCCGGGCCCGGTCCCGCGGCCCGGGCGCGCCGGCGCAGCACCTCGGCGGTCGGTCGGGCCAGCAGTGGGGTGACCAGCAGGACCACGAGCGCGCCGAGCAGCGCGCCGGCGGCCACGTCATGCGGGTAGTGCACGCCGACGAAGGTGCGGGAGAACGCGGCCAGCACGGCGACTGGAACGGCTACCAGCCCGATCCGGTGGGACACCAGCAGCGTGGCTACCGCGAGCGCTCCGGCGATGGTGGCGTGGTTGCTCGGGAAGGACCAGTCACCCGGTGGCGGGCAGGCGCCCGCGATGATCGCCTCGGTGGCCGTACGGCAGGGCCGTTCCTCGTCCACCACCGACTTCAGCGACTCGCTGCACCCGTACGCCAGGAGGACCGGCACCGGCGCGACCAGGGCGAGCGCCCGGTTCCGCGGGCCGCCGCGGAGCCGGGTGAGGGCCGCCGCCACCAGCAGCGCGCCGAGCAGCACGATCACGCCCTCGGTGAAGTGCCCGGCGAACCAGCGCACCGGTTGTGGGGCGTCGGCGGCCATCCCGATGATGTCCCGATACCAGTCGACGCTGATCCCCGGTGCGCCGGTCGCGCGTAACTCCACCATGACTCACCTCATCTGTTCATATTCCGTTCACTCTGGAAAGGGTATTGATCGGGCGAGACCCGCCGCAGTGTGCGATGGTCGGGACGGCTCCCTGACCTTCGTCGCAGTGACCGCACTGCCGGATCCGCGGTCGATCCGGGGACGTCGGAAGTACAGGAGGCTCGGTGCACACCACCGCCACGGCCGCGCAGCCGGGCACCCGGGGGGACGACGAGAGCTGGCGGATCCGGCGTACGGCGGCAGACCTGGACCGGCTCGCCCAGACGGAATCGATCTTCGCGCTGGCCAACGGCTGGATCGGTTGGCGCGGCTGCCTCGACGAGGGCGAGCCGTACGGGATGCCGGGGAGCTACCTCAACGGCTTCTACGAGCGGCGGCAATTGAGCTACCCGGAGGACGGGTACGGGTTCCCCGAGGTCAGCGACACCGGGGTCAGCGCGCCGAACGCCGCGCTGATCCGGCTCTGGGTCGACGGCGAGCCGCTGGACGTGCGCACCGGCACGACGCGGACCCACGAACGGGTGCTGGACCTGCGGGCCGGCGTGCTACGCCGGGAGACGGAGTGGATCTCGCCGGGCGGGCGCGGCGTACGGATCCGCAGCACCCGGCTCGTGTCCCTGCCCCGACGGCCGATCGCCGCGGTCCGCTACGAGGTGGAGCCGCTCGACGCGACGGTCGAGGTGCGGGTCTGTTCCGACCTGCTGGCCAACGAGCGGCTGCCGGAGCGCGCCGACGACCCGCGCCGCCACGGTCATCACCGATCCGCTGACCGCCGAGCGCCGCCGCTCGGACGGCCTGGACGGTGTGCTCGTCCACCGCACCGAACACAGCGGGCAGCGGGTCGCGGTGGGCGTCGCCCACCTGGTCGACGCGCCCCCGTCCGTCAGCGCCGACACCGACTGCACCCCCGACCGGCTGCGGTTGACCCTCACCGGTCCGCTGCGGCCCGGCGAACGGCTGCGGCTCACCAAGTTCGCCGCGCACGAGTGCACCCCGGCGGGCGGCGTACCCCCCGACGAGTTGGCCGACCTGGTCGTGGCCGAGGCGGACGCGGCGCGTGCGGACGGCTTCGACGCGCTGCTGGACTCCCAGCGGGCCGCCCTGGACGCCGCCTGGCGCACCGCCGACGTGGAGCTGGACGGCGACCCGGAACTCCAACTGGCCGTCCGGTTCGCGCTCTTCCACCTGATCCAGGCCGGCCGTCCGGACGGCGACCGGACCATTACGGCGAAAGGGCTGACCGGCAACGGCTACGACGGTCACGTGCTCTGGGACACCGAGAGCTACGTCCTGCCGGTGCTCACCTACCTCGACCCGCCGGTGGCCCGGTCGGCGCTGCGCTGGCGGCACGCGCACCTGCCCGAGGCGCGGGAGCGGGCCGCCGAGCTGCGGCTGGCCGGCGCGACCTTCCCGTGGCGGACCATCGGCGGCCGGGAGTGCTCCGGCTACTGGCCCGCCGGCAGCGCGGCCCTGCACGTGAACGCGGACATCGCCGACGCCGTCCTGCGCTACACGGCGGCCACCGGCGACGACGAGTTCCTCGCCGAGACGGGGCTGGACCTGCTGGTGGAGACCGCGCGGCTCTGGCAGCGGTTCGGCCACTGGTTGGACGGCACCTTCCACCTGCACGGGGTGACCGGCCCCGACGAGTACGCCGCCCTGGTCGACGACAACCTCTTCACGAACCTGATGGCCCGGCGCAACCTGCGCGGCGCGGCGGACGCCGTCGAACGCCACCCCGACCGGGCCGAGCGCCTCGCCGTCGACCCGGCCGAGGTGGCCGGGTGGCGGGCCGCGGCCGACGCGATGTTCGTCCCGTACGACCACGCGCGTGGGGTGCACCAGCAGTGCGCCGGGTTCACCGCGCAGCCCGAGTGGGACTTCGCCCGCACCGGCGCGGACGACTACCCGCTGCTGCTGCACCACCCCTACCTGGAGCTGTACCGGAAGCAGGTGGTCAAGCAGGCCGACCTGGTGCTCGCCATGCTGCGCTGCCCCGGCGAGTTCAGCGCCGACGAGAAGGCGCGCAACGTCGCGTACTACGAACCCCGCACGGTCCGCGACTCGTCACTGTCGGCCGCCCCGCAGGCGGTGCTCGCCGCCGAGGTCGGGCACCTCGACCTGGCGTACGACCTGTTCGCCGAGTCGGTGCTCCAGGACCTCGAGGACCTCGGCGATAAGACCGCGGACGGGCTGCACCTGGCCTCGCTGGCCGGGTCGTGGCTGGCGCTGGTGCAGGGCTTCGGCGGGATGCGCGACGACCAGGGCGTGCTCGCGTTCGATCCGCGGCTGCCGCGCCGGATCCACCGGCTCGCGTTCCACCTGCGCTGGCACGGCCACCGGCTGCGGGTCACCCTGACTCCCGACGAGGCCCGCTACGAGCTGCCCGACGCCGAGCCGGCCACCGCCGTCGAGGTGTGGCACCACGGCGAGCGGTTGCGGGTCGTCGGCGGCTCGCCCGTCGTCCGGCCGATGCCGCCGGTGCCCGACGCCGGGCCGGAACCCTCGTGCCCACCGGGGCGGCGGCCCGTGCGCCGGACCGCCCGCTGAGAATCAACCGGCCCCGAGCCCGCCGGACATCTGTTTCCGGACCTCCTCCAGCGCCTCGAACGCGTACGCCCAGTTGTGGCACTTGAAGCTGCGCAGCCCCTCGATCGGCGTGTGGCAGTCGGCGCAGCTGACGCCGGGGATCGCGTCCGGCACCTCGGTGTTCACGTACTTGCGGTCGCCGAGGATCACCATGGCGATCATGGCGCGGTCGTGCACCCCGTGCAGGGCGGACGAGACGATGTCGTACCAGGTCACCCGGCGACCGCACTTCGGGCAGTCCGGCGCGTCGCCGCTGACCCAGAGCGGGGCGCCGATGCTGCGCGGCGGGATGCCGAGCAGCTTCTCCAGCCGCCGTACGTCCGACTCGGGGGTGGTCCAGCGGTGCCGGCCCGGCAGCGCGGCGGGCGAGTCGTAGACGGCGCGGAACAGGTCCGGTTCGACCTGGACGGTCTCCCGCTGACGGGTCATCGGCGTCCCCTCCTCGACGGTCGGTGCCCCCACCGTGGTGCCGGGCAGCAGGGGGTGCAGCCGGATCAACGACACGACCGGCCGTGGGGTCGTCGTCGGCTTTCGCCCCGGCCGGCCCGGTCCCGGTGGTACGACATCCGCAGAGCGACCCGAGGAGCACGGATGGCGAGTAGGTCCGAACGGCTGCTGCGGCAGCGCAAGGACCCGGAGCGCGCCACCTTCCTGGAACTCTTCTTCGACCTGGCGTTCGTCCTCGCGCTCAGCCAGTTGGCGAACGCCTGCTGGGCGACCTGACCGTTACCGGGGCGCTGCGGACCGCTCTGGTGTTGGCCCCGATCTGGTGGATGTGGACATCACCATCTGGTCGTCCGACTGGTACGCCCCGAACACCCCGCCCTGCGGGCCCGGCTGGTCGCCGCGGCGTTCGCCACCCTGCTGATGGGCACGGCCGTCCCGGCGGCGCTGGCCGGGCGGCTGCTGCTCTCCGTCGCCATCTACCGGCGGCTCTCCTGGCCCCGGCTGGCCGGGCTCCCCGCGATGGTCGTCGCGGGGCTCGTGACACTCGACCTGCCGCTGCTCGCGGCCAGCGCCGCCGCCGCGATCCTCGGCCTGGTGGCGGTGCTCGACCGGGCCGCGGTGTTCAGCGCACCCTAGATCCACTCCGTGGAACCGAACTGGCGGGATCCCGGCGCGCTGGACCCGGCCATGTCGGCGATCCGGTGTCGATCACCGGCCGATCACTGGCAGACGCGCCACTCACCGCGCTCACGGACCAGTGGGAAGACCTGGGTGACCTGCGCGCCCGACTCCCGGACCATCCGCATGCTGACGTCCGCGCGGATCTGCCCGTTGACGTTGGAAACGTTCACCCCGACGGTCTCGTAACTCCGAATCTTCGGTTGGGCCGACTGGATCCGGACGAACTCCTCCTGCGTGGTGGCGGCGCGCGCCTCCGTACACAGCCGGCCGTAGGCGACCTGGTAGTTGCCCGCCCGCACGTCGTCCACATAGGTGGTGGCGGCCTCCCGGGCCGGGCCGGCATTGTCCCGGTAGAAGCCGTAGAGGAAGAAGCCGCCGACGGCCCCACCCACACAGCACAGGGCCAGGATCACCGCGACGACGATCAACACGGTGCGGCCCGTCCGGCGGGGCCGCTGCTCGGTCACGAGGATCGGCTCGTACGTCATGGCCGGATGGTAGAAGGGCCGCACCAGGCTGATCGAGCGCTCAGGATCCGTCCGAACTGGCACGCGTCGGCTCGACGCCGAACGTCGGTACGGCAGCTCGCCTTCGCAGCGGCAGATACGCCACCGCTGCCGCCGTGACCGAACGGGCCGGTGCCGGCGGGGGAGAGTGAGCGCCGCGGCCGAGACGTTTCGTCGTAGGACACGCGCCGCCTCGGTGACAGGCGCGGGGCGTCCAAGCGGCCGGCGCTTCGACGCTAAGCTGATCATCCGTGGCGACGATCGAGGACCTGGCCCGGCTTGTCCCGCCGCCGCCAGCGCCGGTCCACGCGAGCGGCGATTGGGCGGCAGCGGAGGCATCCCTCGGCGTCACCCTGCCTGCCGACTACCGTGAGCTGGTCGGCACCTACGGCCTGGGCCAGTTCGGTGACATCACGCTGCTCACGCCGTTCGCCGCAGCGACGTCACGATACGCCGACCTGGTGTGGCAGGCCGGTGAACTCCTCGACCGGCATCGGGAGGTGCGCCGCGAGTTTCCGGAGGCGTTTCCCTACGCGCTGCATCCAGAGCCCGGCGGCCTGCTCCAATGGGCCGGCACCGGAAACGGCGTGCTGTTGTGCTGGCTGACCGAGGGTGTTCCGGACACCTGGCCGGTCGTCGTTTTCGAATTCGGCGGTCGCTGCGACCGGTACGACACCGGCGCCGTCGACCTGCTCTACGGTCACCTGAGTGCCCATCAGCCGACCCCCGGCCTCGGTGAGACGCACGCCATCCCCTGGTTCGACGCCGCCCGCGAACGCGACCACGTCTACGTGCGCTTGTCCGACAGCGACCGCCCGTACGACGAACGCCTGCACATCCTCCGCACTGCCCTGGCCCCCACCGCGGACCGCGGCAACTTCACCGGCGACCACGGGCGACAGGACCACTTCAAGGCCATCGACCGCGACTGGCTACTGACCTACGAAACCGCGTACGGCCACCAGATCCGCGTCGAGTTCCCACCGGACGACGCTGCCACGGCCCGGGCCGTCATCACCGCCGCCGCGCACGAGATGGGCTGCACGATTCGCGCGACGACCACCCACAACGGCGCACCAACCTGGATTGGCTCCTGACCCTCTCGCGCCGTGGGGTAGGGACTCCTTCGGTAGCACGCCGAGCGCCGATTCTGCCTGCCGATGTGGTGCCGACCAGAGCGTTGCGAAGGCGTGATCCCACGAGCCCGGGGACCGGGCTTCGCCCCAGCCCGATCCCCGGGGTCACCACCTCGCGACCTGGTGGGCCGATGCGCAGACGTGTCCTGAACCGTGGCCACGCGAGTCCGGCTCGAACGCGGCGAGTCTTCCTCAATCAGGCGTCGGGACGGCCCGCCGGTCAGCCTGGCGGAGCATCGTGTCTTGCTCCGGGTCGGGCAGGAGCTCCCGGACCTCTTGCGCGCAGCGGAACGACACGACGATCTTGGCTGCCGGTGTGGAACCCGAGGGGCCGAATGCGACGGTGGTGGGTCAGAGGCGTGCAGGAATCCGTTGAGGCGCCTCTCAGGGCTGGCTGGGCCGTGATGGAACGGCGGCGGCGGTGCGCTGCGCGTCGGCCACGAAGGTGACGTCCTCCAGCGGGACCGCCTGGCCGGACTCGTCGACGTAGGCCACACTCAGCCGCTGCCCGGTGGCCCGGCTGCGCCGCTGGCTGGCCGGACCGCCGGCCGGTGGGCAGTTGCGGTCGCCCCACTGCTGCAGCGCGCCGAGCACCACGAGCAACTCCGCGCCCGCGGGGGTGGGGTGGTAGCTGGACCTTGGGCGCTCGCCGATCTCCTGGTAGGGCCTTTTCTCGAGGATTCCGGCCCGGACCAGGGTGGCCAGACGATCCGTGAGGATGTCGGTGGATACGCCGAGACGGGTGCCGAAATCAGTGAAGCGGGTCGTCCCACCCAGTGCCTCGCGCAGGATGAGGAAGGTCCACCGCTCGCCGAGGATCTCCAGACTCCGGGCGATGGAACAGGCGGGGTACGCCGGATCCAGGGCGGCGTGCTTTCTCACGGGTCCAGCCTACCTCCTGACTTGGATATCCGAAGTCACATGCTAGCTTGTAAATGACAAGTCAGGGCGGGGTCGTGGAGCAGCCTGGCGCGTCCGGGCTCGCCTCCGGCACCCGCGTCGTGATCAGCGGCGGTCGCTACGGCGTCAGCGTCGACGGCAGCTGGGCCGAGTACATCCCCGGCGCACGTTGTTCCTGTGCCGGACACCGTGGATGACCTGGCCGCCGCCGCGCTGACGACCGGAGCGGGTTACCTCACCGCGCACCTGGCGCTGACCGAGCTGGCAGGCTTCCGGCCGGGGCAGACCGTACTGGCGCCCGGTGTCGGCGGCGCAGTCGGACAGGGCGGCGTCGAGGTCGCTCGCGTCCTTGGCGCGGCGCGGGCCATCACCACCGCCACGAGCACGGACAAGGCTGACAAGGGGCGCGATGCGGGGTACGAGGTGATCGACCTGTCCCGGGAGTCGCTACGCGACGGTGTCGCCCGCCTCACCGACGGTAAGGGTGTCGACGTGGTCCTCGACGGGGTCGCCGGGCCGCTCACCGGGGAAGCGCTCGGCTGCCTGGCCGTGAACGGCACCCTGATCAGCATCGGGTATACGGCCGGCATGCAGGCCACCATCAACGTCACCGATCTGATCTGGAAGAACGCCCACATCCACGGATTCCGGTTCGCCCTCTTCACGCCGCAGCAGATCAACGCGGCCGATGCGGCCCTGCTCAGCCTGCTCGCAGACGGTGCGCTGCATCCCTCCGTGGCGCAGGTCTTCCCCCTCGCCCAGGCCGCCGACGCGCAGCGCCTGCTCGCTGAGGGCCGACCCTTCGGACGAGTCCTGCTCGCCATGTGACACGGCGACCCGGCACCATGCCACAACCGCTCCCGGAGAGGGAGGTGCGATCCCTCGCCGCCGGCGCGGCCCGGCAGCCGTCCGGGACGCCCTCGAGCGGCTCGGCAGCGCGCAATACCGGTAAGGCGCTACTGCGGTCGCCGGTGGTCTGCACGACACCGCGCACGCGGCGTTCGGCACGCTGCCCACGTATCGGATCAAGCTGGCCCACGGGGTGTGGGCCGACGATCCCCGCGCGGTTGCCGATGTGGTGTGGCGACGGGAGGCGGCCTACGCGGCGGGGCTGACCAGCGAGGTGCAGGCGTGGGCCACGGGGGCGGACTCCCGGAGTTGCGCGACGCGGCCGGCGCGCAGCTCCAGGTGGGTCCCGGTGAACCGGGCGCGCATGCGGCGGTCGTGGGTGACGGTGACCACCGCGCCCGGGTAATCCGCCAGGGCTTCCTCCAGCTGCTCGACCAGGGCCGGGGAGAGGTGGTTCGTCGGCTCGTCGAGCAGCAGCAGGTCGACCGGTTCGCTGACCAGGCGGGCCAGCTCGATCCGGCGCCGCTGCCCGTACGACAGCTCGCCCATCCGCAGTCGCAGGTCGGCCGGCCGGAACAGGCCGAGGGAGAGCAGTTCGTCGGTGTACTCGTCCGGGTCGCCGGCCCGCCCGTGGGCAAACGCCTGCGGCACCGTCAGGTCGGGCGGCCACAAGGTTTCCTGCTGTCGCAGGTGCCCGATCCGACCGCGCGTGCGTACCGTTCCGACGTCCGGATGCAGTTCCCCGGCCAGGACCCGGACGAGGGTGGTCTTGCCCGCTCCGTTGGGCCCGGTGACCAGGAGCCGTTGCGCGCCCCCGATCCGCAGTGACGGCACGTACAGTCGGTCGGCGACGCGAATCCCGGTGAGTTCCGCGGTCGCCTCCGGCGTCTGACTGTCGGCGCCGGTGATGCTGGCCGCGAAGACCAGTGGGTCGGGCGGCGGCGCGACGGGGTTGCCGGTGAGGCGCTCGATGCGCTCCTTGGCATTGCGGATGCGCCCCATCGCACCGTGGTCGCGGCCACGGGCCCGGAAGGCGCCGTGCCCGAACTTGGCCATCGGCGCCTTGCGCGGGATCGCGTCCAGGCGGACCGCGTTCGCGGCAGCCAGTTTCCGGTTGCGGGCCAGCTCGGCGCGCCAGTCCTCGTATTCCTGGAGCCGACGCTGGCGTTCGGCGGACTTGGCGGCGAGGTAGCCGTCGTAGCCGTCGCCGTAGCGCGCCACCGTGCCCTCGCCGACTTCCAGGATCGTGGTGGTGACCCGGCCCAGGAACTCCCGGTCGTGGGTCACCGTGAGCACCGTGCCGCGGTGCGCCCGCAGGTGCGCCTCCAGCCAACCCACGGCCTGGTCGTCCAGGTCGTTGGTCGGTTCGTCGAGCAACAGCAGTTCCGGCTGGGACGCCAAGGTGGCGGCCAAGGCCAGCCGCGACCGCTCCCCGCCGGACAGCGTGCCGAGCAACCTCGTACGGTCCAGAGCCGGTAGGCCGAGCCCGTGCAACGCGATGTCCACCCGGGTGTCCGCCGCGTACCCGCCACGCGCCTCGTACCGGGCGACCAGCCCGGCGTAGGCCTCCAGAGCGGCCGCGAGTTCCGCTTCCGCCAGGCTGTGCAGTTCGGTCTCGGCGTCGCGCATCCGCGACTCGAGCTCGCGCAGGTCGGCAAGGGCGAGGTCGATCGCGTCCTGGATCGTGGCTTCAGGCGGCAGCGCCAGCGACTGGGCGAGGTAGCCGACGCCGCCGGGCGCGACCACCGTCACCTCGCCGTTGTCGGGCCGGTCCGCCCCGGCGAGGAGCCGCAACAGCGTGGACTTACCCGCGCCGTTGTCGCCGATGATGCCCGCCTTCTCGCCCGGTTTGACGGTGAAGGACACTGCGTCCAGCACCACGCGGTCGTCGTAACGGCGGGTGACGTTGTGTAGCGAGAGTTGGGCAGTAAGCAAGGAAGAGTCCCCTGATCTCGGCCGAGCCGATCAGAACGGGCAGGCTTGTCGGCGGACACGTCACGGATCTCGATTGGCGACAGGCCCCGATCGGCCCGGCGCGCTGCCGCCGGCCACGGGGGGACTCAACGACCAGACGGGCGTGGACGCAATCCGTTGAGGGCGGTGGTGACGACGCGGTCGGTGTAATCGGCGGTGAGCGGCCCTGTGCGTTGCAGCCAACGGTTGAGCACGGGTCCCCAGATCATCTCTACGGCTACGTCGAGGTCGAGGTCTTCGGCGAGTTGCCCGGCCCGTTGAGCGCTGCGCAGCCGTTGTCGCTTGGCCTCCTTCAACGGCCCGTCCAGCCGTTCGGCGTAGGCGGCTGCCAGCTCGGGATCGTGCGCGATCTCGGTGGCCAGCGCGCGCATCGGCTGGTCGTACCGGGGATCGTTCAACTCCGCGACCGTGGCGCGCAGCACCGCTGTGAGGTCTGCTTCCAGGTCACCGGTGTCGGGCAGCACCGGGGGCTCACCCTCAGCGCCCTCACTGAGCATGAGGAAGGCATCGAAGATGACCGCACCCTTGGACGGCCACCAGCGGTAGATGGTCTGCTTGCCGACGCCGGCACGCGCGGCGATGCCCTCGACACTGAGTTTGGCGTATCCGACCTCCTGCAGGAGATCGAACGCCGCGGTGAGGATCGCCTGCCGCGAGGCTTGGTTCCGGCGGGCCGCGTTGGGCGTCGCTCTGCGCTGCGTCGTCATATGCGCAGCCTAGCAGAACCGAGACGGACCGTCTCGTCTTGACGCATGGCGAGCGAGGCCCTAACGTTGCGGCACAAGCGAGACGGACCGTATCGGCTCGCACCGTCGAGAGGAAACCCGTACATGCGCACCTCCGTCACCACCACTCCGCGTACCTGGTTCATCACCGGCGCCAGCCGCGGTCTGGGCCGCGCGTTCACCGTCGCGGCGCTCGAACGCGGCGACCAGGTGGTCGCCGCTGCCCGGACCATCACCCGAGACGACTTCGATGAGCGATACGGTGACCGGCTGCTCGCCCTGCGGCTCGACGTGACCGACCGGGCGGCGGTCTTCGCCGCCGTGGCCACCGCGGTCGAGCACTTCGGACGGCTCGACATCGTCGTCAACAACGCCGGCACCATGTACATGGGCATGATCGAAGAGTTCACCGAGGCGCAGGCGCGGGCCCAGTTCGAGGTCAACCTGTACGGCGCGCTCTGGGTCAGCCAGGCCGTGCTGCCGCACCTACGCGCCCAGCGGGCCGGCCACATCGTGCAGATCTCCAGCATCGCCGCACTCGGCGGCTTCCCGAGCACCGGCATGTACAGCGCGAGCAAGTTCGCCCTCGAAGGCATGAGCGAGTCCCTGGCGATGGAGGCGGCGGCCTTCGACGTCAAGGTCAGCATCGTGCAGCCCGGCGGCTACTGGACCGACCTGTACACCAGCATGACCTCCACGACGCCCATGGAGGCCTACGGTCCACTGCGCGCGGAGCTGGAACGGCAGTGGGCGGAAGACTCGATCGACAGCGAGCCCCGGCTGGCTGCCGAGGCGCTGCTGAAACTGGTCGACAGCGACGACCCACCGCTGCGGCTCCTGCTCGGCAGCATGGTCTACGACCTGGCGTTCGACATCTCACGCCGGCGAGTGGACACCTGGGCAGGCTGGGAACAGGTCAGCCGAGCCGCCGAGCATGCCGTCCCGGCCACTGGCGGTGCACACTGACGACCCATCGCGATACCAACGGTCGTAGGGCCTCAACGGCCCCCTCCACGCGGTGTGCGCCCGCACCTCGAACATCCAGATCAGTGCGAAGGTCACCGGCAACCACGGCGCGATCCTCAAAGACCAGGTGCAACGCACCACCACGGCCCCCGGGACACGCACGTTTACCCAGATCACGGCGCATCTTGCCAAAGCGGTTCGCGTGCCGCCCATCCGATCTCACGTTTGCTCAGCCGAGGCGCTATGGGCTGCCCTGGCACTGTCAGCTTGGGAATCGGATTGATCTATACCGAGAGTGGCCCTGCTGGTTGGCCGACGAGTACGCAGCGTCTCGATCCGGTGTTGCCGGCTTGCCGTTGTGGACCGGGTTGACCCCTGTGCCGGGCACACACATCGGGCACGTTCGCCGCCTCGGTTTACGAACACTGACCGTGGATGCGACCGGGGCGGCACGGGTGGGCTCGGCCATCGCGTGGGTCGTCGCAGCGCGGCATCCGTGTGGGTGCACGGCGACCCGCTGAGAGTCGAAATGCGAGTCGCCCGTCGTACGTTGACACTTGCGATGCGCGTGTAACACGTATATAAACTTGGCATGAGTATGGGTCAGGGGAGACTTCAAGCTCCCAGCTACTTCGTGCTGGCGTCGTTGCTCGACGGCCCGCGCCACGGTTATGCGATCCTCGGCCAGGTCGAGGCCCTGTCCGAGGGGACGGTGCGGCTGGCCACTGGCACGCTGTACGCCGTGCTCGACCGGCTCCGTGGAGCTGAGCTAGTCGAAGTCGTCAGCGAGGAAATCGTCAATGGGCGCGGCAGGCGGTCTTACGCCTTGACGCCTGCCGGTCGCGAAGTACTTCAAGCGGAGGCAGCCAGGTTGGCCTCTGCCGCGAGCATGGTGACTGATTCCGCTAAGCGGTCGGCTGTTCAGTCGTCAGCGGTGAGGTTCGCGTGAGCGACGAGCTGGCTCGCCGGTACGAGCTTTTGCTTCGCGCCTACCCGGGCCGGCACCGTCGGCAGTGGGGTGATGAGCTACTCGGAACGTTGATGATGCGAGCCGATTCCAGTCGACGTTGGCCGCCGGCTAGTGAGGCGTTAGCGCTGCTGGCGTCCGGGGTGCGTGTTCGGCTGAACTCCGACAAAGATCGGGCGCCACGGGCCGCCTGGCGCACTGGGCTTCGCGTAGCGGTAGTTCTCCTGTTTGCGTCCCAGTTAGGGGACCTGATCATTCGGAACGTGACGTTCGGGCCCGCCGGTCGCAGTGGCCTGTTCGTGCTGGCCTTCGGCACGCTCGCCTTCTTCGCCGTGCTGCGAGATCTTGGCTGGGTGGCGCTGCTGGCCGCACTCGGGTGGCAAGCGACTTATGTGTGGTCGTATGACTCGGTGTCCTGGCCGGTGGCTACCGCGATCATTGTTCTAGCGGTCGTGGTGCTCATCAAGCGCACGCACTCGGGTGCGTTACCAGGCTTCTGGTGGCTATCCGTGCCGGCGGTGACGGCAATCTTCTGGGGGCCCTATTTGCTCTCCGAATCGGTCTACCTCTTCCGCTACCAGCAAGTGATGATGCTGACAGTTGTGGCGCTTTGCGCCGTTGGGACGCTGCTCGACTCGCGGGCTGCGTTCGCAGCGGTAGGCCTGCTCCTGGCGGAAGTCTTGAACGAGACGGTGGCCATTACGTGGGCGGGTGACAATCCGGCTGGCGAGATCTTCTATGCCGTTTCGGTGTCGTGGTGGAGCGCGGTTATGGGCACCACAGCGGCGGCGCTGCTCGTCGGCGGGCATCTGGTCGCTCTGCGCAGGGCCAGTCTGTAGAGCCCCATTTGCCTGCGTGGTCAAGGGCGGCCCGCAGGGCCGTCGCGCAGCGATGCGAAGCACCCTGGAGGTCGGAGGGGCGGCCCCGCATCCTCCGCGCCGCATCCCCACCACGGCCGGCGGTGACTCGCCCTACGGCGCGGCGGTGCGACGACCGCCGCGCCCGGCCGGCTGCCGGCCAACGATCATCAACCACTCTCGGCGCTATCGTCTGCGGCGGCCCTCGGGGCTTCCCGCTGTCCGCGCCAGCCGCCGGGCGTTCTGCCTGGCCGACGTGGAGCGACAGCGGAGCGTCGGGCGCGCGCCCAGGCAGCGGCGCGTGCGGCCCGTCAGGGGCCGCCTTGATATACGTGCATATATGTACAGAAAGTTCTCCCACACCGGCCGGCTGCCGGCGATGTCGTGTCTCAGGACCTGCGTGACAGATCGGTATCAGTTTTCTGGTCCATGGGGACGCCGCGCGTGCGGGAAAATCGGGTTGGTCGCCCGCCGACGTCGGTCGTCCTTGGCGCAGGTGAGGCCGTGTATCAGTTTGACGCTGGGAGCCGCCACGAGGGGCTGCGCATTGTAGCTACGAGCACGAGGGTCCGACTCTTCCTGTTTCCCCGATGGCTCCCGCGGGTGACCGTCCCCGATCCCCCTTTCCTCCTCAGAGGTTGTCATGGAAGAAGTCGATGAGCAGGAGCTACACGTCGAGCGGGTAGCCGCGCTTGATCTTGGCAAGGCGGTGTTGGAGGCGTGTGTGCGGGTGCCGCACGAGTCCAGGCCGGGCCGGCGGATGCAGGAGGTGCGGACCTACCCGACCACCACGGTGGCGTTGCTGCAGATGGCGGACTGGTTCCGCATCTGGGGTGTGACCCGGGTGGTCATGGAAAGCACCAGCGACTACTGGAAAGGTGCCTACTACCTGCTGGAGGCGGAGGGCTTCGAGTGCTGGCTGGTCAACGCCCGGGACGTCAAGAACGTCCCGGGCCGAGCCAAGACCGACAAGCTCGATGTGGTGTGGCTGGCCAAGGTTGCCGAGCGGGGTATGTGCCGACCGTCGCTGGTGCAGCCCCGACCGATCCGGGAGTTACGCAACCTGACCCGGTACCGGCGTTCTCTGATCCGCGATCGCACCCGGGAGATGCAACGGGCGGAGAAGCTGCTTGAGGACGCCCAGATCAAGCTGTCCTCGGTGGTCAGTGAGCTGTTCGGGGTGACCGGGCGGCTGATCCTGGACGCGTTGGTCGCCGGGCAGCGCGACCCGAGGGTGCTCGCGCAGTTGGCCAAGGGCCGCCTACGGCCGAAGATCGCACAGCTGCAGGAGGCGTTGCGCGGGTTCTTCACCGATCATCACGGTGCCATCCTGGCGATGATGCTTTCCAACATCGACCGGCTCACCGCCCAGATCGCCGCCCTGGACACGATGGTCGAGCAGGCGATCACCCCGTTCGCACATCAAGCACAGCAGTTGGCGCAGATCACCGGAGCCGGCCCCATCGCCGCGCAGGAGATCATCGCCGAAGTGGGCGTAGACATGGCCCGGTTCCCGTCCGCCGCCCACCTGGTGTCCTGGGCCAAGTTCTGCCCACAGACCCACGAGTCGGCCGGCAAGAAGAAGAACAAGGGCCGTGCCAAGGGCAACCCCTGGCTGGCCGCCACCCTGGGCAACATCGCCGCGACCGTCGCCCGCAGCGGTGCCGGCTTCCTCGGCGCCCGGCACCGACGCATCGCCCGACGCCGCGGGCCGCAGAAAGCGATTGTCGCCACCGGCAACTGCGTGCTGACCATCGCCTACCATCTGCTGTCCGACCCCACCGCCCAGTTCCACGACCTCGGCGCCGACTACTTCACCACGCGCATCGACAGGAACCGCCGGGCCCGCAGCCTGGCCGCCGCACTGCAAGCCGTCACCGGCCAGAAGATCACCATCCGGGATGGCCAAGCGATCATCGAAGTCCAAGCCGCGTAACCTCACCGCTGTCACGCAACGACAGCACTCCACACGGCACGCTGTCGGGGCGCTGCCCCGACGCTGCCGCCTGCCCACACGTCCGTTGATTTACGGGTCAGGACCTGCGTGACAGTTTGCCACCTCTAGCAGCCCCGACGCCTGGGCCAAGGTCGACGAGCTGGTCAGAACCGGCGGCGACGGCTGGCGGGACCTGATCGGCCTCTACCGTCGCCCGCCACGAGCGGGGCCGTTCGATCCCGGGCCGCAGCAGCACATCCACATCAACCAGCGGTGCCGGGTGGTACGACTGCTTCAAGGCTGACAGAAGCGGCAGAAACGGGGCGAACCGATGACGGGTGGCGCAGCCCGGCTGGTGCGGGGACCGGAGGAGAAGCGGGCGACGTTCCTGGACCTGTTCTTCGACCTGGTGTTTGTCTTCGCGCTCTTCCGGCTCTCGCACGGGCTGCGGGAACAGCTGGACTGGAGCGGCGCCTTCCAAACGCTGGTGTTGCTGCTCGCCGTGTGGTGGGTGTGGGACCAGTCGGCGGCGGCAGGCGACAGGTTCGACCCGCGACGGCCGGCGATGCAGGTGCTGGCCATCGGGTGCATGTTCGGCAGCTTCGTGCTGGCAGCCGCGGTGCCTGAGGCGTTCGGCGCGCATGGCCTGGTCTTCGCCGGCGCGTACGTCGCCGTCCAGGTCGGTCGCAGCCTGTTTCTCGTGATCGTTACGCGGGGCGACAAACGGCAGCGTCCCGAGACGCGGGCGCTGTTCTGGTTCGGCGTGTCGGCGGTGCCATGGCTCGCGGGCGCTGCCGTGCAGGGTTGGCCGCGTGGGGCGCTATGGGCGCTGGCGGTGGTGGTGGAATACACGGTGGCCATACTCGGCTGGCCCACGCCGAGGCTGGGCCGCGTCAGTGCGGCGGAGTTTTCGATCTCGGGTGAGTTCCTGGCCGAGCGGCATCGGCAGTTCGTCATCATCGCGCTCGGCGAGCTGATCCTGGTGGCAGGGCTGGGGCTCAGCAGCAACGGCTTCGAGGCGGACCGCAGCGCGGCGGCCGTGGTGGCGTTCGCGACCACGGTGCTGCTGTGGCGGATCTACATCCACCGTGCTGGGGAGGTTTTGGGCGAGGCCGTCGCCACGGCCCGTGATCCGCTCCGCGTTGCCTTGCCGGCGAGATTCGCCCACCCGGTCATGGTCGGCGGCATCGTCGCGATCTCCGTCAGCGACGAGCTCGTCATCGAGCACCCGCTCGGGAACACACCACCGGCGTGGGCCGCCGTCATCCTCGGCGGACCCGCACTGTTCCTCGCCGGACGGGCCATCTTCGAGTACTCGGTGTTCGGCCGAGTGTCCCGAGGCTGCGTGGCCGGGATCCTCGTACTCCCCGCCACCTCCCCGGCAACGGTCGTCCTGCCGCCGCTCCTGGTCGCCGCCACCGCTGCTCTCGTCCTGGCCGGGATCGCCGTATCCGACGCAGCCCGCGCCCGAGGACGCCCACCCGAGCCGCCCGCACCACCGGGCTAGCCGGAAAGTGTCACCCACGTCCCGAGGCTGTTCTGTCACGGACGTTCTGAGACCCGACATGGCCGGCCGTCGGCCTGTCCCGGCAGCCGGTGGCCGGCAGCCGGGCTGTTTCGTCAGGGCATGCTGGTCACGTGCACATCCCTTGGCGGACCAGCCTTGATGTGTTCGCGCAGATCCTGCGGCGGCACGGTGTCGATCAGGACTCTGTGACCGATGTCGAGGCGGCATGGTGCGCGCTCGCTGAGTTCCTGCAACTGGACATTGACGGCGTCGACCCAACTCCGGACTCCGATGCCGATGGCTTCATCATCCAGTGGGGCCGACGGTCCTGGAGCGACAACCGCCTGATTCTGACGTTCACCCGGCAGCTGGCCATCGCTGATGTCGTTGACCACGACGATCCCTACTGGCAGCGCGACCTATGGCAGCTCGACTTGGAGATGGCCTTCGACGACAAGGCCGATTTGCTCGGCCTTGACAGCCTCGACGTCCATGACACGGGGTTCAGGTTCCCTCCCATCGGGCCGCTGCGCGCCGCGGCGCTGGCGGATACCTGGGCGGAGACGCATCGGCATGTCCCTGTCCGGGCAGCTTGGATCGCGATCCCAGCGAGTAGCGGCTTGTCTTTCGAGTGCGCCTGCTGACACTCAGAAGCGTAGGGTCGAGTGGGCTCGTCAGTCAGGGAAGCGGCGTCACGGCGGCTTGACGTGTCGGCATTCGGCGCTACTCTGGCGCTCGTCGAGCACGCCAGCGCGGCCTTCCTGCCGGATCGCTGGACTCGACGTCGGAGATGCCGAGCGGCCTTCCTGCCGCTGATGCGGGCCACGTCCCGCCGGCTCCTGATCGCATGGCCGCTGTGCCAGTTCCCCGAATCCGCTGAGCGGCCCAGTACGGCCTTCGATGCCGCTGCCGGACATCGGGCCCTTGAATGATCTCGACGAACAGGCCGAGCAGTCGCGAATTGCGCACGAGCGGTCCGTCCGTCATCGTCCGCCCTTCAGCTGTTCGCTTCGTCGCCGCTTCCGAGTGCATCCCCGACACGGAAGTCAGGCTGGCGTCGGTCCGCTGCTGTACTTCGCTGCTGTACCGGCCCTGATCGCAGCCCTCCAAAGCCCGGCCAGGGCCGCTGAGCTGCGGAAGAGTGGGCCGCCAGGGACTCGAACCCTGAACCTATGGATTAAAAGTCCACAGCTCTGCCATTGAGCTAGCGGCCCGCCCGCTCAGGTTACCGGACGGTGGTGAACCGGGAGTGGATCAAGTCCACCGGCGGGGCGAGGGTCGGGGCGGACCGGGGCGGTTGGGGGGCGGCTGGGCGGGTACGAGCCTGGCATGCGGATCGTGGTGGTGGGGGCGACCGGCAACGCGGGCACGGCCCTGTTGCGCCGGTTGCGCCGGGAGCGGGGCGTGGAGCTGGCCGGGGTGGCCCGCCGGTTGCCCGGCCCGGACGCGGGTGAGCCGTACGACCAGGTGGAGTGGCACTCCTGCGACGTGGGCCTGCCCGGCGCGGCGGACCAGCTCGCCGAGGTCTTCGCCGGCGCGGGCGCGGTGGTGCACCTGGCCTGGCAAATCCAGCCCAGCCACGACCAGCGGGTGCTGCGGCGGACCAACGTCGACGGCAGCCGGGCCGTGGTCGACGCGGTGGTCCGGGCCCGGGTGCCGGCCCTGGTGTACGCCTCGTCGGTCGGCACGTACGCGTCCGGGCCGAAGGACCATCCGGTGAGTGAGCGGTGGCCGGCGACGGGGGTGCCCGCGTCGTCGTACAGCCGGGACAAGGCGGCGGTGGAGGCGCTGCTCGACCAGGTCGAGCGGGAGCACCCGGAGCTGCGGGTGGTACGCATGCGGCCCGGGCTGAACTTCCAGCGCGACGCGGCCACCGAGATCAGCCGCTACTTCCTCGGGCCGTTCGCGCCGGTGCGGCTGCTCCGGTTCGGCCGGATCCCGCTGGTGCCGACGCACCGCCGGCTGCGGATGCAGGCCGTGCACACCGATGACGTCGCCGAGGCGTACGCCCGGGGGGCCCTGGGCGACGCGCGCGGCGCCTTCAACCTGGCCGCGGATCCGGTGCTGACCCCGGAGCTGGTGGCCCGGCACTTCCACGGCTGGACGGTGCCGGTCGCCGCCCCGCTGCTGCGCGGCGCGGCGGCGCTGACCTGGCACGCCCGGCTGCAACCGGTCGACGCGGGCTGGGTGGAGCTGGCGCTGAACGTGCCGCTGATGTCCAGTGAGCGGGCTGAGACCGAGCTGGGCTGGCGGCCGACGGTCGACGCGCTGGCGGCGCTGCGGGAGCTGTTCGAGGGGATGGCTGCGCGCGCCCACACGGCCAGCCCGCCGATGTCCGGCGCCGCCGACCTCCCCGGCCGCCCCGCCGGACTCCTCCACGGCCACCTGGCGGGCCACCCCAACCCCTACTGACCCACCCCGCCGCGCATCCCGGCCCGGCCCGGCTCGGCCGGCCGGCGTCGGTGATCATGAAGTTATTGCCGTCGGAGCCGGCGTGTCGGGGCAATAACTTCATGATCAACGGGGTGGTCGACCGGGGTCGGGGGAGGGAGGACGGGGTCAGCTCAGGCGGGAGCCGGGGGTGGCGGGGTTGCGGGCGCCCAGAAAGAAGATGCCGGGGTAGCCGCGGGTCTCGAACTGCTTGCTCGGGTTCTTGCGGAGGGTGGAGTTCTCGATCGTCATGGTGCCGGTGCGGTCGTTGCTGACGAAGAAGATGGCGCCGCCGCCCTCGTTGGCCCGGTTGTTCTCGATCACCGTGCCGGCGATCCGCACCGTGAACGCGTTGCCGTCGCAGTAGATCGCCCCGCCGCTACCGCCGCCGGGCGTGCCGGCCTTCGCCGGGTTGGCGCCGCTGCCGACCGCCGAGTTGCCGGTGAAGACGCTGTTCAACACGGACCACGAGACGCCGATGCTGCTCAGCGCCCCGCCGTTGGCGCAGGTCCCGCCGTCGAAGGTGCTGTTGACCACGTACACCGGCTTGTTGTCGTGCTGGCTGAGCACCCGCAGCGCCGCGCCGCCCAGGTCCGGCCCGGTGCGGTCGCAGCGGTTGTGGACGAAGCGCGAGTTGACCACCTTGACCCGGCCGCCGCGTACGAAGATCGCCCCGCCTCCGCCGCCCTCCGCCTTCTCGCCGGTGGAGTTGCCGTCGGCGAAGGTGAGGTTCTGCACGGTGAGCTGCGGGTGGTCCTGGTTCTGGCAGTGCGACGTGGTCCATCCCTGCGCCTCGTCGCAGGTGTTCATGTAGAGGATCCGGCGCTGGCCCTGCCCGCTCAGGGTGACCTTGCCGCCGCCGTCCAGGACGACCTTCGGACCCTTGGCGTTGCGTACCTTGGCCGTGGCGGTCATCTTGATCGTCACCGGGTCCGGCCCGCAGTTGAAGGTGATGACGCCGCCGGCCGCGACCGCCTTCACCACCGCGGCCGAGGTGCAGCTCGCCGGGGTGCCGGTGCCGACGGTCCGGGTCGGTCGGGAGGTGTCCACCGCGCGCGCCTCGGCCGGCACCGGCGCGTCGCCGTTCGGGTTGCCTGCCCGGAACGCCGGTGTCGGTTTCCGCGACGGGCTCGGGCTCGCGCCCGGGCCGCCGAGACCCGTCCGGGCGGCCGGCGCGACCTGCTGGTCGGCGGTGGACAGGCCGGCGGTCGCCGAGGGCGTGGCACCGGCCGGTGTGTCGGAGTCGCGGTTCGACGAGCCGCAGGCCGGCAGGGTGGCGGCGACGACGCCGAGGGCGAGCAGGACGAGGACAGGCTTGGCGCGCACCCCCCGATGCTAGGGGCCGACACGGCCGGAGGCCCGCCGCGCCGGGCCGGCTTAACCCGTTGCTAAGCCGACCGCGTCCGGATCGACGTCGAGCGGGTCACGGCCGATGGATCAGAAGTCGGCGAAGAGGTACGGCACCTCGCGCGGGAAGATGCGGCGCAGCTCGACGGCGGCGTCCGGCGGCACGTCGCCGAGCCCACGCAGGTGCACCTCGACCGGGTCGAGCACCCCGTACGCCAGGGCCGAGAGCCCGGCGGCGGTGAGCGTGGCGGACGGCGCGGCAGCGTCGACGCCCGAGCCGCTCAGCAGCTCCAGCGACCCGGTGGTGCCGTCCAGCAGGTGGCTGCCGGTCAGCCAGCGGTCCCCGGCCAGCTCGACCCGCACCCGTCCCGGCCCGGCCGGCAGGCCGGTCAGCGCGTCCAGCGAGAGCAGCCGGGCCATCGGGGCCGACGAGCCCGGCCGGGCCACCCGCGCCTCGACGTGCACGGCCAGGTCGGTGAGCCAGAGCTCGGGCAGTTCGTCGGCCGGGACCTGGACGCTGATCCGCTCCACCTGGTCGACGTGCCGGGCGAAGAACTGCAACAGCAGAGCCCGGGCGTACGGATCGGCGGCGAGCAGGTCGTCGGCGGCCAGCTCGCCGCCGTGGTCGTCGATCCGGTACGTCACCACGCCGGTGACCACGTCACCGACCCGGGCGGTGAGCAGCCAGCGCTCGTCCCGGTCGCGTAGCCCGACGTCCCGGTAGTCCGGGAAGGTCGCGAAGCCGTGCCGCTCGCGCAGGAGGCGTTCGGTGAACTCGCGCCAGACCGGGTAGCCGGTGCCGATCCGCTCCCAGCCGACCTCGCCGGGAAGGTCGGCGCCGAGCAGTTGGCCGAGGTCGGCCGGCGAGAACGTGACCGTACGCGGCTTGGGCAGCCCGACGTAGCCGAACCTCGCGTAGAAGCTGGGCCGGAACGGGTAGAGCGCGGTCAGCGTGTGCCCCTCGTCGCGCATCTCGTCGAGGAGCTGGTGCAACAGCGTCCGGACGTGCCCCTGGCGGCGAGCCAGCGGGTGGCTGGCCACCCCGGCGACGCCGGCCATCGGCAGCACCGCGCCGCGCAGGTTCTGCCGCATCGGGATGGCCGAGGCGGCCGCCAGCGGGGCGCCGTCCTCCTCGACGATCAGCGTCCGGTTGCCCTCGTTGTACGGCAGGTAGCCGCGGAACTCGTCGGCCCGGCGCGCGCTGCGCGGGGACGCCTCGAAGGCGTACGCGCCCAGCACGAAGCTCGTGGTCAGGCGCTCCTCGGAGCTGACCCGGCGGATCGCCATGTCTCAGGCCACCAGGGTGACGTCGGAGACCACCACGGTCACGTTGTCCGGCGCGCCGGCCTGGTGGGCGAGCTTGACGAGTTGCTCGCCGCAGAGCTGCCGGTCGCCGTACGCGCCGAGGGCCACCGCGATCGCCTCGTCCTCGACGTAGTCGGAGAGGCCGTCGCTGCACAGCAGCAGCCGGTCGCCGGCCAGGACGGTGAGCGTGCTGATCGACGGCGGAGCGTCCGCGCCCTGCACCGCCCGGGTCACCAGCGACCGCTGCGGGTGGTGTCGCGCCTGCTCGGGGCTGAGCGCCCCCTGGTCGACCAGCGCCTGCACGAAGGTGTCGTCCCGGGTGAGCTGGATCAGCTTGGTGTCCCGGAGCAGGTAGCAGCGGGAGTCGCCGACCTGCGCGAGGACCAGCGTGTCGGCGGCGAGCAGGGCCGCGGTGAGCGTCGTACCCATGCCCTCGCGAGCGGGATCCACGGTGATGGCGGCGTGGATGCGCTGGTTGGCGGTGCTCACCACGGCGCGCAACGCGTCGGTCGCCTCGTCCGGGTCGGTCGGCGGGGTCAGCTCGTCCAGGATCCGGATGACGATCTCGCTCGCCACCTCGCCCGCGGGCAGGCCGCCCATGCCGTCGGCGACGGCGACCAGCCGGTCGCCGGCGAGGGCGGAGTCCTCGTTGTTGGTCCGGACCAGACCGATGTCGTTGAGGATGGCCGAGCGGAGGATCAGCGTCATGGGTCCAGCTTGCCAAGAAGACCCCACCCCCGTCTCTACGCACTACTGCGTAGGGTTGAGGAATGATGCCGGTGTCCATGGTCGGGCGCGCCGGCGAGCTGGCCGAGCTCGACCGGGCGTGGTCCACCGTGGTGGCCGGTCGGCGGCCGGCGCCGACCGTCGCGGTGATCACCGGGGCCGCCGGGGTGGGCAAGAGTCTGCTGGTCGCCGCCGCGCTGGACGGCTTCGCCCCGCGGCCGGCGGTGGTCCTCTCCGGCGCCGCGCGGGTGCACAGCCCCGCACCCTACGACTGGCTGGCGGCGGGGCTCAGCGGGCGGGACACCAGCCGGCTGGACCTGCCTCCCGACGCGCTGGCGTGGTTGGCCCAGCAACCCACCGCTCCGCGCGAGCGGTACGCCCCGGGCACCCTCCTGCGCCTCGCCGTGCGTACCGTCCGGCTGCTGGTCGGCGCCGGGCCCGCTGTCCTGGTGGTGGAGGACCTGCACGCGCTCGACCCGGCGAGCCTCAACCTGATCGGCGAGCTGGCCACCGCCGCCGACCTGCCCGCGCTGCTGGTCGTGGCGACGCGGCCCGCCGCCGAGTCGGTCGCGCCGGATCTCGCGGTCCGCGTCCTGTCCCGCCTCTGCGGGGTACGCGGCGCGGTCCGCCAGCACCTCGGGCCGCTGCGCCCGGCCGAGGTCGCCGAGGTGCTGACCCAGGTGTACGCCGATTCGACCCCGTCCGGCCGGCTCGCGACCGCGGTCTGGCGGCGCACTGGCGGCAACCCGTACGCGCTGACCGAACTGCTCGCCGCGCACTCCGGTGAGCCGCCGGAGGCCCTGCTCCGGTCGCCGCACCGCCCACCGGCGCAGCACGCGCCGGCACGACGTCCGGCGGCGTCCCGGCCGGCCGGCTCCGACGAGGCCGAGTTGACCGGCCGGGAGGTCGAGGTGCTCGGCTGCCTGGTCGCCGGGATGTCCAACAAGCAGGCCGCGAAGGCGCTGGGCATCTCGGTGCGGACCGTCACCGTGCACGTGTCCAACCTGCTGCGCAAGACCGGCTCCGCGTCCCGGACCGAGGTCGCGCTCTGGGCGGTGCAGCACCGGCTCGCGACACCCGCGCCGGTGGACGGCTGAGCTGCCCGCCCCTCCCGGCGTGACGCGGCGGGGCGCTGCGCGGATCGGTAGCGGTCCCCCGCGGCTCAGCCGGTTGCCGGCCGGTCTCCGCCTCCGTGTCGCGGGTAGCGCAGCAGCAGGCTCGCGTCGACCTCGTCGTCGCCCACCGCCGCGTAGCTGTGCGGCACGTCCGAGGTCCAGCGCAGGTGCCCTCCGGCGGCGGCGGTCAGCGGCGCGTCCAGCGGACCGGCCCGTAGCACCCCGGCGAAGACCGTGACGTGCTCGGTGACCCCGGATTGGTGGGCGGGGGAGAGCTGCCCCGGCCCGGGAGCCACCCGCATCCGGTACAGCTCGTAGGTCGCGTCGGTGTCGGTGAAGACCTCCAGCAGGGTGGCGTGGACGGCCGCCCCGTGCACGGTCGGCGTCGCGGCCGGCTCGGCGAGCACGGCGGTCAGCGGCACCCCGAGCTGGGCCGTGACCGCGTACAGCGTCTCCAGCGTCGGGTTGCGGGTGCCGTTCTCCAGACCCGAGAGGGTCGCCTTACCCACCCCGGCGAGCCGGGCGAGGGCGGAGAGCGAGATCCCCCGTTCCTCGCGCAGACCGCGGACCCGGCCGCCGATCACCGTCGGGTCGGCGTCGAGCGGGCGGCGGCGGTCTGGTGACGGCTGGGGCATCCCGCTATGGTGCTACAGACCATCGTTCCGTAAACGGAACAGCGTGCCGAGGCGGCGGGACGGCGTACGGGAGGGCGATCGTGGCGGGACGGATCCAACCGGTGCTGGCCGGCGTGGTGACCGCGCTGGTCGGCTTCGCCAGTTCGTTCACCGTGGTGCTGGCCGGTCTCCGGGCCGCCGGGGCCGATGCCGGACAGGCGGCCTCGGGGCTGCTGGCGCTCTGTGTGGCGTCCGGGCTCGCCGCCGCCTGGCTGGGGCTGCGGCACCGGCTGCCGATGAGCGTTGCGTGGTCCACCCCGGGCGCGGCGTTGCTGGTGGCGACCGGCCCGGTGCCCGGCGGCTGGCCGGCCGCCGTGGGCGCGTTCGTCGTTTCCGGTCTGTTGATCGTGGCGGCCGGGCTGGTCCCGGCGCTGGGCCGCGCGGTCGCGGCCATCCCCAAGCCGGTCGCCGGCGCGATGCTCGCCGGGGTGCTGTTGCCGCTGTGCACCGCGCCGGTGCGCGCCCTGGTCGAGGTGCCGCGGCTGGCCGGCCCGGTGGTCGTCGCCTGGCTGCTGCTGCACCGGTACGCCCGCCGCTGGGCGGTGCCCGGTGCGCTGGTGGTCGCGGTGGTGGCGATCGCGTGGACCTCCACCGGTGCCGGCCTCGGTGCGATCGGGCTGCGGCCGGTGGTCGAGCTGACGCCGCCCGCCTGGGACGCGGCCGCCCTGGTCGGCGTCGCGCTGCCGCTCTTCCTGGTGACGATGGCGGCGCAGAACGTACCCGGGATGGCGGTGCTGGTCGGCTACGGCTACCGGCCGCCGTTCTCCGCCGCGCTGCGGACCACCGGTCTGCTCAGCGTGCTGGCCGCCCCGGCCGGTGGGCACGCGGTGAACCTGGCGGCGATCACCGCCGCGCTGGCCGCCGGGCCGGACGCCCACCCCGACCCGGACCGGCGGTGGATAGCCTCGGTGACGGCCGGCGCCGGGCTGGCCCTGCTCGGGCTGGGCGCGGGGGCGGCCACCGCGCTGGTGGCGACCGCCCCGCCGATCCTGATCGAGGCGGTGGCCGGGCTGGCGCTGCTGGGCGCGCTGGCCACCGCGCTGGCCTCGGCGGTGGCCGAGCCGGCAGGCCGCGAGGCGGCCGTGGTCACCTTCGTGGTCACCGCCTCCGGGGTGACCCTGGTCGGCGTGGGCGGCGCGTTCTGGGGGCTGGTCGCCGGCTGCCTGATGCTCCTGCTCTTCCGCCGCCGCCGCCGACCGGCCGAGCCCGCGCCCGCCGCCGGGCCTGCGTCCGCCACTGGGCCTGCGTCCGTCGCTGAGCCCGCGCCCGTCCCTGAGCCCGCGCTCGCCGGTGGGCCCGGGCTCACTGGTAGGCCCGCGCTCGCAAGTAGGCCGGCTGCGGCGTCGGAGCCGGCTCCGACGGCAGCGGCGACCAGCGCGCCGGGTCACGACGGCGGACCCGGTCGGCCCGGTCGGCGCTCCCAGGCGGACTGAGCTGCGGGAAGCGGCGGAGAAGTTCGTCCGCTGCCGCGGGAGCACCTCGCCACCCCGACGGCCGACACGGCGCCCGGATGGGCGCAGACGGTGCAGCTCGCTCGCCTCACCCAGGTGCGCCTCCAGCCCCCAGCCCGCCGTCACCGGGTCACCGGCGCGCACGCGGACACCGCTCCTTGCCGGTGCTTTAGAGCTGAGTCATTTGGGACATCAGTGGGCCGCGGCGATCGTCGCTCCGGCTGGGCCCGTCGGAGCTGCCCGGGGTGCTCAATGGACGCTGTCGACCTGCCCCAGATCTGGGGCAGCCGATACCGCGAGAGCCCGAACGGCGAGCGGCGACGAGCCGGACCCCGGCTGATCGTGCCGAGCGTCGGCCGAGTCGTTGACGACATCAGCTCTAAGGACGCCGGCGACAGCTGCAGGGGACGCTGGCGGGCGGCAGCTCGGGAGGCGTCGGCGACACGGACGGCCGCTGTGGCGGTGCGATCCGTGCCCCAGACCTGGGGCAGCTCGACAGGACCTGCGGCCCCGCGGCGGCCGACGCCCACCCGGTGAGCCGGCTTCGTCCCGACAGGGCCGTCCGGTCCCTGGCGCCGTGGCCGCCGACGCGGCCGTGCGACGGGAGACCTGCCGACTGAGAGCCGGCGGCGGGAGGTCGGGGCTCACTCCTCGGGGGGTAGGTCGCCGACCGGTACGTCGAGGCGGACCCGGCCGTCGGTGACGGTGGCGATGCGTTCGGCGGGCACGTAGACCGCTCCGGTGCGGGTCAGTTCGGTGGTGACCTTCAGGTAGCCGCCGTGCAGCAGCCGGGCCGCCAGGTCGGCCGGGACGTCCGGCTCCTCGACCGCGGTCGACTCGATCAGCTCGTCCAGGCTGCTGCCGGGGTCGGCGCTCGGCACCTGCGCCGTCGGCGCCTGCACCGTCACCGCGTTCGGGTCACCTCGCTGGACGAGATCCACCGTGCCGACCTCGGTGCCGGCGGCATCGATCACCGGCATGCCGGTGGTGATCCGGGAGATGGTCGTCTGCTGGTTCATTCTGGCGCGGTTCCCGGGGCGGCGCGCCGCTAAACGCCGCCCCGGACCGGTCGACTGGTCGGGCTGGTCAGGCGGTCGGTTGGGTCCAGCCGCCGGGTGGCCGGGGGGAGAGTTCCCGCCAGGTGTCCGTTCCCTCGAGCAACGCCCGGACCGTCTCCTCGGCCTCGTCCGCACTGCCGTGCTCGTAGAAGCGGGAGATCCCCTCGGCGCCGCCGGCCCGCTGCTCGACGTGCCAGCGGTCGCCGTCCACGCGGAGGAACACGTCCCGCCGCGCCAGGCGCCCCCACTTCCCGTTCCACCAGTGCTTCCGCTGCTCCATGCGCGGACTCTATCGAACACACGTACGAGAATGTGCGGCCCCTGCGGGAATCCCGCAGGGGCCGGTGCGCGGGTGTCGGGTTCAGCGCTGGGTGGGCGGTTCGTTCCGTCGGCCGAGCACGTCATCGAGCGCGCCACGCTGCTGCACCGGCGAGTGGTGACCGGCCGCGACCAGGGCGTCCCGGATCTCGGTGAGCAGCTTGATCTCCTCGCTGGGCGCCGCGGGCGGCGGCTCCTCGCCCCGCCGACGCCGCTCCGCCAGCCGGTTCATCGGGTAGACGACCAGGAAGTACAGCGCCGCCGCGGTGAGCAGGAACGTGATCACCGCGTTGATGAAGGCGATCCAGTCGAACGGGATGCCACGGAACTCGGGCGCGGTGCCGGCGAGGCCCTTGTCGCTGCCGGTGATCAGCAGCACGAAGACCCGGATCAGCGGGTCCAGGAACGACTTGGTGAGCTGGGTGACCACTCCGGTGAACGCGGCACCGATGACGACACCGACCGCCAGGTCGACCACGTTGCCGCGCATGATGAAGTCTTTGAAGCCCTTGAGCATCCGTACTCCCGTGCTGTCCGGTTTTCCGTCCGGGACAACCTATGCCCCGGGAGGGGGCTCCAGAAAAGCGGCGGCCTCGCGGGCGGCCCGCTCGGCGTCGCCGGCCCGGATCGCGTCCACCAGTCGGGAATGGTCGACGTGGCGCTCCGGGGCGTCGCCGATCGCCTGGGCGAGGGTGCTGCGCAGGGCCGCGCCGACCGACGCGTACAGCTCGGCGAGCATGGGATTGTGCGCGGCGGCCATCACGGCGCCGTGCAGCGCGCTGTCGGCGGCCACGAACTCGTCGACCCGGCCGCCGCGCCAGGCCGCCTCGCGGGCGTCGAGCGCGGCGTCGAGCGCGGCCAGGTCCGCGGGCGTACGCCGCCGCGCGGCGAGCCGGGCCGCCTCCACCTCGAAGGCGCGCCGCACCTCGATCACCTCGGCCATCCGGTCGTCGGTGAGCCGGCGGGCCACCACCGGGGCCAGTTCGTCGGTCGACACCACGTACGTCCCGGAGCCCTGCCGGCACTCCAGCACGCCGGCGTGCGACAGCGCCCGGACCGCCTCGCGGACCGTGTTGCGCCCCACCCCGAGCGCCGCCACCAGCTGAGGCTCGGTCGGGATGCGGCCGCCGACCGGCCACTCGCCGCCGAGGATCCGCTCCCGGAGCTGGGCGATCGTCTGCTGCACGCGGTGCCCGCGCGGCGGCACCGACACGGAATCAAGCGACGGTGGCACTGGTTACATCACCGGCCCGAAATTCATCCCATGATTGTAGGTTCGTAAGCATGACACCGCCACCAACCGCCGCCGCGACGGAACCGACCATCGGGTCGACCGAAGGCCCGGCGCCCGGCGCCGGCCCGGCGCCGCGCCCGGTCGCTCCGCTGGCCGGCGGCGCCCTGGTGCTGGTCGGCATGCTGCTCGTCGCACTCAACCTGCGCGTCGCGATCACCAGCCTCGGCGCCCTGCTCGACGAGGTCCGTGGTGGTCTCGGGCTCTCCGGCGCGATGGCCGGAGTCGTCACCACGCTGCCCACCCTCGCCTTCGCCGCCTTCGGCGCGCTCACCCCCCGCCTGGTCCGCCGGCACTCCCCGGCCCGGCTGCTGGTGGTGGCGATGGTCGTGCTCACCGCCGGGCAGTTGATCAGGGTCGCGACCGGCTCCGCGGCGGTCTTCCTCGCCGCCAGCGCCCTCGCCCTGGCCGGGATCGCGGTGGCGAACGTGCTGCTGCCGCTCCTGGTCAAGCAGCACTTCCCGCACCGGGTCGGGCTGATCACCGGCGCGTACTCGATGACGCTCACGGTGGGGGCCGCGACGGCCGCCGCGGCGGCGGTGCCGGTCGCGCACCTGTTCGACTCCTGGCGGGCCGGGCTCGCCGTCTGGGCCGGGCTGGCCGCGGTGGCCGTACTCCCGTGGGTGCCCCTGTCGCTGCGGGCGCGGGCGGCCCGGCGGAACCCGACCGCGACGGCGGCCGTGGCCACCGGTCCGCGGATCCGCCCCGGGCGGACCCGGCTCGGCTGGGCGATGGCGATCTACTTCGGGACGCAGTCGCTCGGCGCCTACGCGGTCATGGGCTGGCTGGCCCAGCTCTTCCGGGACGCCGGCTACCGGCCGGAGGACGCCGGCCTGCTGCTGGCCGGAGGGACCGCGCTGGGCGTGCCGATCGCGCTGCTGATGCCGGCCCTCGCCGGTCGACTGCGCTCGCTGCGGCCGCTGATGCTCACGCTCTCCGCCGCGATGGCGCTCGCCTACCTCGGAATGGCGTTCGCGCCGCACGGTGGCGCGTTGATCTGGGTGGTGCTGCTGGCGATCGGGCAGAGCGCCTTCCCGCTGATCCTGGCCGTCATCGGGCTGCGGGCCCGGACCCCCGAGGGGACGGTGGCGCTGTCCGCGTTCACCCAGAGCACCGGGTATCTCATCGGCGGGCTCGGCCCGCTGCTGGTCGGGATCCTCTACGGGGCCACGGGTGGCTGGACGGTGCCGATCGGCTTCCTGCTGGTCGCGCTCGCGGTGCAGACGGCCACCGGCATGGTGATCGCCCGCCCCCAGCACATCGAGGACGAGCGCTGACCAGTACGGGTCAGGAGGTGGCCGGCGTCGGGTCGCCCGCGACGGCCTGCTCGACCGTCGGGTACGTGTGCAGCACCTCGACCAGGCCGCTGACCTCGAGGATGCGCAGCACGCCGCGCTGCGGGGCGGCCAGCCGGACCACGCCGCCGACCTCGTCGCAGCTGTTCTTGGCCCGCACGAACACCGACAGCCCGGTGGAGTCGCAGAAGGAGAGCTCCGCCAGGTCGAACACCAGGCGGCTGCGGCCCTTGTCGAGCAGGTCGGTGATCTGGTCCTGGAGCTGCGGTGCGGTCGCCATGTCCAACTCGCCCGCGACCGACACGACGACCACGTCGCCGCGCTGTTCCGTGTGCACCGTCAAGGACATTCGCCAGACCTCCTGTTATCGGTGGAACGGTATCCCACGATCGGGGTGGAACGCAGAACGGGAGCCGGTATCCGGTGGCGACGATCATTCCTTTGCCCTGGGGCAAGTAGTTGGGCCGGACCCGGTGATAGAGTCCGGCCGGTCCAGGTCGAGGGGGGTATGGCAATGCCGTTGAACGCCGAGGAGAGTGGTCGGCTCACCGCCCTGCTGAGTGAGCAGGCCGAGCGGGTCACGCAGCGCTGGACGGAGATCGTCGCGGAGTCGCTCCGCGGCCGACTCAGCCAGGTCGAGCTGCGCCGGCAGGTCCAGGAGCTGCGCCGCGCGATGATCGCCGCGGGCGAGCAGGGGGTCATCGACCTGGAGGCCGAGCGCGCCGCCGAGCTGCGCGCGGTGCTCGCCGAGCTGTCCCGGGGCCGGGCCCGGCAGGGGTTCTCCGCCACCGAGACCGCGATCAGCGTGTTCGCCCTGAAGGGTGTGCTGCTGGAGCTGCTGGAGACCACGGGCGGCGAGACCACGCTCCGCGACTACGTCGCGTTCTCCGCCCTGGTCGACGACATGGGGCTGTTCACCTTCGACGCCTACGTCCGGACCCGGGAGAGCCTGATCGCCGACCAGGCCGAGCAACTGCTCGAACTCTCCACCCCGGTGGTGAAGCTCTGGGAGGGCGTGGTCGCCGTGCCGCTCGTCGGCACGCTCGACTCGGCGCGGGCCCAGGTGGTGATGGAGCGGCTGCTCCAGACGCTGGTCGACACCGGCTCGCCGTACGCGATCATCGACATCACCGGCGTCCCGGCCGTGGACACCCAGGTCGCCCAGCACATCCTGAAGACCGTGGTGGCCGCCCGGCTGATGGGCGCGGACTGCATCATCTCCGGCATCCGGCCACAGATCGCCCAGACGATCGTGGCGCTCGGCATCGAGTTCGGCGACATCGCCACCAAGGCGAGCCTGGCCGACGCGCTGCGACACGTGCTGCGGCTCTCCGGCGTCGAGACGACGACGCGCCGCCGCCCGCGTCGGGAGGCCTGATGGAACGGGTACCCATCCTCAAGATCGGCGACATCCTGCTGGTCTCCATCCAGGTCGACATGTCCGACCAGACGGCGGTCCAGCTCCAGGAGGATCTCGCCGAGCGGATCGTGGCGACCGGCAGCCACGGCGTGATCATCGACATCACGGCGCTGGACATCGTCGACTCCTTCGTCGGGCGGATGCTCTCGACCATCGCCTCGATCTCCAAGGTGCTCGACGCCGAGACCGTGGTGGTCGGGATGCGCCCGGCGGTCGCCATCACCCTGGTCGAGCTGGGCCTGTCGCTCAACGGCATCCGGACGGCGCTGAACGTGGAACGGGGCATGGAGCTGATCGCGGCCGCGCGCCCCGACGAGTGGGACGAGGACGACGCGCTCGACGACGAGGCGGACGCCGAGACGACGGCGTCGGCATGACCGCCGGCGTCGACCTGGGCCACCCACAGGCGCAGGCGATCCAGAGCGACGAGGACGTGGTACGCGTCCGGCAGCTGGTGCGTACGGTGGCGGTGGCCGCGAAGCTCTCGCTGGTCGACCAGACCAAGCTGGTCACCGCGGCCAGCGAGCTGGCCCGCAACACCCTGGTCTACGGCGGGGGCGGCACGGTCGAGGTGGCGACCGTGGACAACGGCCGGCGCCGCGGCGTACGGATCGTCTTCGCCGACTCCGGCCCCGGCATCGCCGACCTCGACCTGGCGCTCACCGACGGCTACACCACCGGCGGCGGCCTCGGCCTCGGGCTCAGCGGCGCCCGCCGCCTCGTCGACGAATTCGACATCGAGACCGGGGCCGGCATCGGCACCAGGATCACCGTCACCAAGTGGTCCCGGTGACCGAGGACCTGGCCGCCGGGCGCGGCCTGTGGTTCCGGGTCGAGACGAGCAGCGCCGGCAGCGCCGTACGGCGGGCCGCCGAACGTCTAGGCCAGGACCTGGAGCTGGGTGACGCCCGGACGGCCGACCTGGCCATCGTCGCCGCCGAGCTGACCAGCAACCTCGTCAAGCACGCCGACGACGGTGTGCTGCTGCTGCGCCCGGTGCGCCGCGAGAAGATGGCCGGTGTGGAGCTGGTCGCCATCGACTCGGGGCCGGGCATGGCCGACCTCACCGTCTCCTCCCGGGACGGGCACTCGACCGTCGGCACCCTCGGTATCGGCCTCGGGGCGATCGTCCGGCAGGCCACCTGGTTCGACGGCTACTCGCTGCCCGGCCGGGGGACCGTCCTCGCCGTGCAGGTCTGGCCGTCCGGAACGGACGACGAACCGCACTGGGCCGAGGCGCTCACCCGCCCGCTCACCGGCGAGACGGTCAGCGGCGACGGGTTCGCCGTCAGGGTCGCGGAGGGGCGACACCAGGTGCTGGTCTGCGACGGCCTGGGGCACGGCCCGCTGGCGGCCGCCGCGACCGACGCGGCGATCGCCGCCTTCCACACCGCGCCGGTCGGTTCGCCGGCGGCGGTGGTCCAGCACCTGCACCGATCCATGTCGCACACCCGCGGCGCCGCGCTGGCCGTGGCCGAGCTGGACCCGGCGGCCGGTGTGCTTCGCTACGCGGGGCTGGGCAACATCTCCGCGCAGGTGGTGGCCACGGGCGCCCGGCGCCGGGGTCTGGTCTCGCTGCCGGGCATCGCCGGTCACCAGCGCCCGACGGTACGGGAGTACGACTACCCCTTCGAGCCGGGCGCCCTGCTGGTGGCGCACAGTGACGGGGTGGCGGACCGCTGGCAGCTCGACGACTACCCGGGTCTGGCCGAGCGGTCCCCCGTGGTGGTCGCGGCGACACTGCTGCGCGACGCCGGCGTCCGGCGCGACGACGCCTGCGTGCTCGTGGCGAGGGCCTGGGCATGACGGACCAGCTCGACCGCCCGCCCCTGCTCCAGATGGCGCTGCGGGTCGAGCACGACATCTTCGTGGTCCGGCAGCGTGGCCGGGAGGTGGCCGCGGCGGTCGGTCTGGAGCACCAGGACCAGGTCCGGATCGCCACCGCGCTCAGCGAGGTGGCCCGGGACCTGCTGCGCTCGGTCGGCGGCGCGGACGTGAGCTTCCACGCCGACGACGGCCCGGACAGCCGTTGTCATCTCCGGGTGGACCTCGTCCCGATCGGCCCGCTCCCCGGCGACCGGTACGAGCCGGAGTCCGGCGCGGTGGCGCGGCTGGTGGACAGCCTAGGCGTGGTGCGGGTCGGTCGGGATACGGTCGTGAGGATGTCCCGACGTGTGCCGGTCACCGCGCAGGCGCTGACGCCGGAGCGGCTGACCGAGCTTCGTACGGAACTCGGCCAGAGCGTTCCGGGCAGCGCCCTGGACGAGTTGGCGGCGCAGAACGCGCAGTTGATCGCCGCGCTCGACGAGGTACGCAGCCAGCGGGACGAGCTGGCCGTGCTGAACGAGGAGCTCCAGGAGACCAACCGTGGGGTGATGGCGCTCTACGGGCAGCTCTCCGAGGAGTTGGAGGAGACGAACCGGGGCGTGGTGGCGCTCTACGCCGAGTTGGACGAGAAGTCGGCCCAGCTGCGGGCGGCGAGCGAGTCCAAGAGCCGGTTCCTGGCGAACGTCAGTCACGAGCTGCGCGCCCCGGTGACCGCGATCATCGGGCTGGGCCGGCTGCTGGCCGACTCCGCCTCCGACCCGCTCACCGAGGAACAGGCCCAGCAGGTCGGCCTGATCCGCTCCTCGGCCGCCGACCTGCTCACCCTGGTCAACGAGCTGCTCGACCTGGCGAAGGCCGAGTCCGGCCGGATCGAGCCGGAGTGGGCGGAGGTGGATCTCCGGCCGGTCTTCGGCCAGCTGCGTGGCACGCTGCGCGCGCTCGCCACCCGGCCCGGTGTGGAACTGGTGGTGGAGGAGCCGCCGAGCCCCGCGACGCTGCGCACCGACGAGGTGCTGCTCGGCCAGGTGCTGCGCAACCTGCTGCACAACGGCCTCAAGTTCACCGAGCGGGGTGAGGTCCGGCTGCGGGCGCGGCGGACCGACGAGCACTGGTCGTTGAGCGTCTCCGACACCGGCCCCGGCATCGCCCCGGAGCAGCACGAGCGGATTTTCGAGGAGTTCTACCAGGTGCCCGGCGCGACCCGGGTCGGCGGCACCGGTCTCGGCCTGCCGTACGCGCGGCGGCTGGTCACCCTGCTCGGCGGCACCCTGGAGCTGTCCAGTGAGCTGAGCCGGGGCAGCACCTTCACCGTCACCCTGCCGGTGGCCGGAGCCTGACGTGGACGCCCAGTCGACGGTGCTCGTGGTCGACGACAGCCGGACCAAGCGGTATCTCCTGGTCAGCTGGTTGACCCGTGCCGGTTTCCGGGTGCTGGAGGCGGAGAACGGCGCCGAGGCGCTGGCCCGGGTCGACATCGACCCGATCGACCTGGTGGTGCTCGACGTGCGGCTGCCGGACCTGAGCGGGTTCGAGGTCTGCGAGCGGATCAAGGAAGCCCACCCGGCGATGCCCGTGATCCACGTGTCGGCGCACGCGGTGGACGTGGTGGACCGGACCCAGGGGCTGACCCGGGGCGCGGACGCGTACCTCGCCGAGCCGATCGAGCCGGAGGAGCTGGTCGCCACCGCGCACGCGGTGCTCCGCTACTACCAGGCCCGGCAGCGGGCCGAACTGCTCGCCGAACGGCTGCTCGGGCTGGCCGACACCACCGTCGCGGTGCACACGGCGCCGACCTTCACCCGGCTGCTCCAGGCGGCGGCGACCGGCGCCGCGGAGATCTTCAAGAGTCCGGCCGCGGTGGTGGCGGAGACCTTCGACGGTGACTGTCTCGCCGGGGTCACCGTCGGTCCGGGCCGGGAGGCCACCATCGTCCCCTGGGTCGTGGACGACACCGGGGTGCCGATCGGCGCCACGGTCCGGGTCACCGAGCCGGCCGAGTGGGCGCTGGTCGACTGGCCGGTGGACGACACGGTGACCGTGGCCGCCGCCCGGCTCCGGGAGGACCGTGCGCCGCTCTACGTGGTGGTCCCGACCAGCACGCAGACCGCCCGTACGCCGGTGCTGGTGCAGCTCGCCCAGGCGGTGGCGGCGGCGGTGGAGGCGCAGCGCTCCTTCGACGAGGAGCACCGGATCGCGGTCACCCTCCAGCGCAGCCTGCTGCCCCGCCGGATCCCCGAGATCAACGGCCTGGACCTGGCGGTGCGGTACGAACCGGCCAGCGCGCAGACCGAGGTGGGCGGCGACTTCTACGAGCTGGTGATGCTCGACGGGCACCTGCTGCTGGCCATCGGCGACGTGGCCGGGCACTCGCTGCACGCGGCGACGGTGATGGCCGAGTTGCGGCACGCGGTCCGGGCGTACGCGGTGGAGGGGCACCAGCCGGGAGCGATCCTGCACCGGGTGAACGAGCTGATGCGCACGCTGCTCCCCGCCGAGCTGGCCACGCTCTGCGTGCTGCTGCTGCATCCGCCCACCGGCCGCGTCCGGCTGGCCAGCGCGGGCCACCTGCCGCCGCTGCTCAGCCTGGACGGCAAGGTGGAGTTCGTCCAGCACTCCGCGCCGCTGCTCGGCGTCCGGGCCGAGCGCCCGGACGACCTGGAGTTCGTGCTGCCGCCCGGCGCGACGCTGGTCTTCTACACCGACGGCCTGATCGAGCGGCGGGACGCCACGATCGACGACGGCCTCGCCGCGTTGGCCGCGGTCGCCGCGCAGGTCGACGACGACCTGGACCGGTTCTGCCAGCGGCTGCTGGTCGAGCTGGCCCCGGCCGAGATCCAGGACGACGTCGCGGTGGTCGCCCTCCGCCGTCGCTGAGCCGCCGCCCCTGAACCGTCGTCGCTGGGCCGCCGGTGGAGCCGCGACAGCGCCGCGCCGTCCAGCGGGTCGGCCGCCGGGCGCTGCCGGGTCAGCCGAGCGAGCGGGCGTACGCGGCGGGCGAGGTGCCGGTGACGGCGCTGAACTCGCGGACCAGGTGCGCCTGGTCGCTGTAGCCCAGGTCGGCGGCGAGGCGGGCCCAGTCCGGCGGCGGGCCGGTCGCGGCCTGCTCGATCGCCTCCTGGAGGCGGTAGCGGCGGATCACCCACTTCGGACCGACGCCGACCCGGTCCAGGAAGAGGCGCTGCAGCCGGCGGGTGGAGAGCCCGTGGCGGCGGGCGAAGGCGTCCACCCGCAGCACCGCGCGGTCGGTGCGGATCTCCTCCACCAGCCGGATCACCTCGTCGGTCACCGGGTCCGCCTCGGGCGCCCAGCCGGCGAGCAGGTCGTCCAGGGCGTGGCAGCGCTGGGCGTCCGTGCCGTCGCAGATGTTGCCGGAGTGGACGGCGGCCGGCGGCCAGGACGCGGCGAGGTCGGCGAACGGCCGACGGTGGCCGGTCAGCTCGGCGACCGAACGGCGCCAGAAGGGGCGGAAGCCGCCGGGCCGGAACTGCACCCCGCAGACCCGGCCGGTGCCGGACAGGGTGATGGAGAAGAGTTCCAGCCCGACACCCGACACCTCGCCAGCCTCCGGGGCGTCGCCGTGGCGCTGGAAAACCACGTTCACGGCCGGGTGCGGCACGACGTGCTGCGCGAACGGCTCGGTCAGGTCCCAGTCGATCAGCCAGTAGTGCTCGACGTGCCGGCGCAGCGCCTCGGCCGGCAGGTGCCGCCGGAAGTGGACCTGCCGCAGCAACCGGCCCGGGTCGAGGATGCCCCGGTTGTCGCCCCTCGGCTGCTGTCGCATTTCTTCAAGACCACCCTCATACGCTGGCCCTATGGCCACTCAGACTAGCGACCTGCTGGCGGCTGCGGCGCCGCGTACGGTGGCGGTGGTGCGGGGCGTCGCCGACGACCAGCTGCACCTGCCGACGCCCTGCCACGACTATTCGGTCCGAGACCTGCTCAACCATCTCTTCCAGGTGGTGGTCAACTTCCAGGACCTCGCCGCGAAGAGACCGGTGGAATGGTCGGACAAGCCGGACCACCTCGCCGACGGGTGGCGGGACCGGTTCGAGGTGGAGACCGGCCGGTTGATCGCCGCCTGGTCCGACCCGGCCAGCCTGGAGGGCGTCTCGCCCGGGATGGGCATGCCGCAGGCCACGGTGGGCGGCATGGCGCTGCTGGACCTGACCGTGCACGGCTGGGACCTCGCCGCCGCGACCGGCCAGCCGTACGCGCCGGCGCCCGACGCGGTGACCGAGCTGCACGGCCTGGTCGAGCAGTTGGGTCCGACCGCCCGCAAGATGGGCGTCTTCGCCGATCCGACCCCCGACCCGGCTCCCGACCCCGATCCCGAGCTCCAGAGCCTGCACCGCCTCCTGGCCCGCACCGGGCGTAGCCTCACCTGGCCCGCCACCCCCTGACCAGCCGGTCTTCCGCATTTTGCGGAGAAACCGGACTCCTCTTCCGAATGAGTGTGGATCCGTATTCACAGTGCCGACCCCGCATTTTCGGCGGTCGGGCCGCCCATCGACACCCTTGAATGGACTATGTGGATGGGCTAGGTTCACTGCCATCGCTTGATGGAAAGCCCTCAATGTTCGGGGGAGAGGGTCTTGTGAAGAAGCGGTCATTCTTGCTGGCGACATTCGTCGCGGCGTCGGTAGTTCTCCTGGGTGTCTCGGGGCCGGCGCAGGCCGCGCCCACCGGATGCACGACGGGGGCCACCGGCTACACCGCCGGGGCGTACTGCGAGAGCGGCACCGGGCAGTTCCGGGCGAAGACCAGGTGCAACAAGCCATGGGCGCCCGACTACGCCCGCTATGGCGAGTGGATGGGCGTCGGCACGTGGACGTCATTCGCCAAGTGCGACAACGGGCACCTTGCGTTCAATCCCACGTGGGAGACGCGGTAATCACACTGTGCGGTGGGCGCCGGATTCACGATCCGGCGCCCACGCGTGTTCCTGGCGATTTCCCTCCCGGTGAAATGCCGAGCGTTGGTGCTCGTTCCCTGCCGATGGAATGGCGAATAGTCGGCCTGTTCGGGTGTCGCGCCGCGGCATGGCCGTCGACATTCGTCGGTCCGCGGCTGTTCGTTCCGTTCCCGATTGATTTCTCGGAACAGGCTCTCCTGCTGCCGTTCAGCGCGCCGGCTGACCCGGTCGCGGCCGGTCGCGGCGGGGTCAGCCGGCGCCGAGCAGGCCGCTGGACCAGGAGATGACGAGCCCGACGGCGGCCGAGCAGCAGCACACCAGCACGGCCGCGACGATCCCGAGGATCGCCCACACCCGCCGGTCGCCCGCCACGGCCCGCAGGCTCGGCCGGCGGGCCGGCTCCTCGGGCTGGCCGTCGTCGGTGCTCACCGTGCTGTCCCGATCACTCCGGCAGTCTAGGCGGGGTGCGGACCGCGTGCCGGCATCGCGTTCCGTCCGGGGCATGGTGCCCCCCGACCGGGCGGTCCAGGATGGGGAGATGAAGCTGATCTCGATCGCGGACGTCCGGACCGCCGCCGCCGACATCGCCGGTGCGGTGCTGCGTACCCCCCTGCTGCGGGCCGGCTGGGACGCGCGGCTGTGGCTCAAACCGGAGAGCCTGCAGCCGGTGGGGTCGTTCAAGCTGCGGGGGGCGACCCACGCGGTCGCCCGGCTCGACCCGGCGGCCCGGGCTCGTGGCGTCGTCACCCACTCGTCCGGCAACCACGGGCAGGCGCTGGCGTACGCCGCCCGGGAGGCCGGCATCCCGTGCACGGTCGTGGTGCCGGAGGGCGCGCCGGGGGTGAAGGTCGACCGGATCCGGGCCCTCGGCGCCGAGGTGGTGCTCGTGCCACCGGTCCGCCGGCTCGCCGAGGCGGAGCGGATCGTCGCCGAGGCCGGAGCCGCGCTGGTGCCACCCTTCGACGACCGGCGGATCATCGCCGGCCAGGGGACCGTCGGGTTGGAGATCGTGGCGGACCTGCCCGACGTGGACGTGGTGCTGGTGCCGGTCGGCGGCGGCGGTCTCTCCTCCGGGGTGGCCACGGCGGTCAAGGCGCTCCACCCGTCCACCGCGGTGATCGGGGTCGAGCCGCTGCTCGCCGCGGACGCCCGCGAGTCCCTCGCCGCCGGCGAGGTGGTGGTCTGGGACGTCGAGCGGACCTACCGGACGAGTGCCGACGGGTTGCGCACCCAACTATCCGAGCTGACCCTCGCCCACCTGTCGGAGCGGCTTGACGGCATCGTCACGGTGACCGAGGAGGAGATCGCCGCCGCGATGGGCCGGCTGGTCCGCGACGCCCGCCTCGTCGTCGAGCCGAGCGGCGCGGTGGCGGTCGCCGCCCGCCTGTTCCGCGCTGCGGAGCTGCCGTCGGGGCGTACGGTCGCCGTCGTCACCGGCGGCAACGTCGATCCCGCGCTGCTGGCGCGCGTCCTCACCCCGGCCTGATCCCGCCCCCCGCTCACTCCCGAGGGGTGGCCGTCGCGCGTCGGACAGCCACCCCTCCGGGGCCGGTCCGGGGTCAGGCGCGGTGGAGGCGGTCGAGGATCCAGGCGTTGATGAACGCCTCCTCCCGCCACGAGTCGTACCGGCCGCTGGGACCGCCGTGGCCGGCGCCCATCTCGGTCTTCAGCAGGTAGTCGCCCTGCGGCGCGGTCGCCCGCAGCCGGGCGATCCACTTCGCCGGCTCGTGGTAGAGCACCCGGGTGTCGTTCAGGCTGGTCACCGCGAGGATGGCCGGGTAGTCCACCGCCGTCACGTTCTCGTACGGCGTGTAGGACTTCATGTACGCGTACACCTCCGGGTCGTCGAGCGGGTTGCCCCACTCCTCCCACTCGGTGACGGTCAGCGGCAGCGACGGGTCGAGGATCGAGGTGAGGGCGTCCACGAACGGCACCTGCGCGACGATGCCGGTGAAGGCGTCCGGCGCGAGGTTGGCCACCGCGCCCATCAGCAGCCCGCCGGCCGACGCGCCGCGGGCCACCAGCCGGTCGCTCGCCGTCCAGCCCGCCTTGACCAGGTGCCGGGCGCAGGCCACGAAGTCGCTGAAGGTGTTCTTCTTGGCGAGCAGCTTGCCCTGGTCGTACCAGCGACGGCCCAGCTCGCCGCCGCCGCGGATGTGCGCCACCGCGAAGATGACGCCGCGGTCCAGCAGGGAGAGCCGGGCCACCGAGAACCACGGGTCCATGCTGGCCTCGTACGAGCCGTAGCCATAGATCTCGCAGGGGGCGGAACCGTCGCGCGGGGTGTCCCGGCGGCAGACCAGCGAGATGGGCACACGGGTGCCGTCGTCGGCCAGCGCCCAGTCCCGGTGCTGCTCGTAGTCGTCCGGGTCGTACGGCCGCCCGTCCGGGCCGGGCAGCACCGGCTTCCGCTTGCGCAGCACCATGCGCCGGGTCACCAGGTCGTAGTCGTAGATCGAGTCCGGGGTGATCAGCGAGGAGTAGCGCAGCCGGATCTCCCCGGTCCGGTACTCCGGGTTGGCGTCCAGCCCGACGCTGTAGAGCGGCTCGGGGAAGTCGATGTCGTAGGGGTCGCCGCCGCCGATCGGCAGCACCCGCAGCCCGGTGAGCCCGTTGGTCCGCAGCGAGACGACCAGGTGGTCGGCGAAGGCGTCCACCGACTCCAGCCGGGTGCCCGGTGAGTGCGCGATCAGCGGCACCCAGTCACCGGGCGCGTCGGCGGACGTGTAGGCGAGCGCGAAGTCCTCGGCGCCGTCGTTGTGCAGGATCAGGAAGCGGTGCCCGTGGTGCTCCACCGTGTACTCGACGCCCTGCCGGCGGGGCGCGACCACGGCCGGCAGGCCGGTCGGGTTGCCGGCCGGGATCACCCGCACCTCACTGGTGATCTTGCTGTGCACGTCGACCAGGATGAACTTCTCCGACCGGGTCAGCTCGACGCCCACCCAGAACCGCTCGTCGTCCTCCTGGTGCACCACCACGTCGTCCGTGGCCGAGGAGCCGATGGTGTGCCGCCAGACCCGGTACGGCCGCCAGGCGTCGTCGACGGTGACGTAGAAGAGCACCGAGGCGTCGCTCGACCAGGCGGTGCCGTAGAACGTGTCGGGCACCTCGTCGGGGAGCAGCTCGCCGGTGGTGAGGTCCTTGACGCGCAGGGTGAACCGCTCGTCGCCGGAGAAGTCCGTCGAGTACGCGAGCCAGCGCCCGTCCGGGCTCACGTCGAACGCGCCCAGGGAGAAGAAGTCGTGCCCCTCGGCCAGCAGGTTGCCGTCGAGCAGCACCTCCTCGCCGTCCAGCGGCGCGCCGTCGGCGCTGACCGGCGGCTCCGTCTCGCCGTCGCGGACCGCGCGCCGGCAGTGCACGCCGTACTGCTGCCCCTCGACGGTCCGGGTGTAGTACCAGTAGCCGTCCTTGCGGGTCGGCACCGACAGGTCGGTCTCCTGCGTGCGCCGGCGGGTCTCCTCGAACAGCTCCGCGCGCAGCTCGGCGAGGTGCGTCGTGCGGGCCTCGGTGTACGCGTTCTCGGCGGTCAGGTACGCGATCGTCTCCGGGTCGTCCTTGGCGGCCAGCCAGGCGTACTCGTCGACGACGGTGTCACCGTGGTGGGTGCGGTCGCTGGGCACCCGCTTGGCCACGGGCGGGGAAGTCTCGGTGGTCACGGCGTCACGTTACCGGCCGGCTGCCGCCCGCCGCCGGGTACGCGCGCCCGCTTCTGCGTATCGCCACCACGGCCTTTCGAACACATGTACGATGACCGCCATGGCGGCTGCAGCGAGTTCCATCGACAGGTCCGGAGCCCTCGAGATAACCCAGCGGTTGACGGAGATCTGCGGTCCGCCGTTCGCCCGGTTCGCCGGTCCGGCCGACGAGGTCGCCGGTCGGGCCGCCCGCTGGGTCGCGGTCCCGGGCGGCCCGGCCGCGGCGGCGAAGGTGCTCCGGCTGGCGGCCGCGCACGGTCTCACGGTGGTGCCCCGCGGCGCCGGCACGAAGATCGACTGGGGTGCCGTCCCCGAGCAGGTCGACATCATGCTCGACACCGGGCGGCTGGCCGGGATCGGGCACGAGCCGGTGGGTTCCCCGGTGGCCGAGGTCGGCGCGGGCACGCCGCTGCGCGCCGTGCAGGCGACGCTGGAACGCACCGGCCAGCGGCTTGCGGTCGACGCCCCGTCGCCCGGGGCGACGCTGGGCGGCGTGCTCGCCGCGGGTGAGGCGGGGCCGCTGCGGCACCGGCACGGCAGCCCCTGCGACCAGCTGGTCGGCGTCCGCTATCTGACCGCCGACGGTGAGCTGGTCAGCGCCGGCGGAGGCGCGCCCGGGCTGGATCTGGCGCGGCTGCTCTGCGGGTCGCAGGGCGCCCTCGGCGTGCTGGTCTCCGCCTCCCTGCGCGTGCAGCCCGTGCCGGCGAGCCGGCTGTGGGTGTCCCGTCCGGTGTGGACCCCGCTCGAGGTCAACGACCTGGTGCGCACCATCCTCGCCGCGCGCCTCGACCCGGCCGCGATCGAGGTGGACCTGTCGGCCAGCCGGCCGCGTCGACCGATCCGCCCCGACGACCTGGCCGCCGTGGCCCGGGCCCGCCATCCGTCCATGGCCGGGCGGGCCCACGTCCCGTCCCGTGCGGGCAGCCTCGTGGTGCTCCTGGAGGGCGGCCCGGCCGACACCGTCGAGCGGGCCGAGCGCCTGGTGGCCCTGCTCGACGGCGACGCCACGATCACCCACTCCCCGCCGACCTGGTGGCGGCGCTACCCGTTCGGGCCGGGCGACACCGCGCTGCGGATCGAGGTGCCGATCACCGACCTGCACGCCGCCGTCTACGCGCTGCGCGACGCGGCCGGCACGCCGGTGCCGATCCGCGGCTCCGCCGGGCTGGGCGTGGTGCACGCGGCGTTGCCCGGGTCGCTGCCGGCCGACCGGGTGACCTCGATCCTGTCCGCCGTCCGCGGCGTGCTGCTGGCGCGAAAGGGCCGCTGCGTGGTCCTCGCCGCGCCCCCGCCGGTCCGCCGCACGGTCGACCTCTGGGGTCAGCTGACCGGAATTCCCCGGCTGCGCGCGGCCAAGGAGCACCTCGACCCGCACCACCGGCTCGCCCCCGGCCGCCTTCCCGGCGGCCTGTGAGCCAGGAGCCTCGCCACTCCGCGCTGCGGCGTCAACCCCGCAGCTCCGGTCGACCGCCAGCTTCGGTCGACCGCCAGCTTCGGTCGACCGGCGGCTTCGGTCGACCCGTAGCTCCGGTTGACCCGTAGCTTCGGTTGACCCGCAGCTCCGTCACCTTGCTGGTCCGGTCGCTGGCCCGCCGGGATCAGGCGGCCGATGCACTGACGGCATCCTTTAGAGCTGATGTCGTAAACGCATCACGGCCGTCGCCCGGCGCGACGACTTCGCCGGTCGCGTCACCGACCAACGATCCTCGCGGTCGCCCGGAGCGGATCCTGTCCCCGGTCCCTGATGTCGTAGATGACTCAGCTCTAAAGCGTGCGCGAAGGACGTTGTCAGCGAGAGCGGAATCAGCGGGGCAAGGCCAGCGGAGGCACGCTCGGGCTCCGCGGTGTCGGTCAGACGGCGTCGTTGCGGACGACCAGGATGGCGATGTCGTCGCGGGGCGGCTCCACCGAGAAACCGAGCGCGGTGGCCCGCAGCCGCGCGGCGACCACGTCGGCCGAGTAGCCGGCCAGCGGTGCGGCGGCGTCGCGCAGCCGATCAGTGCCGAACAGCTCCCGCCCGCGCCGCCGTTCGGTGACCCCGTCCGTGTAGAAGACCAGCGCGTCCCCCGGGCCGAGCGGCACGTCGGCGGTGGGCGAGGCGATCGTGTCGAGCAGGCCGAGCGCGGTGCCCCCGGCGCCGACGAAGGCGCCGCCGCCCCTGCCGCGCAGCAGCACCGGCCGGTCGTGCCCGGCGAGGTGCAGCGAGACGTCCAACTGGTCGCCGTCGCCCGGCCCCACCGCGGCCAGGGCCAGCGTGCAGTAGCGGCCGCCGCCCCGCTCCACCAGCGTCTCGTTGAGACGGGCGAGCACCTCGGGCAGCGGCTTGCCGTCGCCGACCAGCACCCGGATCACATCCCGGACCAGCCCGGTGACCGCCGCCGCCTGCACCCCCTTGCCGGAGACGTCCCCGATCACCACCAGCCACCGCCCGTCGGGCAGCGGCAGCACGTCGTAGAAGTCGCCGCCGACGTCGGCGTCGCCCCCGGTCGGGACGTACTCGGCGGCGAACCCGATCCCCTCGACCAGCGGCAGCACCGGTGGCAGCAGCGACTGCTGGAGCGTCTGGGCCACCCGGCGGCGTTCGGCGTGGATCCGAGCGTTCTCGATCGCCAGCGCGGCCCGCCGGGCCACGTCCTCCAGCACGGCGACCTCGTCCGGGTCGTGCCGGTGCCGTTGGTGCCGGCCGACGGCCAGGGTGCCGAGCCGCTGACCCCGGGCGATCAGCGGGACGGCGAAGCCCTCCATCGGCCCGCCGAGCGGCACCTGTGCGGCGCTGCGGGACGCCTCGCGCAGCCGGGCCTGGACCGAGTCCGGGCCGGTCTCGGCGAGCACCTTGTGCAGCTGCGGCAGGACCGACTCGTCAGCGTGGGTGGCCGCCGCGAGCCGGAGCCGGCCCCACTCGTCGGTGGTGTGCACCGCGCACCACTGCCCGAGGCGGGGCACCACCAACTGCGGGATGAGCGCCATGGTCAGCTCGACGTCCAGCGACTGGGCGAGCAGTTCGCTCGCCTCCGCCAGGAACGTCAGCCAGGCCTGCCGCCGGACGTCCGCCCGGCGCAACCGGTCGTTCTCGAGGTGCAGCGAGAGCCGCTCGGCCACCAGGACCGCCAGCGGCCGGGCGTACGCCGACGGCGCGGCGTCCAGCTCCAGCTCACCGGCGTACGGGCGGTGCACGCTCAGCGAGACCCGCAGCAGCTCGTTTCCGGGTCGGGGCTGCCGGCCGTAGCGGCCCAGCACCTGCGGGCCGGTCCCGTCGCCCCGGTCCAGCCGGATCACCCCGCCGGCCGCGCCGACCATCTCGGCGACCCGGCTGAGGAGGCTGGTGGCGAAGTCCGGCAGCGGGTCGTCCGCGTTCGGGTCGGGGCTGATCTGCATCAGCTCGCTCATCGCGCCGGCGCTCGGCGCGGAGCTGGACGGCGCGGCCGCGCCGCCCCCGCTGGTGGCCCCGGGCGTGCCCCGGGCCTCGGCGGCGGCCCCCGGAGCGGCCCCGGCGGTGTCCGCCCGGTCGAGCCGGAACCAGACACCCTTTCCGGTGGGCAGGTAGGTGGTGCCCCAGCGGCTGGAGAAGTGGTCGACCAGAAGCAGCCCGCGGCCCCGCTCGGCCACGTCGGCGATCTCGCTGGCCTCGTTGCGGACGCCGACGATCAGCTCCTCGACCGGGCCCGAGGCGAAGTCCGAGACGGTGACGGTCAGCCCCACATCGTCCGCGGCGACCTCGATGTCCAGTTCGGTGCCCGCGTGTTCCACGGCGTTGGTGGTGAGTTCCGTGGTGAGCAGGAGTGCCTCGTTGAGCAGTTCGTCCAGGTGTGCCTCGTCCAGCACCGAGCGGACCAGGGCACGCGCAGCCGCGGGCGTACGCCGGTCGGCGGGAAGGCGGACGCGCCGGACATGCCCGTCCGGGCCGCCGGCCGCCGTGGGCCTCGTCTCCGCCGACACCCCCGTATCCTCCATCGCCGACCCGGTGGGTGCCAAGCCGGTCCCCGGTCGGAGCGTCGCCGATGGCCGTCGCCGGGCGTGGCGCGTGGTCGCCCGGCCTGGCATCGGCGCGTCCGCGGGCACAATATGGGGTGGCCGGTGTGTCGGCAGCGCCGGTGGCCCCCGAGCTGAGACGAGGAATGATGACCACGGCGAAGCAGTCGGTGGCGGATCCTTCCGTTTCCGACCATGAGGCGGTCCTCGGTGAGTTGACCGAGGCGCTGCGCCGCGTGCGTCGCGGTGACCTGAAGGTCCGTCTGCCCCGGCGCGCCGGGCGGGCGGGGGAGGTCGCGGACGCCTTCAACGAGGTGGTCTCGTTGCAGGAGCGGCACCACCTCGACCTGCGGCGGATCAGCCGGATCGTCGGTCGGGACGGTCGGCTCACCGAGCGGCTGGACGACGAGGGACTGGACGGCTCGTGGGCCGAGGGACAGCGGGCGGTCAACTCGCTCATCGACGACCTGGGCCGGCCGACGACCGAGATCGCCCGGGTCATCGTGGCGGTCGCCGACGGCGATCTCTCCCAGCACATGGCGCTGGAGATCGACGGGCGGCCGCTGCGGGGTGAGTACCTGCGCATCGGGCGCACGGTCAACACGATGGTCGACCAGCTGTCGTCGTTCGCCGACGAGGTGACGCGGGTGGCCCGCGAGGTGGGCACCGAGGGCAAGCTGGGTGGTCAGGCCGACGTGCGGGGGGTGGCCGGCACCTGGAAGGACCTCACCGACTCGGTGAACACCATGGCCTCCAACCTGACCGGCCAGGTGCGGTCGATCTCGCAGGTGGCCACCGCGGTGGCGAAGGGCGACCTGTCGCAGAAGATCACGGTCGGGGCGCGCGGCGAGGTCGCCGAGCTGGCCGACACGATGAACTACCTCACCGACACGCTGCGACTCTTCGCCGAGCAGGTGACCCGGGTGGCCCGCGAGGTGGGCACCGAGGGCAACCTGGGCGGCCAGGCCGACGTGCCGAACGTGGCCGGCACCTGGAAGGACCTGACCGACAGCGTCAACTCGATGGCGTCGAACCTGACCAGCCAGGTCCGCAACATCGCCCAGGTCTCCACCGCCGTGGCGCGGGGCGACCTGTCGCAGAAGATCACCGTGGCCGCGCAGGGCGAGATCCTGGAGCTGAAGGACACCGTGAACACGATGGTGGACCAGCTGTCGTCGTTCGCCGACGAGGTGACGCGGGTGGCCCGTGAGGTGGGCATCGAGGGCAAGCTGGGCGGTCAGGCCCAGGTGCGTGGGGTCTCCGGCACCTGGCGGGACCTCACCGAGAACGTCAACCAGCTGGCCGGCAACCTGACCAGCCAGGTCCGCAACATCTCACAGGTCTCCACGGCGGTGGCGAAGGGCGACCTGTCGCAGAAGATCACGGTCGACGCCCAGGGCGAGATCCTGGAGCTCAAGAACACCGTGAACACGATGGTCGACCAGCTCTCGTCGTTCGCCGACGAGGTGACGCGGGTGGCCCGTGAGGTGGGCACCGAGGGCAAGCTGGGCGGTCAGGCGCAGGTCAAGGGGGTCAGCGGCACGTGGCGGGACCTGACCGACAACGTCAACTCGATGGCGTCGAACCTGACCAGCCAGGTCCGCAACATCGCCTCCGTCACCACCGCGGTCGCCAAGGGCGACCTCGGCCAGAAGATCACGGTCGACGCCCGGGGCGAGATCCTGGAGCTGAAGTCGACGGTGAACACGATGGTGGACCAGCTGTCGTCGTTCGCCGACGAGGTGACGCGGGTGGCGCGTGAGGTGGGCACCGAGGGCAAGCTGGGCGGTCAGGCCCAGGTCCGGGGCGTCGCCGGGACCTGGCGGGACCTCACCGACAACGTGAACTCGATGGCCTCGAACCTCACGGCGCAGGTGCGGAACATCGCGCAGGTCTCGACGGCGGTGGCGAAGGGCGACCTGTCGCAGAAGATCACGGTCGACGCCCAGGGCGAGATCCTGGAGCTGAAGTCGACGGTGAACACGATGGTGGACCAGCTGTCGTCGTTCGCCGACGAGGTGACGCGGGTGGCCCGTGAGGTGGGCACCGAGGGCAAGCTGGGCGGCCAGGCGCAGGTGAAGGGCGTCAGCGGCACGTGGCGGGACCTCACCGACAACGTCAACTCGATGGCGTCGAACCTGACCGGCCAGGTCCGCAACATCGCCTCGGTCACCACGGCGGTGGCGAAGGGTGATCTGGGCCAGAAGATCACCGTCGACGCCCAGGGCGAGATCCTCGAGCTGAAGGACACCATCAACACGATGGTCGACCAGCTCTCCTCGTTCGCCGACGAGGTGACCCGGGTGGCCCGCGAGGTGGGCACCGAGGGCAAGCTCGGCGGTCAGGCCCAGGTGCGCGGCGTCTCCGGCACCTGGCGCGACCTCACCGAGAACGTCAACCAGCTCGCGTCCACGCTGACCACCCAGCTCCGGGCGATCGCCCAGGTCTCCACCTCGGTCACCCGGGGCGACCTGACCCAGCGGATCAACGTCAAGGCGCAGGGCGAGGTCGCCGAGCTGAAGGACAACATCAACCAGATGATCGTCACCCTCCGGGAGACGACGAAGAAGAACGCCGAGCAGGGCTGGCTCGACTCCAACCTGGCCCGGATCAGCGGCCTGCTGCAGGGTCAGCGCGACCTCGGCGAGGTCTGCCGCATGATCATGGTGGAGGTGACCCCGCTGGTCGACGCGCAGCTCGGCGCGTTCTTCCTGGAAGACACGTCCGAGGGGACCATGCGGCTGCGGCTGACCGCCTCCTACGGATACGTGGCTCGCGGGCACGACGTCACCTTCGGACCGGGCGAGGGGCTGGTCGGTCAGGCCGCGCTCTCCCGCCGGACCATCCGGGTCAGCGCCTCCCCGGACCGCGCGCTGACCGTACGCTCCGGGCTGGCCGACACGCCGCCGGCCGATCTGGTCGTGCTCCCCGTGCTGTTCGAGGGCGAGCTGCTCGGGGTGATCGAGTTCGCCAGCGTGGTGCCGTTCTCCGAGCTGCACCTGTCGTTCCTGGAGCGGCTGGTGCTGACCATCGGCATCGCGGTCAACACCATCCAGGCCAACCGGCGTACGGAGGAGCTGCTCGCCCAGTCGCAGCGGCTGGCCCACGAGCTCCAGGAGCAGTCGGCGGAGCTGCAGCGCACCAACGCCGAGCTGGAGGAGAAGGCCACCCTCCTGTCGGAGCAGAAGGGCAACATCGAGACCAAGAACCGGGAGATCGAGCTGGCCCGGATCGGTCTGGAGGAGAAGGCGCAGCAGCTCACCCGGGCCTCCGCGTACAAGTCGGAGTTCCTGGCCAACATGAGCCACGAACTGCGGACCCCGCTGAACTCCCTGCTCCTGCTGGCCCGGTTGCTCGCCGAGAACTCGGAGGCGAACCTCACCGCGAAGCAGATCGAGTTCGCCCGCACCATCCACAGCGCCGGGTCCGACCTGCTCTCGCTGATCGACGACATCCTGGACCTGTCCAAGATCGAGGCGGGCCGGATGGACGTCGAGCCGAACGAGGTGCGGTTCTCCGAGATCCGCGGCTACGTCGAGCAGGCGTTCGCCCCGCAGGCCGAGGAGAAGGGCCTGGACTTCCAGGTGCGGGTCAGCAAGGACCTGCCGCCGGCGCTGGTCACCGACGCCCTGCGGCTCCAGCAGATCCTGCGCAACATGCTCTCGAACGCCGTGAAGTTCACCGACAACGGTGCGGTGACGCTGCGCATCGCTCCGGCGGCGGACAACGCGGTGTTCGACGTGCCGGCGCTGACGAACGCCCGTCAGGTGATCGCGTTCACCGTGATCGACACCGGGATCGGGATCTCCGACGACAAGCTGTCGATCATCTTCGAGGCGTTCCAGCAGGCCGACGGCACCACCAGCCGCCGCTACGGCGGCACCGGCCTCGGTCTGTCGATCAGCCGTGACCTGGCGCGACTGCTCGGCGGCACCATCACCGTCTCGTCGGCGCCGGGGCAGGGCTCCACGTTCACGCTGTTCGTCCCGGACGTGCTGGCGCCGGACGCGGTGGTCGCGCCGCTGCCGCCGTCGCCGGCCCGGGCGGGCCTGCCGTCGTCGCTGCTGATGCCGCCGCTGGAGCTGCCGGAGCCGGCTGCCGGCCCGACCACGCGGCAGTTGGACGGGGCGACGGTGCTGATCGTCGACGACGACGTGCGGAACGTGTTCGCCCTGACGTCCGCATTGGAACTGCACGGGATGACCGTGTTGTACTCGGACAACGGGGCGGACGGCGTCCGCCTGCTGGCCGAGCACCCGGAGGTGGACATCGTCCTGATGGACGCCATGATGCCGGACCAGGACGGGTACGAGACCACGCGCCAGATCCGGCGTAACCACCGCTTCGCGGACCTGCCCATCGTCTTCCTAACCGCGAAGGCGATGCCGGGGGACCGGGAGTCGGCGCTGGCGGCCGGGGGCAGCGACTACATCACCAAGCCCGTCGACCTGGACGAGTTGATCGAACTCATGTCGTCCTGGATCAGCGGCAGCCGGACCGAGGAGAACTCGTGACCCAGATGGCGAAGGCGCTGCTCGTCGACGACCGCCGGGAGAACCTGATGGCCCTGGAGGCGATCCTCCAGGGCCTGCCGGTCCAGTCGGTGGCCGTGGAGAGCGGCGAGGCGGCGCTCAAGCAGTTGCTGGTGGACGACTTCGCGGTGATCCTGCTCGACGCGCAGATGCCGGACATGGACGGGTTCGAGACGGCCAGTCACATCAAGCGCCGCGAGCGGACCCGGCACGTGCCGATCATCTTCCTCACCGCCGCCGACCGGGACGCCCAGTTGGCGCTGCGCGGGTACGCGGTCGGCGCGGTCGACTACCTGACCAAGCCGTTCGACCCCTGGGTGCTGCGGGCCAAGGTGTCGGTCTTCGTGGAGCTGTGGGTGAAGACCCGCCAGTTGGCCGCGCAGTCGGACCTGGTGCGGGAGCGCGACGCGCAGTGGCGGATCCTGACCGACGCGGTCGACGAGGCCACGGCGCTGCTCCGCGCCGACGACCCGGACGCCCGCGACCGCGCCGTCGACCTGCTCGAACAGGCACGCTGGGGCAACACCGGCTGACCCCCCCACCCACCCAGCCCCCTGCCCACCCGCCCCGCCCGCCGGCACTCACCCGGTTGATCATGAACTTTGCGGCGCCAAATCCGGCAATCGGTGCCGTAAACCTCATGATCAACGGGGCCCGAAGGGCGGGGGCCGGAAGGGCGGGGGCGGGGAGGGTGGGGGCGGTGCTGGGTGGCTCAGCTGGCCGTCTGGTCGTTGCGGATCATGAGGGCCGAGCGCAGCCCGGTGATGTCCAGCACGCGGAGCAGGAAGTCGCCCACGTGGGTGAGAACCAGGAGACTCTGCGCGTGGCTCGCCTTGCGGCTGAGCACGACCAGGGTGCCCAGCCCCTGCGAGTCGCAGAACGTGACCCCGGCGAGGTCGAGCACGATCCGCGGTGGCGGGTCGGTGAGCACCTCGTTCACGACGGTCGACAGCTGGGCGGCCGTGAGCATGTCGATCTCACCGGCCAGGCGCAGCACAGCTTCGTCGCCCGTCCGGTGTACCGTGATGGACAGTTCGGCACGATCCACCCGGTCAGCCTAACGCGATCCGGTCGACCCGGCCTGTCGAGGCACGACCCAGATCCACTTCCGGCCCGGGTGAGCCGGGTAACCCCTGCCAGGGGTCGTTGCCGTCGCATCCGCCGGCGCTGACACAATGGCGGCATCGTGACCGAGACCCATTCCGCCGGATCCGGCCGCTATCCGGCCGACGCCCCGGCCTCCGAGGCCCTCTTCGACCGCGCCCGCGCCATCGTGCCGGGCGGGGTGAACTCCCCCGTGCGTGCCTTCCGCGCGGTTGGCGGCACCCCGCGCTTCATGGTCCGGGGGGAGGGGCCCTGGCTCTACGACGCCGACGACCGGCGTTATGTGGACCTGGTCTGCTCCTGGGGCCCGCTGGTCCTCGGTCACGCCCACCCGGAGGTGGTCGCCGCCGTGCAGGCCGCAGCCGCCCGGGGCACCAGCTTCGGCACCCCCACCCCCGCCGAGGTGGAGCTGGCCGCGGAGATCGTCGACCGCACCCCGGTCGAGCAGGTCCGGCTGGTCAACTCCGGCACTGAGGCCACCATGTCGGCGATCCGACTGGCCCGGGGCTTCACCGGCCGCTCCAAGATCATCAAGTTCGCCGGCTGCTACCACGGTCACGTGGACGCCCTGCTCGCCGCCGCCGGCTCCGGGGTGGCCACCCTCGGCCTGCCCGACTCGCCCGGGGTCACCGGCGCGGCGGCCAGCGAGACGATCGTGCTGCCGTACAACGACCTCCGCGCGGTGGAGGAGGCCTTCGCCGCCGAGGGGCAGCACATCGCCGCGGTGATCACCGAGGCCGCCGCCGGCAACATGGGCGTCGTCGCCCCGCGCGACGGGTTCAACCAGGCGCTGGCCCGGCTCGCGCACGCGTACGGCGCCCTGCTCGTCGTCGACGAGGTCATGACCGGGTTCCGGGTCTCCCGCTCCGGCTGGCACGGCCTCGACCCGTCCGACGCGGACCTGTGGACGTACGGCAAGGTCATGGGCGGTGGCCTGCCCGCCGCGGCCTTCGGCGGGCGGGCGGAGATCATGGCCCGACTCGCCCCGGCCGGCCCGGTCTACCAGGCGGGCACGCTCTCCGGGAACCCGCTCGCCTGCGCCGCCGGCCTGGCCACCCTGCGCCTCGCCGACGACGCGCTCTACCAGCGCCTCGACGAGACGGCCGCCGTCGTGGGCAAGCTCGCCGCCGACGCGCTCGCCGCCGCCGGCGTCCCGCACCGGCTGTCGTACGCGGGCAGCATGTTCTCGATCTTCTTCACCGACGCCGACGTGGTCGACTACGACAGCGCCCGGACCCAGCAGGTTCCGGCGTTCAAGGCGTTCTTCCACGCGATGCTCGCCGCCGGCGTGTACCTGCCGCCGAGCGCGTTCGAGTCGTGGTTCGTGTCGGCGGCGCTCGACGACGCCGCTCTGGAGCAGATCGCCGACGCGCTGCCCTCGGCTGCGCGGGCGGCGGCAGCGGCGGCTAACGGGGGGTAGGCGCGGTGAGCAAGACGGTGGTCCACGTGCTGCGGCACGGCGAGGTGCACAACCCGGACAAGATCCTCTACGGCCGGCTGCCCGGTTTCCGCCTCTCCGAGCTCGGCGTGCAGATGGCCAAGGCCGCCGCGCAGGGGCTCGCCGAGCGGGATGTGGTGCACGTGGTGGCCAGCCCGCTGGAGCGCGCGCAGCAGACCGCCGAGCCGATCGCCGGGCAGTTCGGCCTGCCGGTCGGGGTGGACGAGCGGCTGATCGAGAGCGCCAACTGGTTCGAGGGCAAGAAGGTCTCGCCGGGCGACGGCTCCTTCCGCGACCCGCGCAACTGGTGGGTGCTGCGCGACCCGGTCACCCCGTCCTGGGGTGAGGCCTACCGGGCGATCGCCGAGCGGATGTTCGCCGCACTGCACGCCGCCCGGATCGCCGCCGAGGGGCGCGAGGCGGTGCTCGTCTCGCACCAGCTGCCGATCTGGACGCTGCGCCGGCACGTCGAGCGCAAGCGCCTCTGGCACGACCCGCGCCGGCGGCAGTGCGGCCTGGCGAGTCTCACCTCGTTCCACTTCGACGGCGCCAAGGTCGTCGGCATCGGCTACTCCGAGCCGGCCGCCCACCTCATCGCGATGTCGCCGACCGCCCGGACGGCCAAGGGGGCCTGATGCGTACCCGGAGGTGGACCGCCGGTCTGCTCGCCGCCGTCGCCGCGGTGGCGCTGGTCGGTTGCACGTCGCAGAGCCAGGAGAAGACCTGCGCCACCTCCGCCGAGGGCGTGATCGAGTGCGCGCCGGACCAGCGGTCCGCGCCACCGAAGATCGCCGGTGACCTGCTCACCGGCGGCAGCTACGACGTCTCCCAGGCCCGCGGTCAGGTCGTCGTGGTCAACTTCTGGGGCTCCTGGTGCGCGCCGTGCCGCGCCGAGGCGGACGACCTGGAGGCCACCTACCAGGCCACCAAGGCCTCCGGCGTGACGTTCCTCGGCATCAACGTGCAGGACAACAAGGACAAGGCGCTCGCGTTCGAGGAGGGCCGGGTCACCTACCCGAGCCTCTTCGACCCACCGAGCCGCCTGGCGCTCGCTCTGGACATCCCGCCGAACACGATCCCGGCCACCGTGGTGCTCGACCGGGACGGCCGGATCGCCGCGGTGATCCGCGCCGCGGTCAAGCAGGACGGCCTGCAACCGATCGTCGAGCAGATCGCCGCCGAGCAGCCCGCGTCCGGTTCCCGCTGATGGGCGAGACGTTCCGGCAGGTCGCCCTCGACGGCCCACTGCTGCTCGCCATCGGCGCGGCCGCCCTCGCCGGGCTGGTCAGCTTCCTGTCGCCGTGCGTGCTGCCGCTGATGCCGGGCTACCTGTCGTACGTCACCGGCCTGGCCGGCGCCGACCTGGAGGGGCGCGGCGCCCGGTCGGGGCCTCCGGTGACGGAGGCGGCCGACGGGCCGAGCGGGGGCACGGCCGTCGCGCTGCGCCAGCGGAGCGCCCGGGCCGCGACCGCGCTGGTGAAGGGCCGGGTGCTCGCCGGGACGCTGCTCTTCATCGCCGGCTTCACCGTCGTGTTCACCGCCACCGCGATCCTCTTCGCGAGCGTGGGGAAGGTCTTCTTCACGTACGAACGGACGCTGGAGATCGTCATCGGCGCGCTGATCATCGTGCTGGGGCTGGCCTTCGTGGGCCTGATCCCCGGCATGGAGCGCGAGTTCCGCATCTCCCGGCTCCCGTCCGCCGGCTTGCTCGGGGCGCCGGTCTTCGGCGCGGTCTTCGCGCTGAGTTGGGTGCCGTGCGTCGGCCCCACCCTGGCGGCCGTGACGGGAATGGCCACCGTCAGCGGGCAGATCGACCGGGCGGTGGTGCTCGCCGTGGCGTACTGCCTCGGGCTGGGGATACCGTTCGTCATCTTCGGGCTGGGCTTCGAGCGCCTGCTCGGGGTCTTCCGCGCGATCCGGCGCAACAGCCGCTGGGTCACCCGGGTCGGCGGGGCCCTGCTGATCCTGATCGGCCTCGCGCTGGTCACCGGTGGCTGGACGAACGTCGTGATCTGGCTGCAGACCACCGTCGGAGTGGGCGAGGTGAGCATCTGATGACCGTCGTGGACGAGCGACCGGCCACGCCCGCGGAGGCGCCCCGGCGCCGCCCCAACCGGGTGCTGGCCCTGCTGCGCAATTCCTGGCGGCAGCTGACCAGCATGCGTACGGCACTGGTGCTGCTGTTCCTGCTCGCGGTCGCGGCCATTCCCGGCTCGGTGCTGCCGCAGCGGAACATCAGCCCGGAGAAGGTCAGGGAGTACTTCGCCGACCACCCCGACCTGGCTCCCCGGCTGGACCAGATCGGCGGCTTCGACGTCTTCAGCTCGGTCTGGTTCTCCGCGATCTACCTGCTGCTCTTCATCTCGCTGATCGGCTGCATCACGCCGCGGCTGCGCGACCACGTTCGGGCGCTGCGGGCCAAGCCGCCGGCCGCGCCGAAGCGGCTGGACCGGCTGCCCCAGCATGCGGTGCTGGCCGCACCGGCCGGGGGCGCGGCGGCGATCGCCGAGGTGCTGCGCCGGCGGCGCTGGCGGGTGACGGTCCGTGGCGACGAGGTCTCCGCCGAGAAGGGCTACTTCAAGGAGTCGGGCAACCTGCTCTTCCACAGCTCGCTGGTGGTCGTGCTGATCGGCGTCGCGCTCGGCTCGTGGTTCGGCTGGAGCGGCAACCGGCTGCTGGTGGCCGGTGAGGAGAAGGCCTTCTGCAACACCCGCCAGCAGTACGCCGAGGCGAAGCTGGGCCCGCGGGTGGACAGCGCTCGACTGCCCGGCTTCTGCCTGACCCTGGACCAGTTCCAGGCCCGGTTCCTGGAGTCGGGGCAGCCGGAGTACTTCAACGCCACGGTGACGGTGGAGGAGCCCGGCCGGGCCACCCGGACCGCCGACTTCTCGGTGAACTCGCCCCTGCGGCTGGACGGTGCCAGCGTCTACCTGCTCGGCCACGGGTACGCCCCGGTCATCCGCTACACCGACCGCTACGGGCGCAGCCAGGTCAGCGCGGAGCCGTTCCTCACCACCGGCGACATGGGCCTGACCAGCGAGGGCCTGGCGGCGTTCCCGGACGCCAACGTCGACCCGGCGACCGGTAAGCGCGACTCGGACCTCCAGGTGGCGTTCACCGGCCTCTACCTGCCGACGGCGCCGGACTCTCCGCCGTACGTGCGGTCGCAGTACCCGACCGAGCGCAACCCCGCGCTCAACCTGGTCGCCTACCGCGGCAACCTCGGCCTGGACGCCGGCATCCCCGGCTCGGTCTACGAGCTGGACCAGCGGCAGGTCCGGATGGGCAAGGTGAAGCAGGTCGGCGAGAAGGTGCTCAAGCAGGGCGAGACCTGGAAGCTGGACGACGGCACCACGGTCGAGTTCCTGGGCACCAGGAGCTACGTCACCCTCAGCGTCCGGCACGACCCCGGGTCGACGCTGCTGCTGGTGAGCTGCGGGACGCTGCTCCTCGGGCTGATGGGGGCGCTGTTCGGCCGGCGGCGCCGGGTCTTCTTCCGGGTGATGCCGGACGGATCCGCGGCCCCCGGGAGCGCAACTCCGACGAGCGGTAGTAGTTTGGTCGAGGTCGGTGGGTTGCCGCGCACCGACTATCCAGGGTTCGCCGACGAGTTCGCGCAGCTCGTCGCCGCGGTGAGCGGTGACGGGCGGCCGGACGACGAGCGGGCCGGCACGGAACGGACCGACCGGGCCGCGGCGCGGGAAGGGACAGAGTGATGTCCGCACTCTCCGATCAGCTGGTGACGTTCGCGATCCTGGCGTACCTCGTCGCGATGATCAGCCACGCCGTCGAGTACGCGCTCGGCAATGCCCGGACGCGGGCCACCGCCGCCGCGCCCGCCCGGGAACTGGTCGGCGCGGGCGTCGGCGCGTCCGGCGGGACGATCACCGCCCCGGCCGCGCCGGTGCCGCCGGTGGTCGTCGCGGCGAACCGGTCCGCCGATCGGGGCCGGCTGGGCGGCCGGGTCGCCGTCTGGGTCACCGCGGTCGCCGTCCTGCTGCACCTCGCGGCCCTGGTCACCCGCGGCGTCGCCGCCGACCGGATGCCGTGGGGCAACATGTACGAGTTCGTGCTCACGGTCTCGTTCATCGGCGCCGCCGCGTGGCTCGTGGTGCTCGCCAAGCGGCCGTCGCTGCGCCGGCTCGGGCTGTTCCTCACCCTGGTGATGGTGCTGCTGCTGGCCACCGCCGAGCTGGTGCTCTACGTGCCCGTCGTTCCGCTGGTGCCTGCGCTCAACTCGTACTGGTTCGTCATCCACGTGTCGACGATCGTCTTCTCCTCCGGGATCTTCCTGCTCGGTGTGGTGCCGGCGGTGGCCTTCCTCATGCGCAACGGCTACGAGCAGGGACGGAACCGCTTCCCGTACACGCTGGCCAAGCGGCTCCCGGCGGCGGCCGCGCTGGAGCGGCTGACCTTCGTGCTGCACGCCTTCTCGTTCCCGGTCTTCACGTTCGCGGTGATCGCGGGCGCCATCTGGGCCGAGGCCGCCTGGGGGCGGCCGTGGGGCTGGGACCCGAAGGAGACCTGGGCGTTCATCTCCTGGGTGGTCTACGCCGGCTACCTGCATGCGCGGGCCACGCCGAGCGTGAAGCGCAACGTGGCGACCTGGATCGCCGTGCTCGGCTTCCTCACCATGCTGATGAACCTGTTCGGCGTGAACATCTACTTCACCGGCCTGCACTCGTACGGCGGCCTGGACTGACGACGCGACTTGTCGGACTGCGCCCATGAGAAACGTCGTTCTACAACTGCGGCGGGCGGCCGTCCGGCGGCCCGACGTGGTCCTGCGCGCCGCTGTCAGGGTGACTGAACGACCCGTGGCCGGCGCTGCCGGAGCAGCTCGTCGACCCGCAGGGTGACCTGGTAGGAGACCTCGGGCACGTCGGCGAGTTCGATCCGCTCGGCGCGCAGCGCGAGCTGGGCGTGCAGTTCCCGGGCGATCGCGTCGCGCACCTCGGCGAGCAGCGGCGACAGGCCGTCCGGGTCCCCGACCACGTAGACGTCCGACATGTCCCCAGCTTCCGCCCCGGCCGGTCCGGCGCGCCAGCGTCGGTGAGTTTTCTCGCCGGCCGGCGAACCTGACCGGGCGCGCCGGTCTGTGCGCATAGCGGTCAGACTCCGAACCAGCCCGGCACGTCGAGGCGGAACCAGTTGGCCGGGGTGACGGCGCGCAGGTCGTCCTCGATGGCGGCCACCCGGTCCGGGCCGAGCGTGGCCACCCACCGCTCACGCAGCTCGTCGAAGACGACCGCCGAGCGGCGTAGCCCGTCGCGCCCGCGCGGGGTCATCCGGACACGCTTTCGTCGGGCGTCGCGCGGGTCGTCGGCGCGCTCCAGGTAGCCGAGTTCGACCAGCCGGTCCACCGTCTTGCCGGCGGCCTGCTTGGAGATGCCCAGCCGCTGGCCCAGCTCGGTCGCGGTGGTCCCGTCGACGCCGACAGCCTGGAGCACGAAGCCGTGCAGCGGCCGCAGCTCGCTGTGCCCCTGCCGCGCCAGCTCCGTGTGCAGGTCGTCGATGAGCGTACGGAAGCCGGCCAGCAGGAGCAGGGGCAGCAGGAAGCCGGGCCGCTCGGGATCAGCGCTTGCCACGTTCGACAACCACGTTTACTATTTCGTCAACCACGTTGACGATCGTACGCCGAGCACCCCCGCCCGCCGGCCCCGGCCGGCGCTGCCCCGCCACGGAAAGCAGGTCATCGTGCCCGAGCGCGACTTCCCCACCCACACGTCCGAGACCGCGCCCGCCGCCGTCCGCCCGACCATGGAGGGCGTACGGCAGAAGTTCGGCTACCTGCCCGTGGCGGTCGCCCGGATGGCCGAGTCGCCGGAGGCCCTCAAGGGGTTCCTCACCGTCAACCGGTTCTTCGAGGCCGCGGCGCTCGCCCCGATCGAGCGGGAGGTGGTGGTGCTGACCGTCGCCACCCGCAACGAGTGCCACGTCTGCGTGGCGCTGCACACCGGCGTCCTGCACCGGAGCGGCGCCGCGCCCGAGTTGATCGAGGCGCTCCGCGCCGGCACGCCGCTGCCCGCGCACCGGCTGGAGGCGCTCCGGCGGTTCGTGCTGGCGGTGCTGGACCATCGGGGCGACGTCCCGGACGACGAGCTGCGCGCGTTCCTCGCGGCCGGCTTCGCCAAGCGCAACGCCCTCGACGTGGTGCTGGGCGTCGGCGCGTACACCATCTCGACCTTCGCCAACCGCCTGGTCGACGCCCCGCTGGACGCCCCGCTCGCCGAGTACGCCTGGACACCCGCCGCCTGACCCTGGCTGCGGCGCCGTGTCGGTGCCCGTTCGTCGTGTGCTCAGACCTCGGCGGCGACCCGGTCGAGCCACTCGGACACCAGCGCGTCGAACAGGGCCGGCTGCTCGATCTGCAGGTTGTGCCCGGCGACGTCCAGCACCGCGAACGTCGCTCGCGGGTAGTGCGGCAGCAGCGCGAACTGGTCGAGGTAGCCCACGCTGTCGTCCTGCCGGCCGGTGAGGACCAGGGTGGGGCGGGGGAACACCGGGCCGTCCTCGGGATCCCGCGCGAGCGTCCACCGCTGCCGGATCCGGGCCATCGCCGCGGCGTCCCGGAGATCGAGGCCGACCAGGATCTCGTCGCTGAACCGCCGCAACGTCTCCGGTGACTGGACGACCGCGATGTCCGCGAACTCCTCGGCGGCCAGGGGATCGGCCGACGCGAGCAGTTCTGGGTCAGCACGCAGCACCTGCCGCCGCGGCACCCGGCGTTCCGCGTGCTCCACCGCCGTGCCGATGGGGCAGATCAGGGCCAGGCCGAGCACCTGGTCGGGGCGGGCCCGGACGAGAGCGCGGGCGAGGTAACCGCCGTAGGACTCGCCGACGAGCAGGAACGGCGTGTCGCCGAACGCCTCGTCCACGACATCCTGAACGGCGTCGAGCACGTCGTCGGAGCTGGCGATCTCCGGCGGGGCCGGCGACGCGCCCATGCCGGGCAGATCCGGGTACAGCCGGCGGTATCCGGTGCGCCCGGCGAACACCGGCTCGAGGCAACCGAGCATCAGGCGGTGGTCGGGCGACCAGCCGTGCAGGGCCAGCACCGGTGCGCCGGCCCCGCGCTCGACGACGTTCAACCGCACCGACGTTCGACGTGACATGGCGGACCCCCTCGCTTCGCGACGCGCCCACGGATGATGCTGCTCGGCACCGACAGATCCGGCCGGGTCGGTGGCTGTTGTGGCGTGGCTCACGGAGACCCGGCGGACCGTTCCGATGGCGCGCGACGCCGACCGGGCCACGGCGCCCCGACCCGGCCGGGAGGGCCCGGGCGGTGGTGGGGGAGACTTGCGGGCATGGCGGCTCGCTTCCCGTACACCGATCTGAAGGAATTCCTCGCCGCGCTGGAGCGCGCGGGCGAACTGCGGCGGGTGGACGTCCCGGTCGACCCGAGCCTGGAGATCAGCGAAGTGGTCACCCGGACGGTCCGCGCGGGCGGGCCGGCGCTGCTCTTCGAGCGGCCGACCCGGGGTGAGATGCCGGTGGCGATCAACTTGTTCGGCACCGAGAAGCGGATGGCGATGGCGCTCGGCGTCGAGTCGCTCGACGAGATCGGCGCGCGGATCGGCGCCCTGGTCAAGCCGGAGCTGCCGGTCGGCTGGTCGGGGATCCGCGAGGGCCTGGGCAAGGTCATGCAGCTCAAGTCGGTGCCGCCGCGCAAGGTGAAGACCGCCCCCTGCCAGCAGGTGGTCTACCGGGGCGACGACGTCGACCTGAACCGCCTGCCAGGCCTGCAGGTCTGGCCGGGCGACGGCGGGATCTTCCACAACTTCGGGCTGACCCACACCAAGCACCCGGAGACCGGCAAGCGCAACCTCGGCCTCTACCGGCTCCAGCAGCACTCCCACAACACGCTCGGGATGCACTGGCAGATCCACAAGGACTCCACCGCCCACCACGCGGTCGCCGAGCGTCTCGGGCAGCGGCTGCCGGTCGCGGTGGCGATCGGCTGCGATCCGGTGGTGTCGTACGCCGCGTCTGCGCCGCTGCCCGGTGACATCGACGAGTACCTGTTCGCGGGCTTCCTGCGGGGTGAGCGGGTCGAGATGGTCGACTGCCTCACCGTGCCGCTCCAGGTGCCGGCGCACGCCCAGGTCGTGCTGGAGGGCTACCTCGAGCCCGGCGAACGGCTGCCCGAGGGGCCGTTCGGCGATCACACCGGCTTCTACACCCCGGTCGAGCCGTTCCCGGTGCTGCACGTCGAGGCGATGACCATGCAGCGCGACCCGGTCTACCACTCGATCATCACGTCGAAGCCGCCGCAGGAGGACCACGGCCTCGGCAAGGCCACCGAGCGGATCTTCCAGCCGCTGCTCAAGCTGCTGATCCCGGACATCGTCGACTACGACCTGCCGGCGGCCGGCGTCTTCCACAACTGCGCGATCGTCTCGATCCGCAAGCGCTACCCGAAGCACGCCCAGAAGGTGATGAACGCGATCTGGGGCGCCCACCTGATGTCGCTGACCAAGCTGATCGTGATCGTCGACGAGGACTGCGACGTGCACGACTACGCCGAGGTCGCCTTCCGCGCCTTCGGAAACGTCGACTACGCCCGGGACCTGCTGCTCACCGAGGGCCCGGTGGACCACCTCGACCACTCGTCGTACCAGCAGTTCTGGGGCGGCAAGGCGGGCATCGACGCGACCCGCAAGCTGCCGGCCGAGGGCTACACCCGGGGCTGGCCGGAGGAGATGCGCATGTCGCCCGAGGTGGTCTCGCTGGTCGACAAGCGCTGGAAGGAGTACGGGATCTGATGGCGGTACTCGACGCGCCGGCGGAACGCCCCGGCCGGGTGAAGTCCTTCCTCCGGCTGGTCACCATCGAGCACTCGGTCTTCGCGCTGCCCTTCGCGTACCTGTCGGCGCTGACCGCGATGCGGGTCCACGGCGGGCACGTGCGCTGGCTGGACCTGCTGCTGATCACCGTGGCGATGGTCGGGGCGCGGACGTTCGCGATGGCCGCCAACCGGATCCTGGACCGGCGGATCGACGCGCGGAACCCGCGAACCGCCGGGCGGGAACTGGTCACCGGGGCGGTCAGCGTGCGGACCGCCTGGACCGGCGCGGTGGTCGCGCTGGTGGTCTTCCTGGTCGCCGCCGCCCTGCTCAACCCGCTCTGCCTGGCGCTCGCCCCGCTCGCCGTGGTGCCGCTGGTCGTCTACCCGTACGGCAAGCGGTTCACGAACTGGCCGCACGCCATCCTGGCGATCGCCCAGGCGGTCGGCCCGGTCGGCGCCTGGCTGGCGGTCACCGGCACCTTTGCCGACTCCGGGCCGGCCTGGCTGCTCGGCGCGGCGGTCGGTCTCTGGATCGGCGGCTTCGACCTGATCTACGCCTGCCAGGACTCCGAGATCGACCGGCAGATCGGGGTGCACAGCGTCCCGGCCCGGTACGGCCGCCGGTTCGCGCTGCACGCCTCCACCGTCGCGCACGTGGTGACCTTCGCGCTGTTCATCTGGTTCGGCGCGCTGGTCGGGTTCGGCTGGCTCTGGTGGATCGGGCTGGCGCTGACCGCGGTCGCCTTCGGCTACCAGCACCTCGTGGTCAGCCCGACCGACCTGAGCAAGGTCAACCGGGCGTTCTTCACCGCGAACGGGTTCGTCGGCATCGCCCTGTTCGTGTTCGCCCTGCTCGATCTGGTGATCCGGCTCGGCCTGCGGCCGTGACCCGGGCCGCCGGCGGTCGAGCCCGGCGTCGCCGGTGGGCGGCCCGCGGTCAACAGCCGGCGGCCGCCGGCGCGGGCTGCGGGGCGGGCTCGATGCGTGCGGCGGGCGCGGGCGGCGTGGCGGGCTCGGGGCGGCTCGCGGGCTCGGGGCACGCACCTGGATAGCGGGCGCTCTCGACCGTCCAGTCGATGGTGCCGCGGACCGCGTTGGCCACCCCGTCGAGCAGGTCGGTGACCGCCTCGTCCAGCGCCGGCCCGAACGACGGCACCGCCGCGCGCACCTCGACGAAGCGCCGCATCGAGGCGCGCCAGCGGTCGGCTACCAGCTGGACCGCCGCCTCGGCCGGCACGCCCCGCTCGCCGGCGACCGCCAGCACCAGGTTGTGCCCGCCGGAGGTGGCCCGGTCCCGCTCCAGCGATGCCAGGTCGTTGTACCAGGAGAGCAGGTCGTTGCCGATGTCGGCGATCTCGCGCAGCAGCGGGTGGTGGTAGACCGGGTCGGGCAGCGGCCGCCCGGTGACGAACTCCACCAGCGGGAACGAGACGTAGGCCGCCGAGGTGGCCCGGCGCAGCTCGACGTACGCGGCGACGCCGGGCGGCCGGCCGGCGGACTTGTCGACCGCCTCGCGCCAGGTGCCCGTCAGGTGGTGGGCGACCGCGTCGGTGAAGCGCTGCCGCCAGCGGGCCGGCATCCGGCGGTGGGGCTCCCGCCACGCCCTGACCAGCAGCCGCCGCAGCGGCCCGACCAGTCCCGGGTGCCGGTGGCGGTGCCCGCCGTGCAGCACCGCCAGCGCGCCGTCGCGCAGCGCCCGGATCCGCGCCGGATCGAGCCGGTCCGGCCCGTCGCAGGCGTCGTCGACCAGGAAGAACCAGGTGAACAACGCGGTCAGCACCCGCAGGTCGGCCTCGGTCGCGGCGGGGTAGAGCCGGCCGGCGTACCGGGCGAAGCCGGCGCGGGCGAGCCGCTGCGCCCCGGCGTCGTCCAGCGGGAGGCCGAGGTCCGGCAGCAGGTCGGCGACCAGCCACTCCTGCACCCGGTCGGCGTACGGCGACAGCCGGGGCGGGATCGGGCACTCGGACCGTAGCGACCAGAGGACTGCGCCGGTCATCCCCCGTCTCCTCCCCGTGCGGCGGGCTGGTGCGATGTGTTGCCGTGCGCATCGACTCGGGCAGCATGTCAGGTGGGCGGGAACACGTGTGGCCCCGCCGGACAACCGGGCGGGAGCGGGACAACCGCCGTTCCCGTGGACATCGCGGCGGGTGGCCGTGGGCCCGAACCTCGGGGGCGATCGCCGGCGGGCAGCGGTGACCAGGCACGCTGGACGGCATGCGTGAACCATGGGTGGTCGGGATCTCCGGTGCGTCCGGCACGCCGTACGCGGCGGCCGTCGTACGCGGGCTGCTCGACGCCGGAGAACCGGTGGACCTCATCGTCTCCCGGGCGGCCCGGCTGACCCTCCTCGACGAGACCGGCCGTCCGTTCCGTGACGCGCACTGGGCCGACGACCTCGCCGGCTGGCTCGACCGTGACCTGGCCGACGCCGACGTGCGGCACTGGCCGGCGGGTGACCTGGCGGCCGGGCCGAGCAGCGGCTCCTACCCGGCGCGCGGGATGGTGGTCGTCCCGGCGAGCACGGCGGCCTGCGCCGGCATCGCCATCGGGCTGTCGAAGGACCTGCTGCAACGGGCGGCCGAGGTCAACCTCAAGGAGCGGCGGCCGGTGGCGGTGGTGCCCCGGGAGACCCCGGTGACCCGCAGCCACCTGGAGCACCTGATCGCGTTGCACGACGCCGGTGCGGTGGTGCTGCCGGCCAGCCCCGGCTTCTACGGCGCAGGCGCGGCGGCCTCGGCCCAACAGTTGGTCGACTTCGTCGCCGGCAAGGTGCTGGACGCGGTCGGTGTGCCGCACACGCTGTTCCGCCGCTGGTCGGGGCAGCTCGGCGCGGCCCGGGACTGACGCCGGGCGGCGGCGGTCAGCGGAGTGTCGGGCCGGAACGCGGACCGGATCCTGTCGCCCGGCCCGCGCGGCGAGTCCCGTACGAGCTCAGTACATCCCGGCGTTGGCCGGACCGGGGCCGGTCGAGGCGGCCGGGCCGACGTTTCGCGGCCTTCCCATGTCGTCGGTCTCGTCCAGCATGCCCTCCCCCTCGAGAAGGGCCCGCACCTCGGATTCCCGAAACCGGCGATGCCCTCCTGGAGTCCGGATGCTGCCGATCCGACCCGCTGCCGCCCATCGCGTCACAGTCTTCGGGTCAACCCGAAACAGCGCGGCGACCTCACCCGGTGTCAGCAGGCGATCTCCAGTGTCCACAGCCCCCTCCTCGCGTTCGACGAAGCCCCCGGCTGAACACACTGCCCCCGGCCGGTGCGAGCCCAGAGCCGTCATGAGGGACGTATGGCAATTACAGCACCAGCGACCTGGCCTGTCCGCCAAACGCGAAAAACGCACTGAGTGGGAAGTTAGTCAATGGTACCGGCGTCGCACTCCCTTGACTCTCCGTACGCGAACTGTCACCTGCTGTCATGTCCAACGGACGCCGGAGTCCGGGCGTTACGCCTCAACCGTTAGGGTCTACAGTCCGTGGACGCCATCGACCTCAGCCTCGTGGAGCTTTTGCGCGGCAACGCCCGCCTCTCCTACGCCGAACTGGCCCGCCAGGTCGGCCTCTCCGCACCGGCGGTGCACGAGCGGGTCGGGAAGCTGGAGGCCGGCGGCGTCCTGCGGGGCTACCGGGCGGACGTCGCACCGGAGGCGATCGGGCTCGGCGTCACCGCCCTGATCGGCATCGTCGAGGACTCGGGCGCGGACACCGACGACGTCCTCGCGGCATTCCGGGCCATGCCCGAGATCGAGTCCTGCTACTTCATGGCCGGAGTCGAGTCGTTCCTGCTCAAGGCGCGGGTGGGCACCATCGCCGAGTTGGAGCAGCTGATCGTACGGCTCAACCGGACGCCGGGCGTGGCGTCCACCCGCACGAGCATCGCGCTCTCCACGAAGTGGGAAAACCGCCCGCAGCCGGTCACCCCGCCCTCCGCCTGACCGGGCGTAGCCCTGGCGCAAGTCGACCGGCGGCGATAGGTTGCGCCGATGATCGCCCCCGCTTCCGGCGCCGCCGTGGTGACCGGCGCCGCCGGCGGACTGGGCCGGGCCGTCGCCGCGGCGCTGCACGCCGACGGCTGGCCCGTCCTGCTCACCGACCTCGACCGGGACGCCGTGGCCACCGCGGCCACGCCGCTCGGTGGCTGGTCCCGCCCGTTGGACGTCCGCGACGAGGCCAGCTGCGCCGAGGTGGCCGCCGAGGCGGCCGCGCACGCCGGCGGCCTGGGCCTCTGGGTCAACAACGCCGGCATCTTGGTCACCGGGCCGGCGTGGGAGCAGGACGGGCCGACTCGCCGCCAGGTGCTCGACGTCAACGCGCTCGGCGCGATGAACGGGACGCTCGCCGCGCTGGACGTGATGCGCGCGCAGGGACGCGGTCACGTGCTCAACATCGTCTCGCTGGCCGGGCTGGTGGCGGCGCCGGGCGAGACGGTCTACGCGGCCAGCAAGCACGCCCTGCTCGCGTTCAGCCTCGGCACCCTCGCCGACCTCCGCATGGCCGGCCACCGCGAGATCCACGTGTCCTGCCTCTGCCCGGACGGGATCTGGACCCCGATGCTGCACGACCGCCTCGACGATCCGGGCGCGGTGGCCTCCTTCACCGGATCGATGCTCACGCCCGACCGGGTGGCCGCCCGGGTCGTCCGGCTGGCCCGGCGGCCACGCCCGGTGGTGGCCCTGCCGCGCTGGCGCGGTGCGCAGGTCCGGCTGCTGGACGCCGCGCCCCGGCTCGCCCTCGGGCTCACCCCGCTGGTCCGCGCGGTCGGCCGAGCCGGACAGCGCCGGCAGCGCCGACGGGCGGGTCCCGGCCCCGCCTGACTGCTACGTTTCCGGGATGGCTCACCTGGATCGATGCGACGAGGCCGGCCGTCGGTGGGTGACCGGGGCGATCGCCACCGTGGAGGCGGACGCCAACCGCTCGGCCGACACGCACCTGCTGCCCTTCCCGCTGCCCCGCGACTGGGGGATCGACCTCTATCTCAAGGATGAGTCGGTGCACCCGACCGGGTCGCTCAAGCACCGGCTGGCCCGCTCGCTCTTCCTCTACGGGCTGTGCAACGGCTGGATCGGGCCGGCGACGACGATCGTCGAGGCGTCGTCCGGCTCGACCGCGGTCTCCGAGGCGTACTTCGCCCGGATGCTGGGGCTGCGGTTCATCGCGGTGATGCCCGCGTCCACCTCGCCCGAGAAGATCGCCCTGATCGAGTTCCAGGGCGGCCGCTGCCACCTCGTGGACGACCCGGCGCAGGTGGTCGTCGAGGCCCGCTGGCTCGCCGAGGACACCGGCGGGCACTTCATGGACCAGTTCACGTACGCCGAGCGGGCCACCGACTGGCGGGGCAATAACAACATCGCCGAGTCGATCTACGCGCAGCTCGCCCTGGAGCGGCACCCGGTGCCCGACTGGATCGTGGTGGGCGCCGGCACCGGCGGCACCAGCGCGACCATCGGCCGCTACGCCCGCTACCGCCGGCTGCCCACCAAGCTCTGCGTGGTCGACCCGGACAACTCGGCGTTCTATCCCGCCTGGCTCGCCGCCGACTGGTCGGTGCAGACCGGGAAGGGCTCCCGAATCGAGGGGATCGGCCGGCCGACCGTCGAGGCGTCCTTCCTGCCGTCGGTGGTGGACCGGATGATGCAGGTGCCGGACGCGGCCTCGATCGCCGCGATGCGGGCCGGCTCGGCGGTGCTCGGCCGCCGCGTGGGCGGCTCGACCGGCACCAACCTGTGGGGTGCCTTCGGGCTGATCGCCGGCATGCTCGCCGACGGGCGGACCGGCTCGGTGGTCACCCTGATCTGCGACGCCGGCGCCCGGTACGCCGACACCTACTACGCCGACGAATGGGTGACCGGCCAAGGCCTCGACCTGGCTCCGCACCTGGCCACCGTCGAACGCTTCCTGAGCACCGGCGCCTGGCCGGCCTGATCCCGGGTCAGCTCGACCCGGCGCGCTCGGCCACTCCCGGGTAGCGCAGCACGTAGCCGTCCGGGTCGAGGTCGATGTCGGCGGTGAACGTGTCGCTGGCGAACCGCACCCGGTCCGGCCCCAGCGGCGTGTAGACCTGCTCGGCGGGGAACACGACCAGGCTGGGCAGGAGCACCCAGGCGACGGTGATCCGCCGCGCCCGCTCGGCGGGCCCCTTGGTCAGCCCGAGCCGGTGCACCGGCAAGGCGTTGAACAGGGGCGAACCGCCGAGGTCGACGTCGAGGGCGTCGGCGAGTCGATCGGGGTCGTCGGTGCCGGGCAGGCCGGCGGGCGCGTGCCCGGCGGCCGACAGCACCGCGTCCAGGTCACCCTGCTCGGCGGTGGTCACCCGCCAGCGCTCGGCCGCCCGTTCCACGCGTACGCTGCGCAGCCAACCCGTCCCCTCGACTTCGATCTCGAACCGGGTGGTGGTCCAGTCCGGCGCGGTGGCCAACTGGTATCGCGCGGTCCACGGGATCGGGTCGACGGCGAGCATGGTGCCCCGGGCAGCGAGCCCCTGGCTGTCGTCGAACAGGGCGTGCTCGCTGCCGGCGGTGTCGGTCCGGGTCCAGAAGAGCGACTTCGGCATGGTCGGCATGAGCCGCACGTTACGCGACCGGACCGACACTGGCAGCGCATGCAGCGCTCAGGCCGCGCGGATCCTGGTCGGCGACCGGCCCGCCAGGGTCGGAGCCCGCCAGGATCCGCGCGCCCGTCAGTGGGTGCGCGCCGGCGGGCGGGCGCCCGGGCCGCGGCGGTCGTCGCGCGGGCGGTCGTCGCGGCCGCGCCCGTCGCCCCGGAAACCGGTCGGGCGGTCGTCGCGGCCGCGCGCGTCGCCGCGGAAACCACCCCGTCGGTCGTCACGCGCGTCGCTGCGGAAACCACCTCGTCGGTCGTCGCGCGCGTCGCCGCGGAAGGCACCAGGCCGGTCGTCGCGGAAGCCGCCTCGCTGCTCGTCGCGCGCGTGCGCGTCGCTGCGGAAACCGGCCGGGCGCTCGTCGCGTCCGCGTCCGTCGGCGCGGAAGCCACCCCGCCGGTCGTCACGCGCGTCGCCGCGGTCGGCGTACCGCCGCTCGCGGTCGCCGTGCCAGCGGCCGCCCGGCGTGTCCCCGTACCGGCGCTCGCCGTACGGCCGGTCGCCGTCCCGCCGCTCGTCGCGGCCGCCGACGTGCCGGTCACCCTGCGGGCGGTCGCCGTAGCCGCCGAAGCGGCGCTCACCGCGGCCGGACCGCTCGCCGAAGCGACGCGGGCCGCCGGCGCGCTCGCCGTGGCGGCGGGGCTCCTCCGGCTCCTCGCGGACCGGCACACCGCTCGGCTCGCGGGCCCCGGTCAGCTCGGCGAGCGCCGGGTCGCCGGCCCGGACCCGGGTCTGCGCCGGCTCGACGCCGGCCTTCTCCAGCATCGCCAGCGTGGTCCGGCGCTGCTTCGGCAGCACCAGCGTGGCCACCGCCCCGGACTCGCCGGCGCGCGCGGTCCGGCCGGCCCGGTGCAGGTAGTCCTTCGGGTCCTTCGGCGGGTCGACGTGCAGCACCAGCGAGACGCCGTCCACGTGGATGCCGCGGGCGGCCACGTCCGTGGCGACCAGCACGTTCATCCGGCCCTCGCGGAACTCGGCTAGGGTGCGCGTACGCATCCGCTGGGTCTTGCCACCGTGCAGCCCGCCGGCCCGTACGCCCACCGCGGCGAGCTGCGAGACCAGTCGGTCCACGCCGAGCTGGGTCCGGGCGAACACCATCGTCCGGCCCTCGCGGGCGGCGATGGACGCTGCCACCGGGAACTTGTCGTGCGGCGGGATCAGCAGCAGGTGGTGGTCCATGGTGGACACGGCCGCGGTCGGCGGCGCGGTGGAGTGCGTCACCGGGTCGGTCATGAAGCGCTTGACCAGCGTGTCGACGTCACCGTCCAGAGTGGCCGAGAAGAGCAGCCGCTGCGCGGTGGCCGGGGTCTTCGCCAGCAGCTCGGTGACCTCCGGCAGGAAGCCCATGTCGGCCATCTGGTCGGCCTCGTCGAGCACGGTCACCTCGACGTCGTCGAGGCGGCAGACACCCCGCTCGATCAGGTCGCCGAGCCGGCCCGGAGTGGCCACGACGATCTCGACACCACGGCGCAGCGCGTCGATCTGCCGGTCGTAGGGCACCCCGCCGACGGCGGTCTTGAGGAAGACGCCGACCGCCTTGCCCAGCGGCAGCAGCGCGTCGTTGACCTGCATGGCCAGCTCGCGGGTGGGCACCAGGACCAGGGCGCGCGGGTGCAGGGGCCGGGCCCGCTCACCGGCGGCGACCCGGGCGAGCAGCGGCAGGCCGAAGGCCAGCGTCTTGCCGGAGCCGGTCTGGCCCCGGCCGAGGACGTCCCGGCCGGCGAGCGCGTCCGGGACGGTCGCGCTCTGGATCTCGAACGGGGTGGTGATGCCCTGCCGGGCGAGCGCCCGGACCAGTGGCTCGGGCAGGCCAAGCGCCGCGAAGTCCCTGGTGTCGGTGGTGGTCTCCCCGGCCGGGGCGGTGCCCTCCGGAGCCGAGGTGGCGGGCTCCGACGCGGTGTCCTCCGGCGCCGGGCTGAGGCCGAAAGCGGACGGGAACGTGCTGGGGTCAGCAAACGTGGTCAAGAAGTGCCTTTCAAGCGGGGCGCATCTTCGCGATGGCCTGCCGCAGCTGAACGCCGCCGAATCGCCCGCAAGACCGCCCATGGGCACGCGGGAGGCGCGCCAGGTCAGTGATCTCCACAAGTGTACGGCGGTGACCGTGAGCCGCCACTCGGCCGGAACCGTAGTGGGCGGGCTCACCCGTCGGTGCCGCCCGCCCCATCCCCGGTCGATCATGAAGTTGTTGCCACCGGTCTCGGCGTGTCGGCGCAACAACTTCATGATCGACAGATGCCGGCGGGGCCGGCCACGCGGGCTGGGGGCTGCCCCGGTCAGCCGTTGAGGACGTTGCCGATCAACCCGCTCACCGCGTCATCCGCGAGCAGGACGATCAACACGCTGACGATCACCAGCAGGCCGAGCGCCAACGCCAGGACGACCACCACCCGAGCCGTCCGGGACCGCTCGGTCGGGGTGTCCGACCAGCCCTGGGCGAGGATGTGCCCGGTCAGCGAGCCGGAGGTCTCCACCGGGCTCGGCAGCGCGACGGTGGTGAAGCCCGGGCCCTCGGTGCCGGCCCCGTAGACCGTGCCGTGCAGGTCCGCACCGCCGTCGTACCGCGGGCTGTGCGCGCCGGCGGACGCGCCGCCCGTCTGGGCGCCGCCGATCCGGGCACCGCCGACCTGGGTGCTGCCGGTCTGAGCGCTGACGGCCTGAGCGCTGACGGTCTGGGTGGCGCCGGTCTGGGTGGCGCCGCCCGGACGGTCGCCGGCCGGAGTGCTGCGGGCGCTCGGCACGTTGAACGCCGCGGTGGCGCTTCCCGCCGGTGGCGCTGACACGGGTGCGGCGGCCCGGGCGGTCGGAGCCGGCGCCGGAGCCGACGATGTCGCCGGGGGCGGGGGAAAGGGCGGCGCCGGCATCGGGCCGGGCGGCGGCGGTGGCGGCGGCATCGGCGGTCCGGGCGGCGGCGACGGGGGCCCCGGCGGGGGTGGCACCGGCCTGGGCGGCGGCGCGGGACGCGGGCCCGGCGGGTACGGGCCCGGCGTCGGCGGGTTGGGCTCCGGCACCGGCGGGGCGGGCGACGGCGGCTTCGGCCCGGGCACCGGAGGAGTCGGCGCGGGTGCCGGCTCCGGTTCCGGGGTGGGCGGCTTCGGCGGCTGCGCCGGCTCCGGGGGCTGGGCCGGCTCGGGCGGCTCCGGGTTCACCGGGCCGGACCGGTAGACGGCCGGGGCGCCGACCCGCGCTCCGGCCGCGGCCGCCTCATCGGCCGTGGCCCGGCTCGTTCCCGGTGCCGAGACGGACGCCCGGGCGGCGGCGCCCGTCGCGGCGGACGGCATCCGGCTCGGGCCGGGCACCGTGGCGCTGGCCCGAGCGGCCGGCCGGTCCTCGTCGGTAGAGGTCCGGCCCGTGCCCGCCGCCGCAACGCTGGCGCGGCCGGCCGGTCGGCTCTCGTCGGTTGGGGCTGTCGCAACGCCGGCGGCCGGTCGGCTCCCGTCGGTTGCGCCTGTCGCGACGCCGGCGCGGTCCGCGGCGGCCTCCTCGGCCGTGGCCCGGCTCGTGGCGGGCACCGCGACGGAGGCCCGGGCGGGCGCGGCGGAGCCGTCACGCTGGCCCGGCAGCGGCCCCGCGGGAGTCGCGGTGCCGGTCGTGCCGGAGCCGGCGCCGGCACCCGGGTCGTCCGACGCCGCGGCGCCCGGGTCGCCCGACGCCGCGGCGCCCGGGTCGCCGGCCGCGGGCACGCCACCCTCGGGCGTGGTGGGCTCAGCGGTGGGCGCGGCGTCCTTCCGGTCGACGGGCGTGGAGCCAGGGTCGACCGTCTCCGCCGGAACCTTCTGCTCGGCCATGTCCGCCCTCCGCGCCACGCTCACACCCGGCCGGGAACCCGTGCCTCCGTGCCACGGTGCCACATTCCGCCCCGGCCGCACAGCCGGAGTGGGTGCTTGGGGATCAGCTTCCGGCGCTCGCGCTCACCGAAGAACTCGCCGACGGGCTGCCGCTGGTCGAACTCTCGCTGGTGCTGGCGGACGGCTGCGCCGAGGACGGCGTCGTCGTCGGTGACCCCGTCGGGCTCGGCCCCGTCGTCGGCGGCGTGCTCGGCGGGGTGGTCGGCGGGGTGGTCGGCGGGGTGGTCGGAGGCGTCGTCGGCGTCTTGGTAGGCGTCGGGCTCGGCGAGGTGGTGGGCTTCGGCGTGCCGGTGGCCGACGGCGTCGGGGTGGGGCTCGGGGTGTTCGTGTTGCCGGGCGTCGGGGTGGCCGACGGCGCGGGAACCGCCCCGACCACCCGGGTGGCGGCGTAGAGCCGGGACCAGGTCACCGTGGAGATCTTGACGACGTCGCCGGTGGTCGGTGCGTGCACCATCTTGCCGTTGCCGATGTACATGCCGACGTGGTGGATGGTCGTCCAGCTGCTGCCCGAGGCGAAGAAGAGCAGGTCGCCCGGGAGCAGCGCGGTGCGGTCCACGGTGCGGATGTGGGTTGCCCGGTACTGGTCGCGGGAGACGCGGGGCAGGTCGAAGTAGTCGGCCCCGGGCGACCGGTAGGCCGCCCACATGAGACCGGAGCAGTCGAACCGATTCGGCCCCTCCGCGGCCCAGAGGTAGGGATCGCCGAGCTGGGCGAGGGCGTAGCGTACGGCGGCCATGGCCCGCGGGTGGGCGGTCAGCCCGTTCGCGCTCTGGCCCTGGAGGTAACCGGCGCCGAGCCGCTGTTCGGCGGCCTCCTGCTGGCGTTCGAGCTGGATGAGCTGCGCCTCGTTGTCCCGGCGCAGCTTGAGCAGCTTCGCCTCCTCGGCGTGCAGCGCCTTCTCACCGGCGGTGAACTCGTCGCCGGCGGCGCGGACGGCGGCCTCGGCCGCCGCGTACGCCTGGGCGGCCGTCTGCTCGGCGGCCCGGGCCCGCGACAGCTCGCCGGCGGCGGCGGTGGTCGACCCCTCGACCTTCTCGCCCCGCGTGATCCGCTGGAGCTGGCTCAGCCCCTGGATGTCGTCGGCGAGCTCGCCGGGAGGCAGCGCCGCCCGCGCCTTGAGCGCCTCGGCGGCGGCCGTGTCGGCCCGCTCCTGCGCCCGGGCCAGGGCGTCCCGGGCGATCTTCAGGTTCTGGTCGGCGGTGGCGCGCTGGGCCTCCGCGTCGGTGCGCTTCTGGCGTATCTGGAGCAGTGTGTCGCCGAGCAGCCCGACCTGGGCCTGGGCGGTGTAGATCTGGCTGGCCAGCGGGCCGGTGCCGAGGTTTCCGACCGGGGCGCCCGGGGTCACCGGGGCGACGGGCGCGCCGCCGGGTAGCTGGAGCGTGCCGCTGACGGCGGGCCGCGAGCCGGTGTCCGGAACGGTGGCGGGCGTCGCCGGGTCGGCGTAGACCGGGCTGGCCAGCACCGCGGCGGCGACCGCGCCGAGCAGGGCGGCCCAGAGCCGTGGACGCAGCACGGGCGAGACAATCGGGCTCCGTCGTCGCTGCCGCCGCCCGTGTCGCCTGTCGACCATTCCGCTCCCCGTCCGGCACGCAGTCGCCGGACCCCGGTGGGCACGGCCGGGGGGACGCTACCAGTGCGTCGCTCCCCACCCTGTCTTACCGCAAGCAGGGCATCGCTGTCGATGAGCGGCCGGGTAACGGGAGCCTGAGAATCTGGTGAAGCAGCTCGCTGCCGCCGACCGTGCCGGCGGGGTGAAGAGCGGCCCGACGTAGGCTCGATCGGATCGCAGCAGGTGGAAGGGACGTGCCATGGACGCCGGACTCAAGCGTGAGCTCGAAGCGAAGGTGTACGCCGGGGAGCGGCTGACCCGGGAGGACGGGATCGCCCTCTACGACATTGACGACCTGGCCTGGCTGGGGCGGCTGGCCCACCACCGGCGTACGGAGCTGAACGGCGACCGGGTCATGTTCAACGTCAACCGGCACCTGAACCTGACCAACGTCTGCTCCGCGTCCTGCGCGTACTGCTCGTTCCAGCGCAAGCCCGGCGAGAAGGACGCGTACACGATGCGCATCGACGAGGCGGTGCGCAAGGCTAAGGAGATGGAGGACGAGCAGCTCACCGAGCTGCACATCGTCAACGGTCTGCACCCGACGTTGCCCTGGCGCTACTACCCGAAGGTGCTGCGCGAGCTGAAGGCGGCGCTGCCGAACGTCAAGCTGAAGTGCTTCACCGCGACCGAGGTGCAGTGGTTCGAGAAGATCAGCGGCCTTCCCGCCGACGAGATCCTCGACGAGCTGATGGACGCGGGCCTGGAGTCGCTCACCGGTGGTGGCGCGGAGATCTTCGACTGGGAGGTCCGGCAGCACATCGTGGACCACGCCTGCCACTGGGAGGACTGGTCACGCATCCACCGGCTGGCGCACAGCAAGGGCATGAAGACACCGTCCACGATGCTCTACGGCCACATCGAGGAGCCCCGGCACCGGGTCGACCACGTGCTGCGCCTGCGCGAACTCCAGGACGAGACCGGCGGCTTCGCGGTCTTCATCCCGCTGCGCTACCAGCACGACTTCGTCGACTCGGCGGACGGCAAGATCCGCAACCGGATCCAGGAGCGGACGACGATGGCCTCGCCGGCCGAGTCGCTGAAGACGTTCGCGGTCTCCCGGCTGCTCTTCGACAACGTGCCGCACGTGAAGTGCTTCTGGGTGATGCACGGCCTCTCGGTGGCCCAGCTCTCGCTGAACTTCGGCGTCGACGACCTGGACGGCTCGGTCGTCGAATACAAGATCACGCACGACGCCGACGCGTACGGCACGCCGAACACCATGCACCGCGAGGACCTGCTCGACCTGATCTGGGACGCCGGGTTCCAGCCGGTCGAGCGGGACACCCGCTACAACGTGGTCCGGGAGTACAACAAGGCGCCGAGCCTGGCCGAGCGGCGGGCGGAGCCGCAGCAGGTGTGGGCCTGAGTATTCCCGGGTGAACGCGGGCCGGCCCGGCCCCTGTTCACCTGCTGGCCGTCCGGCGCGTGCGATGCCGTGCACCGGCGGTCGCACCGTGCGCATAGACCGTCGATGTGCCTCGAAACCTGCCCGCCTCCGCGGCGGCCGCCTCGGCGGCGCTCACCGTGGCGGCCACTCTCGTGCTCCCCGTACCGGCCGACGCCGCCCCGCTCGGCGGCGTACGACTCTCCGCGACCAGCGGGACGGTCGACGCCACCCCGATCTTCGCCAGCGCCACCGCCACAGCGCCCTGCCCCACCGGCTTCGGACGCAACGCCCAGTTGCGGGTCGGGCCACCCGGTGGCCCGTACAGCAATCTCGCCCGCCCGCTGTCCGCCGGCGGTTACGACCGGGCCGCGGTGACCGCCCAGCCGAACCGGTCGTTCGCCACCGCGCTCGGCGGCGCCCCTGTCGACGGCGAGTGGTGGGTCGTCGTCGAGTGCGTCAGCGAGACCCAGGGCGTGCACCCGGAGCGCTTCGTCACCCCGATCACCGTCTCGGGTCGACAGTGGCGCGCCGGCCGGCCGGCGGGCGCCGCCCCGGCCCGGCCCGACGCCGACGGCTCCCTGGTCGTGTCCCCGTCCGCCGGCGCCAGCGCCGCGTCCGGCACGCCGTCCACGGCCGCGCCGACTCCGAATCCCGGCGGATCGGTCGACGCGGTGGCGGAGGCGGACGTCGAACGCCGGCTGACCGGCAACGAGGGGTCGGGCTCGGCGTCCCTGGCCAACCTGTGGTGGATCCTCGCCCTGCTGGGGGCGCTCCTGGTGGTCGGCACGACCTGGCTGACCACCCGGCGGCCGGCCCCGCGAGGCCGGGACGCCGCTCGCGGCCGTTGACCCGTCGGATCCGGCACGGCGAGGGCGGTGGCCAGCTGGCCACCGCCCCTCGCGTCCGGGCAGGTCGGCGTGGGCGGCCCGGGACCGGTGCGACGCATCGGCTGACCCCCGAACTGGATGCCGGTCGATCTCGGCTCGACCCGCTGGCGTCGCGGCGTATCCGAACGGTGGATGCCTGAATACTCGCTGTTCACATTCTGCATGTCTGGCGTGAGCGGGCGGCTGCGTGCCGAGTCACCGCCGCTGCCGACGCTGATCCCGTCACTGGGGAGCGGCATCGAGCGGGCGCGTCCGCGCCGAAGCAGGAAGGGATCAGCGTGCAGCGTTCACGGTTCGTGTTCCTTGCCGCACCGACACCCGCCCACCAGCCCGGAGGGCCGGCCGATCGCATCGTCTGGATGCTCGTCTCGCCCAACAACCGGCCGCTCGGGCGCGGCGCCGTCTACCACGACATCTACGCGCGGTGCCGCGAGTCGGTGCTGGACCTGCAGGCCAACGTCGACCGGATCGTGGCCCTGGAGGGCACCGTGCCGGCCAGCGGCCACTGGTCCTGGCGGATCGAGCTCGACGACATGGCGGTGGCGCTGTCGAGCCGGTCGTACCTGCGGGCCCGCGAGTGCACGTACAACCTGGAGCGCTTCCTGGAGGCGCTGCCGCTCGCCGAGGTGGTGCCCGGCACGCGCGACGTCCGCCGCGACCGGCGCCGGGCGCCCGAGCCGCCCCCGCCGTCCGGCGGCACACTCGGCGGCCAGCCGTACCGGCCGGCCCGGCTGATGTACGAGTCGCCCGCACGCCGGGACCTGCGCCAGCGGGACGCCGGCTGATGACCGTGGTCGTCACCGCCCCCGACGCGCCCACCGGCGCGGGGGCGACCGGTCCGCGCCAGGTGCATCAGCGCCGGACCCCCTCCGACCGGCTCTTCCGGGGCGTGATCCGGGTCGCCGGCGTCGTCGTCCTCGCCATCATGCTGCTGGTCGGCATCTTCCTCGCCCTGCGCGCGCTGCCGGCGCTGCGGACCATGGGCTGGCGCTTCCTCAGCGTCCAGGAGTGGGACCCGGCGGGGGCCAACTTCGGGGTGGCCGGCGTCCTCGTCGGCACCCTGCTGATCGCCGCCGTGGCGATCGTCATCGCGGTGCCGATGGCGGTGGGCACCGCGCTCTACATCACCGAGTACGCCCCGCGCCGGATCGCCCCGTTCCTGGTCAACCTGGTCGACCTGATGGCCGCGGTGCCCAGCGTGGTCTACGGGATCTGGGGGCTCTTCCTGCTCGAACCGCACCTGCTCGTCGTCGGTGAGCAGGACGAGGGGCTGCCGCGCTGGCTGGCCACCTACTTCGGCTGGATCCCCCTGTTCAAGGTGGACAACTACGATCCGCGCGATCCCACCAGCGACGGCGCGCTGACCAGCTCGACCTTCGTGGCCGGCATCATCGTGGCGATGATGGTCACCCCGATCATCTCCTCGGTCATGCGGGAGGTCTTCTCCCAGGCGCCGGTGGGTGAGCGGGAAGGCGCCTACGCCCTGGGCGCGACGAAGTGGGGCATGATCCGGTCGGTCGTGCTGCCCTTCGGACGCGGCGGGATGATCGGCGGCACGATGCTCGGCCTGGGTCGCGCCCTGGGCGAGACCATCGGTGTCTACCTGGTCATCTCGGTCGTCTTCGTCATCCAGCCGCACATCCTGCAGACCGGCGGCGGCTCGATCTCCTCGCTCATCGCCCTGCGGTACGCGGAGTCGAACGCGGTCGGTATCGCGGGTCTGATGGCCGCCGGCCTCGTCCTGTTCGCGATGACCCTGGTCGTGAACTTCGGCGCCGGCCTGATCATCAGCCGCAGCCGGTCCGGCGCGGCCAGCGAGGCCTGAGGAGCCAACGGTGAGCACCGAACAGACGCTGATCGCCGAGCCGGCTCCGGCCCCCGTACCGGACGAGCGGGTGAGCGCCGGCGGCCGTGCCGGGTCCGGGACGACCGTCCCGCAGCGGGCCGAGCGGCCGAAGACGCCAGAGGTGCGGCGCACCCTGACGAACACCCGGCGTACCGATGTGTTCGCGCTGCTCGGCGCCGCGACGGCGGCGGTGAGCCTGACCATCCTGATCTTCAGCCAGTTGGCGCCGTTCGACGGGCCGCTCGGCTTCGTGGTCGTCTCCTACCTGGTCTTCCTCGGCCTCTACGCGCTGCTCGTGTCCCTCGACGAGTCGGGCCCCGCGGTGCAGGACCGGCTCGTCGCCGCGATCGTGCACAGCCTGGCGTTCCTGATGCTGCTCGCGCTGGTCGTGGTCATCGGCTTCACCCTCTTCAAGGGCCGGGAGCCGCTGTCGCACCTCAACTTCTACCTGGAGGACGCGCGGCAGGCCGGGCCGCTGGAGCCGCTGTCGATCGGCGGCATCCGGCACGCCATGATCGGAACGCTCCAGCAGATCACCATCGCGCTGGCCATCACGATTCCGCTCGGCATCCTCTGCGCCGTGTTCCTCAGCGAGCTGCCCGGCCCGTTCAGCCGCTTCGTGCGGATCATCGTCGAGGCGATGACGGCGCTGCCCTCGATCGTGGCCGGCCTCTTCATCTACGCCACGGTGATCCTGGCCCTCGGCGAGCTGGAGCGGCGGGGCCGGGACCTGCCGCTGATCGGCCAGAAGTCGGGGTTCGCCGCCGCGTTGGCGATCAGCGTGATGATGCTGCCGATCATCATCCGGGCGGCCGACGTCGTCCTGCGGCTGGTGCCCGGCACGCTCCGCGAGGCGTCCTACGCGCTGGGCGCGTCGCAGTGGCGCACGATCTGGCACGTCGTGCTGCCCACCGCCCGGTCCGGCGCGATGACGGCGATCATCCTGGGCACGGCGCGGGGCATCGGCGAGACCTCACCGGTGCTGCTGACCGCCGGCTTCACCCAGTTCACCAACGTCAACCCCGGCGACGGCCCGCAGGTGTCCCTGCCGCTGTTCACGTTCGACGCGGTGCGCCGCCCGGACGAGGTGATGATCGCGCGCGGCTTCGGCGCGGCGACCGTGCTGATGGCCCTCGTCCTCCTGCTCTTCGTGCTCGCCCGGCTGCTCGGCGGTCGCGCGCCCGGTCAGCTCAGCCGGGGCCAGCGACGGCGGCGGGCCATCGCCTCGCGTCGCGACGCCCTGCGCTTCGCCCGTCGGGAGCGGGAGCGCCTCGCCGCGGCGCCGCGGCCCGGACCGGACCCCGACATCCGCCAACCCGAAGCGACAACGAGGTAGGTCATGCTGAGACAGCGGATCCGTCGCCCCGCGCGGCTACTGGCCGCGGCGGCGGTCGTCGCCCTCGTCGGTGCCGTGGCGCCGCCCGCGACGCCAGCCGCGGAGGCGGCGAAGCGGAACGTGCGGATCGTGGGCATCGGCTCGACGTGGAGCGCCAACGCGGTCGCCGCCTGGGCCGCGAACGTACAGGCGAACGGTCTCGAGGTGCAGTACGAGGCGGCGGGGTCGACCCAGGGGCGGACCCAGTTCCGCGAGGGGAAGGCGCACTTCGGTGTGTCCGAGATCCCGTACGGCCTCCGGGACGCGTTCGGCGGCACCGACAGCAAGGGTGCGCGACCCTCCGGGTACATGCCGATCGTCGCCGGCGGCACCGCCTTCATGTACAACCTGAAGATCAACGGTCGGCGGGTGACCAACCTGCGACTGTCCGGCGAGGTGATCGCCAAGATCTTCACCGGCGGCATCAAGCGGTGGAACGATCCCGCGATCCGCGCGGACAACCCGGGGCTGAACCTCCCGGCGCGCACGATCACTCCGGTGGTCCGGCAGGACGGCTCCGGCACGACCGCGCAGTTCACCCTCTGGATGAGCAAGCAGCACCCGGCGATCTGGAACGCCTACTGCCGGAACTGGAACAAGCCCTCGCCCTGCGGCATCACCTCCACCTACCCCCGCCTCGCGGGCATGATCGGCGCCACCGGCTCGGACGGCGTCTCCGGCAAGGTCCGGCAGGACAACGCCGAGGGCTCGATCACCTATGTGGAGTACTCGTACGCGATCAACGCGCGGTTCCCGGTGGTCCGGGTGCTCAACGCCGCGGGCTACTACGTCGAGCCGACCGCCCGCAACGTCGCGGTCGCGCTGACCAAGGCGCGGATCCAGGACCGCAATCCCGGCGCCGAGGACTACCTCACCCAGATCCTGGACGACGTCTACCGGAACAACGACCCGCGCAGCTACCCGCTGTCGTCGTACTCGTACATGATCCTGCCGGTCGAGCCGGCCTCGGCGCAGGCGCAGTACGCGTTCACCCTCGACCACGGCGAGACCCTCGGCAAGTTCGCCTACTACTTCCTCTGTGAGGGCCAGCAGCAGGCCGAACTGCTCGGCTATTCGCCGCTGCCGGTGAACCTCGTGCAGAAGGGCATGGAGCAGGTCCAGCGGATCCCCGGCGCCCAGAAGCTGAACATCGCGCAGAAGATCGCGAGCTGCAACAACCCGACGGTGTCACCGGGTGGCGGCAACGCGCTGGCCAAGAACGCGCCGCAGCCCTCGCCCTGCGACAAGCGCGGGGCCACCCAGAATCCCGCCGGCACCGCCGGCGCGCCGCAGCAGACGCCGGTGATCGCGGCAGCCGCCTGCCGAGCCGGGGGCGGGAACGCCGGTCCGGGCGGCTCGGCGGGACCCGGTGGCACCGCGGGCCCGAGCACCACCGCCGGGCCGGGAGCCACGGCCGGACCCGCGCCGACGACCGGCGCGCCGGTGGTCGACCCGGACACCGGTGAGGTCCTCGCGGCCGGCACGGCCGGCGGCGGGGAGCAGGCGGCCGCGGTGCCGGTCTCGCTGGCCGGCGCGGGTGGCTGGCGCCTGCGGCACACGATGATGCTGCTCGCCGCCCTGCTGCTGCTCGGCCTGGTGGTCGCTCCGCCGCTGCTGTCCAACTCGCTGCGGTCCCGCCGCACCAGCGACCCGTGGAGCGACCGATGACCCGGCACCCCCGCCGTCGTAGCCGCCTCGTCGCCCGGCGCGGTATCACGCTCACCGTCCTGGCCGTCGTGCTGGGCGCCCTGGCGACGGTGCAACCCGTCCCCACCCGCCTCCCGGTCGAGGCCGCCCGCGCGGAGGCCGCGGCCACCGGCTCGGCGTTCACCGTGAAGGGCCGGAACCTGGGCCCGGACGACGTCATTCCGGGCACCGTGCCGGCGGACTACTCGAAGCTCGAGATCACGGTCAGCCAGACCACCGACCTCGTCAACCAGGCGGTCGTGGTGACCTGGAAGGACGCGACGCCGACACCGCGTGACCGGCTGCTGGGCGTCGACTACCTCCAGGTCATGCAGTGCTGGGGCGATCCCCACGCGGTCGACGATCCGCTCGGGCTGAAGTTCCGGGAGACCTGCCAGTTCGGCGCCAAGCTCGACGCGCCGGACATGCCCAACCGGAACAACGGCGACGCGGAGGGGGTCAGCGCCAACAGCCGGGAGCTGACGAACGGCAACAGCGCCGGCTACCCCGAGCGCGACCCCGGCGAGACGCTGCCGGCCGACGCGCAGATGGTCCCGTTCTGGCCGGTCACCTGCCAGCCGGTCTCCGCCGCCTGCGAGCAGCCGCGGACTCCCGACGGGAGCTCCACCAACCCGTTCCCCATCATCAAGGATCCGAAGAGCGGCCAGGATCGCCAGGCGTTTCCGGAGGAGGTGCTGGCCCGGTACTTCAGCTCCGCCGTCACCAACGAGTACCCGTACGCCCTGACCGCCGGCGACGGCACGGGCCGGGTCGCCTTCGAGGTGCAGAACTCGCTGCGCGCACCCGACCTCGGGTGTGGCGCGTCCTACCAGGACGCCGCTGGCGAGAAGCCGTCCCGCCCGTGCTGGTTGGTGGTGGTGCCCCGCGGCCACACGAACCCGTACACCGGCGCGGACGTCTCGGCCACCGGGGCGGTGCACGGTTCACCCCTGACACCGGCGTTGTGGCAGCACCGGATCGTCGTACCGCTGGAGTTCGAGCCGGTCGGCGACGCGTGCCCGCTCGGCCGGGCGGAGCGTCTCACCTCCGGGACGGAACTGGCGGCCGAGGCGGCGAGGTCGTGGCGGCCCGCGCTGTGCACGGCCGCCGGCGGACCGTCCGTCAGCTACTCGGCGGTGGGTGACTTCGACGCCGCACGACAGCTCCTCTCGCCGTTCGCCACGGCGCCCGGCCTGATCTACAGCGCCGAACCGGTGTCGACCACCGCCGGCGGCCCCCGGATCGTGCACGCCCCGGTCGCGCTGAGCGGCGTGGTGATCGCGCTGAACATCGACGTGAACCTCGACAAGCTGAATCCGGTGGACCCGGAGACGGAGAAGCTGCGCGGCCTCGGCCTGAGCGACCTCAAACTGACGCCTCGACTGGTGGCCAAGCTGCTCACCCAGTCCTACCGCCGGGACGTGCCGGGCAACGGTGGGCCGACGACCAACCCGGGCAGCATCCGGGACGATCCCGAGTTCCTGGATCTCAACCCGGTCTTCCGCTCCTGGGACGACCGTCCGAGCTTCACGCTGCAGGGCCTCATGGCCCCCAACGGCAGCTCGGTGGCTGCGCGGGCGCTCTGGCAGTGGGTGCTGGCCGATCCGGCCGCCGCCGCCTGGGTCAAGGGCACGGCGCAACAGCCCGCGCCCGATCAGGACGGCATGCGGGTCAACCCCAGCTACGCGGAGCTGCTGAGCGGCGGCGCGCCCGACTACTTCCCGAAGGTCGACCAGACCTGCGTGCCCGAGACCTACAAGGACAAGGACGGCAACGACGCCGAGGCGCGCCTCTGCACGCTGGACTACCGGCCGTACACCGGGGGGCTCGGCAAAGGCGCGGAACAGACGCTGCGGTCCGACACCACCGGCCGCAGCGCGCCGCTGGACCTGTTCAACATCCCGATCACCGGGATCCCCGAGTTCAGCAGGATCCCGCGCGACCAGTTGGGCGCGCGGTTCGCGATGTCGGTGACCGACTCGGCCTCCGCCGCCCGGTACGGGCTGTACACGGCCAAGCTGTGCAAGGCGACCTACCGGCAGGCCGACCGGCGCTACGAGGCCACGGACTGCCGCGAGGCCGACGAGGCCGGGATGTTGGCGGCCGCGCGTTCCGCGGCCCCGGCTCAGGTGCAGGTCATCGATCCGGCGAAGGCCTGGTCGGCGCCGGGCGCGTACCCCCTGTCGCTGCTGACGTACGCGGTGGCCGACACGACCGACCCGGCGGACGCCCGTCAGGACTACGCGGCCCTGGTCCGGTACGCCGTCGGCGCCGGCCAGCAGCCGGGTGCCGCCCGGGGCCAACTGCCCGAGGGGTACGTGCCGCTGCCGGAGAACCTGCGCATCCAGGCGCGGGCCGCGGCCGACGCGCTCGAGCAGGCGGTTCCGCCGACGACGCCCACCTCCACCACCGACAATCCGCCGGCGTTCGATCCGCCACCCGCCGCCGGGGCGCCCGCCCCGCCGGCCGCCGTGCCGACCCCCGGCGCGGTCCCCTCGCCGGCCGGCACCGCGCCGTCCCCGCAGCCGTCGACGAACAACGCCGCGCGGGCGTCCCAGGGCAGCCCGTTGGGCAACGTCCGTTATCTGCTCGTCGGCGTTCTCGTCCTCGGACTCGTCGGTGGCGTGGCCGGACCGATTCTGCGGCGGTACGGCACCCGATATCTGCCCACGGATTCCGTCGAATGAGCCCGGAGCGGGCCGGATGGCAATTCGCCAATTGCCGTTCATTCGGCCTACGTGTTGGCGAGAGACAGCAGCGCGCAACGTTTGTCTTTCCCCGGTTTCAACCGGGGTTCGGCCGCGGCGACCATGAATTCGGCTCGCCCGGAGTCGGACGAGCACGAATGTCATGCCCCGCAGAAAGGGAGCACGCATGAAGGTCAAGTCCATCGGCACAATGGCCGCGGCGGCCTTGGCCGCCGTGGTCGCCGCCGGCCTGGTGGCCACCCCGGCCGCCGCTGACCCCTCGCCGATCACCGATTACCGGACCCTGGCCGGCACCGGGTCGGACACCACCCAGGACGTCATGAACGGCCTGGGCAACGTCATCACCTCCGGTGGGAACAAGGTTGTCGCCTCCTGGGACGCCCGCGGTACGGCGAACGTGAAGAGCAAGGCGTCGAACTGCGAGTACCCGCGGCCGAACGGCTCCAGCAACGGCCGCCGGTCGCTGCGGGCCTCGGAGGGTGAGGACATCGGCCAGGGTGGTCCCGGCTTCTGGGCGAACGTCAACGTGGTCGGCTGCATCGACTTCGCGCGTTCGTCGAGCTACGGGGGCGGCACCACGCCGTCGCCCACCGGCGCCTACACCTACATCCCCTTCGGGGTGGACGCGGTCACGCTGGCCCGCAACGTCACCGGCGACCTGCCGGCGACCGTCTCGTTCGCCCAGGCCCAGCGGGTCTACCGCTGCCTGGACGAGGCGATCGGTGGTGTCCCGGTCGAGCCGGTGATGCTCCAGGCCGGTTCGGGCACCTGGGAGTTCTGGTCGCAGCGGGTCGGCATCACCGAGCAGGAGATCACCCTTGGTGACTACCCCTGCCTGGCGGGCGACACCGACGGCAACCCGTCCACCCCGGTCGTCCCGCTGATCCCCCGGGTGCAGGAGCACGACGGCACGGTGCTGAACGGCTTCCCGAGCCGGGTGGTGCCGTTCTCCGCGGCGCAGTACATCGCCCAGTCGAACGCCGCGAAGATCGCCAGCCTGACCGCCGTCACCGTCGCCGACCGGCGCGGCGAGGCGGCGCTGAGCGGGATGCGGCCCACCGGCGGTGCGGCCCAGCAGCCGATCGTGGGCGGCGTGCTCAACATCAACTTCCCGCTCCGCCGGGACGTCTACAACGTCGTGCCGACCGCGGACCTGACCCTGCCGGCGATCGACAGCACCTTCACCGGCCCCGACGCGGCGGTCTGCACCGCCACGGTCCGGGACGGCGACGTCGACCGCAACGTCACCCAGCTCTTCGGCTTCGGCATTCGCTCCACCTTCGCCTCGCCGCTCGAGGCGAACTGCGGCTACACCAACCTGCGGTTCGGCAGCTGATCCGCATGTAACCAGGTCCGGGCGGCCGAAGCCGGCCGCCCGGATCGCCGCACCAGACCGTTCCGAACCCGCCGACCATCGCCCGCCGACGCGAGCGACATCGACCAGACCACCGGAGGTACGCACATGAGCAGGCGTGGGTTCGCCCGCCTGGCCGCGCTGGGAGCCACCCTCGTGCTCTCTCTCGCGTCGCTGATCACCGGCGTGCTGATCACGTTCGCCGGCCCGGCCCAGGCGGCCTCCCTCGGCGAGGTGACGCTCAGCCAGTCCAGTGGCGTGGTGACCGACACCCCCATGTTCGAGAGTGGGACGACCGGGCTGTGCCCGACGGGCTACGGCGAGAACGCCAACCTGCGGGTCGGCAAGGAGGGCCCGCCGTTCTCGAACCTCGCGCCGGTGCTCGGCGGCGGCGGGTACGACAACCCGGAGGAGTATCCCGACGGGATCAGGATCAACCCGAACCGCTCCTTCCAGACCGCCCTCGGGCGCGCGCCGGAGCAGGGCGCGTGGTGGGTCGTCATGGAGTGCTACAGCCTGACCGAAGGCCGTCACGACGACGAGTTCCGCACCCCGATCTTCGTCTGCGGCGACACCTGGCGCATCGGCACGAGCTGCTCGACCGCGGGGGAGCGGACCACCACCACGCTCAGCGTGTCGCCCGAAGACCGGGCGGAGCAGGGCGAGGAGGTGACGCTGACGGCGAACGTGGACCCGCCGGCCGCCGCCGGCGAGGTGGTCTTCCGGCGCACGACGCGGTCCCTGGACGGTACGAACACGGTTGATCTCGGCACGGTGCCGGTGAGCGGCGGCACGGCGGTCTTCCGGACGTCCGAGCTTCCGGTCAACCCGCCGAGCTTCCCCGGGCACGAACTCTTCGCCGTGTTCCAGCCGGCGGACGAGAGCGCCTACCAGGTGTCCACGTCGGAGCGCAAGAGCCTGCTGGTGGTGGAGCCGGGCACGACCACGGTCACGCTGACCTTCGACAAGACCAGCCCGGCGCCGGTCGGGGCGGCGCTGACACTCACCGCGTCGGTGGCGCCGCCGAGCGCGGGGACCATGCACTTCGACCGGTACGTGCCGGGCGGCACCACCGGGACCGAAGTGGGTTCCGCGGCGGTCGCGGGCGGCACGGCGTCGATCACGGTCACCGACCTGCCGCGGGGGCGGTACGAGTTCCAGGCCCGGTTCGTCGCGACGGACGAGGGGGTCGCGGACGGCGTCTCGGTCCGGAAGTTCTTCCAGGTCGGCCCGACCGAGACGGAGGCCACGCTCACCGTCTTGCCGGCCGGGTCCCAGCCGCAGGGCACCGAGCGGACCCTCACCGCGCGCATCACGCCGGCCAACGCGACCGGCACCGTCCAGTTCCGGAACGGCACCAACCCGCTGGGCGAGCCCGCGCAGGTGGTCAACGGTCAGGCCTCGCTCACGACGACCGCGCTGGCGGTCGGCACGCACAGCCTCACCGCGGTCTTCACCCCCGCCCAGTCCGCCGAGTTCGAGGCGACGACGTCTCCCGCGGTGTCGGTCGAGGTGACCGGGCCCGGCTCGCCCACCCCGACCCCGACCCCGACCGGCGAACCCACCGACGAACCGACCGACGACCCGACCGACCCGGCCGGCGGCGGTGGCGGTGGCGGCAGCCTCCCGCGCACCGGTCTGCCGCTGATCGGCGTCGGCCTGACCGGCCTGACGTTGGTCGGTGCCGGGGCGACCGCCATGGTCGCCGCACGCCGCCGTCAGGGCGACCCCGAGCCGGTGCGGTGGCCCGACGACGCCGCGGCCGCGCAGGACGAGGACAGCGGCGGGCAGGACTAGGGAACCGACGCGCGCCGTCCGGGCAACCGCCCGGACGGCGCGCCACAGCAGATCCGGTCGCGAGGAGAACACGAGCATGTCGACGGCCACGATGACCCCACCCGCGCCGCCGGCCGACCCGCCGCCGGCCGACCCGCCATCGGCCGACCCGCCATCGGCCGACCCGCCGGTGCCCGGCCCGCCCTCGCCACCGCCGCTGCGCCGGACGGTCAACCTCGCGCTCCAGGTGCCCGGCACCGCGCTGAGCATCCTCGCCGCGTTGGCGCTGGGCATGGTGCTGCACCTGACGGTCGTCACCCAGCTCCAGTACGAGCGCAACCAGCAGACGGCGTACGCCGACTTCCGTGGCGAGCTGGCCCGGGGCACGGCGCCGGTGGGCCAGTACCGGGTCGACTACAGCGAGGATCCGAACGGGCGGGAGGAGCTGGTGGCCCCCGGCTCGCCGGTCGCGGTGCTGACCATCCCGCGCATCGGCCTCGAGTCGGTGGTCTTCGAGGGCACGGCGGGCGACGTGCTGCGATCCGGGCCCGGCCACCGGAGGGACAGCGTCCTGCCCGGCCAGCGCGGCACCAGCGTGGTCATGGGGCGGCGGGCCGCGTACGGAGGGCCGTTCCGCGACCTCGACCTCCTGATGCCCGGCGACGTCGTCCAGGTCACCACCGGGCAGAGCGAGAACCGGCACGAGTACGTGGTCACCGGGCTGCGGCACCCCGGCGACCCGGCACCGGAGCCCGCGCCGGACCGGGGCCGGCTCACGCTCATCACGGCCCTCGGCACCGAGTTCATGCCCACCGACCTGATGTGGGTGGACGCCGAACTGCGGACCGAGGTCCAGCCGACCCCGGGGCGCCGGTTCACCGCCGCCGCCCTACCGCCGGCGGAGAAGGCGATGGCGACCGACCCGGACGCGTGGACCCCGGTGATGCTCTGGGGCCAGGCCCTCCTCCTCGCCGCGCTGGCCGTCACCTACCTGCGCACACGGTGGGGCGGCTGGCAGGCGTGGATCGTCGGGGGACCGGTGCTCACCGCGATCACCGTCGCCGCCTGTGACCAGGCCGCCCGCCTGCTGCCCAACCTGCTCTAGCCGGAGGACATCCGTGACGCACCTCGACAACCCGTACGCGCCGCCGGCCGGCCCCGCCGGACCCGCGTCGCCGGTCGGACCCGCCGGCGCGCCGACCCTCGTCGACCTTCCGGCGACCGATTCCGCGGCCGGTGCGGCACCGGACGACCTCCTGGCGGGACTGCCCGGGCGAGGGTCGCTCGCCGCCCTGGAGGCACGCTCGATCTCGGCGTGGTTCGGGGATCACAAGGTGCTCGACCGTGTCTCGCTGACCATGCCGGCCGGTCAGGTCACCGCGCTCATCGGCCCGTCCGGCTGCGGCAAGTCCACCTTCCTGCGGACCCTCAACCGGATGCACGAACTTGTTCCCGGCGCGTCGCTCGCCGGTGAGGTGCTGCTGGACGGGCACGACCTGTACGACGCGCAACGCCGGATCACCGATGCCCGCCGGCAGGTCGGCATGGTGTTCCAGAAGCCGAACCCGTTTCCGGCGATGTCCATCTACGACAACGTCGTGGCCGGTCTCAAACTGACCGGCACCCGGAGGGGCCGCGGCGACCGCGACGCGCTGGTCGAGGAGACGCTGACCAAGGCGGGACTGTGGAAGGAGGTGCGGGACCGGCTGCGCCAGCCCGGCGGCGCCCTGTCGGGCGGCCAGCAGCAGCGGCTGTGCATCGCGCGGTCGCTCGCCGTACGCCCGCGGGTGCTGCTCATGGACGAGCCGTGCTCGGCGCTCGACCCGACCTCCACCCGACGAATTGAGGAGACCATCGCGGAACTGCGCGCGGAGGTCACCATTGTCATCGTCACCCACAACATGCAGCAGGCCGCGCGGGTCTCCGATCAGTGCGCGTTCTTCCTCGCCTCGCACGGGACGCCCGGCGTCATTGTCGAATACGGGTCGACCACCGGGATGTTCGACAATCCCCAGGATCAGCGGACGCACGATTACGTCAACGGAAGATTCGGTTAGTCCGGCCGCGCAATAGCCATTCGACCGATACGTCGGCACCGAGAGTTTGCCTGGCGCACGTTCGGCGGAGACGTTGGCCTGAATGGCGTGACACGGCCCGTGTAGAGCCTGATCGGGTGCCGGATCACCAAGGACCCGGCAGGTTTCACCCTCACGAGAGGAAGTGATTCATGAAGCAGCGTATGTTCGCCCGCGCCGGTGCCCTCCTGGGCGCCATGGTGCTGTCGGCCGGCATGATCGCCATCGTCAGCAGCCCGGCGCAGGCGGCGTCGCTCGGGCCGGTGAACATCAGCCAGACCAGCGGCCTGGTGACCGACACCCCGATGTTCGCGAGCGGGAACACCGCTCTGTGCCCCACCGGGTACGGCGAGAACGCCAACCTCCGGGTCGGCAAGGAGGGCCCGCCGTTCTCGAACCTGGCGCCGGTCCTCGGCGGTGGCGGGTACGACGACCCGGCCGAGAACCCGAACGGGATCACGATCAACCCGAACCGGTCCTTCCAGACCGCCCTCGGCCGCGCGCCGGAGCAGGGCGTGTGGTGGATCGTGATGGAGTGCTACAGCCTGACCGAGGGTCGCCACGACGACGAGTTCCGCACCGCCATCGTCGTTGAGGGCAACACCTGGCGGGTGCCGATCGCGGAGGACACCACCACCGCGCTCGCCGTCACCCCGGCCAGCCCGGTCGAGCAGGGCACCGAGGTGACCTTCACCGCCACCGTCACCCCGGCCGACGCCGTGGGTACGGTCGAGTTCCGCCGCGGCGCCTCCGTGGTCGGGACCGCCCCGGTCAACAACGGCACCGCGACCTTCTCCACCACCGCGCTGCCGATCGGCACGTTCAACCTGTCGGCGGCCTTCGTGCCGACCGACGCCACCAAGTTCAAGCCGTCGGCCTCCGCTGCGACGTCCTACGAGATCAAGGCCGGCGACGGCGTCATCACCGCCCCGGTGGAGATCATCGCCGACGTCGCCCCGGGCGCCTTCACCCTCGCGGTGGCGAGCCCGACCACCCAGCTGGCCGGCGGCACCGTCGGCGGCGCCGCGACCGGCGACCTGCCGACCGCGACCGTCACCGACCTGCGCGGCACCAACGTCGGCTGGAACCTCACCGGTCAGCTGGAGGACTTCACGCTGGCCGCCAACACCATCCCTAACAGCAACCTGAGCTGGACCCCGGCCGCCGCCAAGACCAGCGGTTCGGGTGCCGTCACCGCCGGTGCCGCCGCCGACCTGGGCGACACCCGGACGCTCTGCTCGGCCACCTCGGGCTCCAGCGCCGGCACCTTCACCTGCGGCGCCGACCTGAGCCTGGCGATCCCGGACAACGTCCCGCCGGGTGAGTACAGCGCGACCCTGACCCTGACCCTGGCCTGATCCACCGGCCGCACCTGGGTGACCAGAGGCGGAGGCGTCGCGGCGATGTCCGCGACGCCTTCGCCGCGTCCGGCTTTTCCGCGAACTCTCCGGTTCTCCCGCGACCTCCCCGGAGTCGAAGATGATCCAGACCCCCGCTCGCCGTATCCGTCGCCTCGCCGCCTCGCTTCTCACCGCACTGACGCTGCTCGGCGCCCTGGTGCTGCCGTCGTCGGCCGCGACCGCCGCCGCACCCGACGACCCGGCCTGGACGGTGGTGCCGTCGAGCCCGACCGGGCCGAAGGGGCGCAAGCAGTTCGACTACGAGCTGGCGCCGAAGGAGCAGATCACCGACTGGATCTCGATCAGCAACCTGGGCGACAAGCCGATCACCGTCGACCTCTACCCGACCGACGCGTTCACCGCCCTGGACGGCGGCTTCGCCCTGCTGCCGCGCAGTGCGGCGCCCAGCGACGTCGGCACGTGGATCAAGCTGCCGAAGGCCTCGACCACCCTGCCCGCGGGCAAGCGGTCGGACATGCCGTTCCAGCTCTCCGTGCCGGCCGACGCCACGCCCGGCGACCACGTCGGCGGGATCATCGCGGCCGTGACCGAGTCACAGGTGGGCGCCGACGGCCAGCGGGTGAACGTGGAGCGGCGGATCGCCGCGCGGGTCTACCTGCGGGTGGCCGGCCCGGTGCACCCCGCGGCCGAGGTCACCGCCGTCGACCTGGCGTACGACAACCCGGCCGTGCCGGTGCCGGGGGGCCGCCTGGCGGTCACCTACCGGATCGCCAACCGGGGCAACGTCCGCCTCTCCGGCACCGTCCGGGTGCAGGTCACCGGCCCCCTGGGCGTACGCCTGGCGACCGGTGACCTGGTCGACGTCCCCGAGTTGCTGCCGGATTCGGAGATCCGGCTGCGCAAGGAGTTCGACCACGTGGTCCCGGCCGGTTCGGTGACCGCGACGGTGGTGGTGAACGCCCGGACGCCGAAGGAGGCGCTGCCGACGGTCGAGCGGGCCGCGTCCGCGTCCGCCGTCCCGTGGTCGGTGGTCGGCCTGCTGGGGCTGATCGCCGTGCTGCTCGGCTACCGCTGGTATCTGCGGCGGGCCCGTCGGGCGATGGCGCTGCCGGTCGGATTCGCCGAGCCGGCCCCGCTCGCCGAGCGGGCGTCCAGGTGACCAGCTCGACGGAGGTGGCCGCAGGAGCACGGAGGCGGTGGACGACCGCCGTCGTCGGCGTGCTCCTGCTGGCTTCCCCCGCGGCGCTCTGGCCGGCGGGCCCCGGGCTGGCCGCGCCCCGACCACCGGCGGCGCTGCAGCCGGCCGGCGGGGCAGCGCCCCCGGCGGCGCTCGCCGCGGCGGGTCCGAGGGTCCCGCCGGTGCTCCGGGCGGCCCGGTCCGGACCGGTGGCCGCGGCGCCGTCCCCGGGCCCGGAGGTGGCGGTGCGGGTCGGGGTCTCGATCGGACCACGACCGGGCGGCTCGCCGACGCCGACCGGATCGGCCTCCCCGACGCCGACCGGATCGGTCTCGCCGACCGCCCCGGGCGGCGGGCCGGGACCGGGCCAGGGTGGCAACCTGCCGCGGACCGGCGTCGCTCTCTGGGCCGTGCTGCTGGCCGGCGCCGCCCTGGTCGGCGCCGGGGCCGGGCTGCGCTGGGCGGCGCGGCGCCGGGCGACCGCGGAACGGTGGCTCGCCGCCACCGGGCCGCACCGGAGTTGACCCCCGGAGGTTCTCGCCGCCCGTCGGGGCCGCCCCGGGTCGTGCCGGCGTGGTGGTCGCCGCCGGCTCGCGTACCCTCGTAGGGCGATGACGGAGCAGCAGAGCGGTTTTCCCCGGCGTGACGCGGAGGGGCGCATCCGCGCCCTCGGCGACCTGCTGGGCGTGAGCCTCGCCGGCTGGTTGATCGGGGTGCTCGCCCTGGTGCTGTTCGACTGGGCGTTCGCCTCGTTCGGCGCGGGCGACTTCGGGCGGGCCAACGGGTGGCTCGCGGTGATCCTCCCGGCCTGGCTGTTCTGGGAGGACTTCCGCGCCTGGGAGTTCGGGGCGGCGCGCGTGGGCGCGGCGGTGGTCGCCGGCGTGGTCGCGGTGGTCGCCGGGCTGCTGGTGGCCGGCGTGGCGGCCGGGCTGCCGGGCCTGCTCTCCGGCGCGCTGGCGGCGGCGGCCTTCACCGTGGCGTACGCGGTGGTGTGGTTTCCGGGCGTCCGCTGGCTGGCCCGCCGGACGGGCTGAACCGCCCGCCGGGCGGACTGAGGTGTTCGCCGGAGCGGCCGGCGGCGGAGGAACGGAGTGGTGCGAGTGAGTGCGGCGGTCAAGTACACGCTGGGGCGGATCGGGCTGTTCGTCCTCGTGCTGGCGGCCCTCTGGCTGGTCGACATGAACCTCTTCCTGCGGCTGATGCTGGCGCTGGTCTTCTCCGCCGCGCTGTCGTTCTTCCTGCTCAAGGGCTGGCGGGACGAGATGGCCGGGGAGATGGCCGAGTCGTCGGCCCGCCGCCGCGGCGAGAAGGAGCGCCTCCGCTCCGCGCTGGCCGGCGAGGACCAGCCCGGCGAGCCGGAGAAGCCGCGCGACGCCGACCCCACCCGCTGACCGCGCCGGCCTCTCCGGACAGCGGCGCCCCGGCCGCTTGCGCGGACGACCGGGGCGCCGGATCGGTTCAGCTCACCAGTTGGTGGAGCCCTTGACGTGCGGCCAGGGCTTGAGCACCGGCTTGATCAGGTACGCGATGCCGCCGGAGCCGCCCGACACCCCACCGCTGGCGTTGATCCGCTTGGTCCGCAGCCAGATCTGCTCGAACTGCTCGCGCTGGTAGACGTTGCGCACCACGTCGTTGCTCGACGAGGCCGGGTCGTTGACGATCACGTCCCCCTCGGCGGTGAAGCCGACCACCACGAACAGGTGCCCGGACGTGCCGTAGTTCGCCCCGTCCAGCTCGCTGGCGAGGAAGGACTGGCTGGTCACCACCGGGATGCCGGCGGCGATGAAGCGTTCCAGCTCGTCCAGTGAGTGCAGCCGCGTCACGCGTCCCTCCAGACCCGGGAAACTGGCGGCGTACGCGGTGTTGAACGGCCAGTTGCCGGCGCCGTCGTAGGCGTAGTCGTAGGTCATCCGGGCGGCGTGGTTGACCGTCGGGTCGGGGTAGGTCGGGTCCACCCAGGCGGTGTCCGCCACGGAGGGCCTCCGGCCCCAGTACTCGACCACCATCTCGGTCGAGGTGGGGGAGCACCAGGCCTCGCCGCCGCCGTCGTACTCCGGGTAGTGGCCGGAGTGGACGTTCTGCGAGTAGCGCGGCACCGGCAGCTCGACCCCCCAGGCGATGTGCCCGGCGCTCGGCGTCACGGTGAACCGGTCGGGCACGGTCGAGCTCATCGCCCCGAGCATGTGCACCACCGGCGCGGCCTTCTGGCCGGGTGCCCGGTAGAGGGTCAGCCGCAGCTGGTACGACCGCAGCAGCACGCCCGCGGTCGCGTCGTCGATGCTGAACGTGTCGGTCCAGATCGTCGACCAGGGGTCGCCCTGCCGGTTGACGGTGGTCCGCTTGATGTCGGTGTCCCCGGCCGCCCACCGGCCCATCACGTACCACGGGGTCTGGTCGCCGGTGTTGTAGCTGCCCTGCAGCTCCACCTGGATCCAGGTGCCGGCGGGGGTCGTCGCGTTCCAGGAGGCCACCAGTTCGGTGGCGTCGAAGCCGACCGCGGTGACCGGCGAGGTCCAGGTGGCGTACTCCCAGGTGCGGGTGGTCCCGGTGTGCGGGTCGGTGTAGTCGGTGGTGCCAGCCGGCCGGGCCAGTGTCAGACCCGAGCGCAGGCCGAGCACCGCGCGGGTGCCGGCGTGGCTGCCCCGCCGCCAGTCCGGATAGCGGGACCAGTCCTGGAAGGTGATCTGCTCGTCGTGGACGACCGGCCGGGTGGTCGCCGCACTGGCCGGGGCCGGTGCGGCGGCGGTCGCGGGTGCGGCGGTGCCGAGGAGGGTGAGCGCGGTGACGCCGGCGAGGGCGGCCACGCTCAGGCGTGATCTGGCCATGGGTGCTCCGCGAGGGTCGAGATCGGGCATCGTTGCCGGTCAGTGTCTCGCTCGGAAGGAAGTTTCGCCAGATCCTGATGGATGGAAAATCATTGCCGGAGTGATGATCCGCTTGGCATGGAACAGGCAACGACAAATATTGATATGACCATGTGACGGATGGTGAAGTGTGCTCCACCGAACGGGATCTCCCGTACCCCGAGGAGGTTGTCCATGGCCCTCCGCACGTCCATCCCCCTCCGTCGTGCCCAGGCGCTCGCCGTCGCCGCCGGGCTGACGTTCGTCACCGTCGCCGCCACGCCGGTCTCGGCCCGACCGGCACCGGAACCCGGCGGCACGACCTCCGCCAGCTACCGGGTGCTCGGCCCCCGCACCCTCGACGACCGCAACGCGGTGGCCCGCACCGGCGCCGCCATCGACTACAGCGAGCACGGGGTGCTGCACGTCTCGGCCACCTCGACCGAGGCCGCCGCGATCGCCCGGCTCGGCTTCCGGCTGGAGCGGGTCACCGAGCCGTCGGCCGCCGAGCACGACCACGGCGACGTGGGCACCCTCGCCTTCCCGCCGGCCGACTCCAACTACCACGACTACGCCGAGCTGACCGCGGTGGTGAACCAGGTCGTCGCCGACCACCCCACCATCGCCCGCAAGCTCAGCATCGGCAGCTCGTACGAGGGTCGGGACCTGATGGCCGTGAAGATCTCCGACAACGTCGCCACCGACGAGAGCGAGCCGGAGATCCTGTTCAACGCCCAGCAGCACGCCCGCGAGCACCTGACCGTGGAGATGGCGATCTACCTGCTCAACCTCTTCACGGACAGCTACGGCAGCGACTCCCGGATCACCAACCTCGTCAACGGCCGGGAGATCTGGATCGTGCCGACCGTCAACCCGGACGGCAGCGAGTACGACATCGCCACCGGGTCGTACCGGTCCTGGCGGAAGAACCGGCAGCCGAACAGCGGCTCGTCGTCCGTCGGCACCGATCTCAACCGGAACTGGAGCTACCAGTGGGGCTGCTGCGGCGGCTCGTCCGGCTCCACCTCGTCGGAGACCTACCGAGGACCGTCCGCCTTCTCCGCGCCGGAGACCCAGGCGCTGCGGAACTTCGTCAACAGCCGGATAGTCGGCGGCGTCCAGCAGATCAAGGCCAACATCGACTTCCACACGTACTCGCAGCTGGTGCTCTGGCCGTTCGGCTACACCACCGCCAACACGCCGAGCGGCATGAGCGCGGACCAGTACAACACCTTCGCCACCATCGGCCAGCAGATGGCGGCCACCAACGGCTACACCCCGGAGCAGTCCAGCGACCTCTACATCGCCGACGGCACCAGCATCGACTGGATGTGGGCCGCGCACGGCATCTGGGCGTACACGTTCGAGATGTACCCGGGCTCGGCCGGCGGCGGCGGCTTCTACCCACCCGACGAGGTCATCCCCGCGCAGACCTCCCGCAACCGGGAGGCGGTGCTGATGCTCAGCGAGTACGCCGACTGCCCGTACCGGGCGATCGGCAAGCAGGCGCAGTACTGCGGCGGTGGCGGTGGCACCACGGTCTGGTCGGACACCTTCGAGACCGCCACCGGGTGGACGGTCAACCCGAACGGCACGGACACCGCGACCCTCGGCGTCTTCGAGCGGGGCGCCGCCCAGGCGACCACGTCCAGCGGCGCCAAGCAGCTCACCCCGTACGCCGGCAGCAACGACCTGGTCACCGGCCGGCTCGCCGGCGCCGGGGCGGGCGACCACGACGTCGACGGCGGCGCGACCAGCGCCCGGTCCCCGGCGGTGACCCTGCCGTCCTCGGGCACGCTGACGCTGTCGCTGGCCTGGTACCTGGCCCACGGCTCGAACTCCTCGTCGGCCGACTACCTGCGGGTCAGCGTGGTGCACAACGGCGGCACCACGGCCCTGCTCAGCCAGGCCGGCGCGGCGACCAACCGCAACGGCGCCTGGGCGGTGGCGAACCTCAACCTCACTCCGTACGCCGGGCAGTCCGTCCGGATCCTGGTCGAGGCCGCGGACGCCTCGGGCGCCAGCCTGGTCGAGGCGGCTGTGGACAACGTCACCATCACCGCCTCCTGATCCGGTGGGGCCCCGTCCCGCCCCCGACGGGGCCCCACCACCCCGGCCCCCCACCGCCGGATACCGACATTCCGCCACTGAACGACCGTTCCGGCCCGGCCCACACGGGGTCGGATGATCGACGCTGCCCGATGCCGCCCTGATCGATGGGGCACGTCCGGGCGGTGCGCTACCGTCTTACCGACCGTTCCACAGCGAAGCCGGTGCGAACCCGGCGCTGTCCCGCAACTGCGATGCCCCACCGTGTCGACGGTGTGGACGAGCCAGGTCGCCTGTGGAGTGGTCGCGACCCGCGCTCTCGAGGAAGGGCGCCTCGCGGACGGGCGCCCAAATCCCTGTCGGCGAAGCACCACGCTCCTCGACCGACAGGAGGACCGATGTCCAGACGTACCCCCCGGATCCTCGCCGCGACCCTCGCGGTCGCCGCGCTCGCCCTCGGCGCCTGCGCCGAGAAGTCCGACGACCAGCCAGCGGCCGGCTCCAGTTCGTCGACCGCCGCCTACCCGGCCACGGTCGGCAATCTCACCCTCGACAAGCGCCCCGAGAAGATCGTCTCGCTGTCGCCGACGACGACCGAGATGCTGTTCGCCATCGGCGCCGGCCCGCAGGTGGTCGCGGTCGACGACAACTCGAACTACCCGGCGGAGGCGCCGAAGAGCGACCTGTCCGGCTTCCAGCCGAACGCCGAGGCGATCGCGGCCAAGAACCCGGACCTGGTGGTGCTCTCGAACGACACCAACAAGGTGGTCGACCAGCTCACCACGCTCAAGATCCCGGTGCTGCTGACCCCGGCCGCCACCACCCTCGACGACACGTACAAGCAGATCACCGACCTGGGCACGCTCACCGGTCACGCCGACGAGGCCGCCGACGTGACCACGCGGATGCGCGACGACATCGCCAAGCTGGTCAAGGACCTGCCGCAGCGGTCGGAGAAGCTGACCTACTACCACGAGCTGGGTCCGGAGCTGTACAGCGCGACCAGCAAGACGTTCATCGGCTCGCTCTACACGATGGCCGGGCTGGAGAACATCGCCGACCCGACGGACGCGGACGGCAAGAACGGCGGCTACCCGCAGCTCTCCCAGGAGATCATCGTCAAGGCCGACCCGGACTTCGTCTTCCTCGCCGACACCAAGTGCTGCCAGCAGAGCGGCGAGACCGTCAAAGCCCGCAGCGGGTGGGCCGGGCTCACCGCGGTGAAGAACAACCAGGTGGTCGCGCTGGACGACGACATCGCGTCGCGCTGGGGCCCGCGCGTCGTCGACCTGCTCCGAGCCATCGTGGACGCGGTCGCCAAGGTGCCCGCGTGACGGACCCACAGCGGTGACCAGGGCGCTCCCCATGGCACCGCCCACCCGGCCGGCCGCGACGTCACCGGCGTCCCGGCCGGCCGGTCTGCGCCCGGTGTGGCTGGCCGGCGGAGTGGTCGCGGTGCTCGTCGCGCTGGTGGCCGGGGTGTCGCTCGGCCCGGTCAGCCTCCCGCCGGGGAGTGTCGCCGCCGAACTGCTCAACCTGCTGCCCGGCGTGCACCTAGACAGCGGGCTCAACGAGCGGGAGATCGCCATCGTCACCGAGCTGCGGTTGCCGCGGGTGGTGCTCGGCCTGCTGGTCGGCGGGATGCTGGCGCTGGCCGGCGGCTGCTACCAGGGCGTCTTCCGCAACCCGCTGGCCGACCCGTACCTGCTCGGGGTGGCGGCCGGTGCGGGGCTCGCGGTGACCGCGGTGATCGCCCTCGGCGGGGCCGGCACCGAGGGCGCGCTCACCGGGCTGCCGGTGACCATCCCGCTCGCCGCGTTCGTGGGCTCGCTCGGCGCGGTGGCGATGACCTACCTGCTGGGCGCGGCCGGCGGCCGGGGCCGCTCCCCGGCGATGCTTATCCTGGCCGGGGTGGCGGTCTCCGCGTTCCTCTCCGCCGGCCAGACCTACCTGCTGCAACGGCACGCCGACAGCATCCAGGCGGTCTACTCCTGGCTGCTCGGCCGGCTGGCCACCGCCGGCTGGCACGACGTGCTGCTGGTCCTGCCGTACTTCGTGCTGACCGCCGTCGTGGTGCTGCTGCACGGGCGGGAGCTGGACGTGCTCTCGGTCGGCGACGACGAGGCGACCAGCCTCGGGCTGCACCCGCAGCGCTCCCGCTACCTGCTGATCGCCGCGGCCTCGCTGGGCACCGCGGCGGCGGTCTCCGCCACCGGCCTGATCGGCTTCGTCGGCATCATCGTGCCGCACACCGTACGGCTGCTCGCCGGATCGAGCTACCGCGTGATCCTGCCGCTCTCCCTGCTCTTCGGCGCCGCCTTCCTGGCGCTCACCGACGTGGTCGCGCGGACCGCCGCCGCCCCGGCCGAGATCCCGATCGGCGTGGTGACCGCGCTGCTCGGCGGCCCGTTCTTCGTGCTGGTCCTGCGGACCGCGCGCCGGGTGCTGACGTGAGCCCCGCGGGCGCGGGTCCCGATCCGGCAGGCACAGCCGGGGCGCGCGGTGCCGATTCGGGCGGTGCTGGCACGCCCGCCGTCGAAGTGCGGGACCTGCACGTCGCGCTGGACCGAACGCCGATCCTGGCCGGGGTCGACCTGACCGTCGCCGCCGGCGAGTGGGTCACCGTGATCGGCCCGAACGGCGCGGGCAAGTCGACCCTGCTGCGCGCCGTCGGCGGCCTGCTGCCCGCGCCGGGCGCGGTCGCCCTCTTCGGTACGCCGATCGGGTCGCTGCGCCGCCGCGACCGGGCCCGGGTGGTGGCCACGGTCGCCCAGTCCCCGGTGGTGCCGCCGGGCATGTCGGTGCTCGACTACGTGCTGCTCGGCCGGACCCCGTACATCCCGCCGCTGGGCCGGGAGTCGGCCGCCGACCTCGCCGCCGTGCACGAGGTGCTCGGCCGGCTGGACCTGACCGGCTTCCACCGGCGGGAGCTGGCCACCCTCTCCGGCGGCGAACGCCAGCGGGTCTTCCTGGCCCGCGCGCTCGCCCAGGGCGCCACGCTGCTGCTGCTCGACGAGCCGACCAGCGCGCTGGACATCGGCCACCAGCAGGAGGTGCTGGAGTTGGTCGATCAGCTGCGCCGGGAGAGCGGGCTGACCGTGCTCGCGACCATGCACGACCTCTCCATCGCCGGCGAGTACGCCGACCGGTTGGTGCTGCTCGACGCCGGACGGGTGGCCGCGGCGGGGACCCCGCGCGAGGTGCTGACCGAGCGCCTGCTGGCCGCGCACTACCGGGCCAGCGTCCGGGTCGTCGACGGCGAGCACGGCCCCCTGGTCGTCCCCATCCGCCCCCGCCCCTGACCCCACCAGCACCTTCCGCGATCTTGCACTTTTGGCCCCGACAATTCGCCATCAGAGGTGCAAATCAGGGGCACAAACTGCAAGATCGCGGGTGGGCGGCCGGCGCGCAGCGTGGTGGCAGTCAGTCGGAGCCGACGTCGATGACGGAGAAGAGCGCGCCCTGCGGGTCGCGGAGCGAGGCGAACCGGCCGGCCGGAATGTCCCGGGGCGGCACCAGGATGGTCCCGCCCAGCTCGGCCGCACGGGCCGCGGCCGCGTCGGCGTCGGCGACCGCGAAGTAGACGGTCCAGTACGCCGGCAGGTCGTCGGGGAAGTCGTCGGCCAGCGGCGGCATCATCCCGGCCACGATCCGCGCGCCCAGCCGCCAGCCGGTGTACGTCATCGTGCCCACCGGCTGGTCGTCCGGCTGCCAGCCGAAGACCAGCTCGTAGAAGACCTTGGCCCCCTCCGGGTCCGGGGTGACCAGCTCGTTCCAGCTCATCGCTCCGGGGACGTTGAACACCTCGCCGCCGGGCATGGCCATCGGCTGCCAGACGCTGAACGAGGCGCCGGCGGGATCGGCGAAGACGGCCATCCGGCCCCGGTCGAAGACCTCGAACGGCGGCACGACCACCTGCCCGCCGGCCCGCTCGACCCGCCCGGCGACCAGGTCGGCGTCGTCGGTGGCCATGTACGTCGACCAGATCGGCACCTGGTCCGGGATGGCCGGCGGGCCCGCCCCGGCCACCGCGCGACCGTCCAGCTGGAAGACCGTGTACCCGCCCGCCTCCGGCTCCGTCGCCACCTTCCCCGTCCAGCCGAACAGCTGGGGGTAGAAGCGCCGCGCGTCGCTCAGATCGGGGGTGGCGAGGTCGGTCCAGCAGGGCGTACCGGGCGGGACGGTGCTCACGTCGACCCCTCTCGGCTGGGGGTGGCCGGCACGGCCCCCTGCCCGGAATCCTGGCACCGTCCCGCCGCCATACGGGGCGGAAACGGACGAAACGTCAGCTGAACCGGCGACCCTCGTCCCGCCGGTACGCCCATCCGGCGAGGGTCGCCAGCAGCACCACCCAGACCCCGAGCATGGCCAGCGAGAGCGGCCGCACCGGGTAGTCACCCACCGCCGCCCACATCAGCTCGACGGCGCCACGGGTCGGCAGGTACGGCGCGACCGCCTCGATGAAGCCGGGCGCGTCGCCCGGGGCGGAGAGCAGACCGCCGCCGAAGGCGAGCGGGAAGAAGACGATCTGCGCGACCACGATCGCCGCCTTGCTCGGCAGCGAGTATCCGATGGCGAGCCCCATCAGCGTGAACGGCACCGACACCACGGTGACGGTGCCGACGGCGAGCAGGAACGCGGCGGGGGTGATCTCCGCCGCGGTCAGCGTCGCGCCGATGACCACCACCGGGACCAGCGAGAGGTAGGTGAGCGCCAGGCCGGCCAGCACCCGACCGGCGAACCGCGGCGCCGACCCGGCCGGCAGGGTCCGGGTGTACGGGTTCCACGGCTGGTCACGGTCCTCGGCGACCCCCACGCCGTACTGGAAGATGTTGGCGCTCATCACCGAGAACGTGACCATCGAGGCGGTGGCGAAGGTGGCGCCGACCGGGTCCTTGCCGGCGAACGGCACCACGAAGAAGAGCATGGCGGCGGCGGGAAAGAACGCGCTGCCGAAGACGGCGACCGGAATCCGGACGGTCTCCAGCAGTTGGTAGCGCGCGTGGACCAGGGCGAGCTGCACGGTCGGCTCCTCAGGCGGGGGTGGTCGGTCGACCGGCCGCGGCGGCGGTGGTCGGCTGGTCGTCGGCGGCGGGGTCTGCGGCGGCTGGCCCGTGAGCGACGTCGCCGCCGGTGCCGGCGGGCGGTCGCTCGTTGGTGATGGCGAGGAACGCCTCCTCCAGGGAGGTGGGGCGGACCTCCAGGTCGACGAAGGGCACCCCGGCCGTGACCAGGTCCCGGACGAGCTGGTCGGCGTCGGTGGTGAGCAGGTGGGTGCGGCCGTCGATCCGTTCGGTGCGGACCACGCCGGGCAGCGTCGGCAGGTGGTCGGCGACCAGACTGACCCGCCGGACGCCGACCACGGCCCGGATGGCGTCCACGGTGTCGTCGGCGAGCACGCGTCCCTGGCCGATCACCACCACCCGGCGGGCCAGCGCCTCGACCTCCTCCAGGTAGTGGCTGGTCAGCACCACCGTCCCGCCGTCGTCGTGGAACCCGCGGATGGCCTCCCAGAGGGTGTGCCGCGCCTCCACGTCCAGGCCGGTCGTGGGCTCGTCGAGCAGCACCAGCCGGGGCCGGCCGACGAAGGCCAGCGCCACCGCGAGCCGACGGCGCTGGCCGCCGGACAGGCCACCGGTCTGCCGTCGAGTCTGCTCGGTCAGGCCGAAGCGCTCCAGCAGCTCACCCCGGGGAATCGGATCGGGGTAGTGCGCGCCGACGAAGTCGACCACCTCGCCGACCCGCAGCGTGCCGGGCAGGCCGGTCTCCTGGGGGGTCACGCCGATCTGCCGCCGGGACGCCGGGACCCGCGGGTCGCCGCCGAAGAGCTCCACCCGGCCGGAGCTGGGACGACGCAGCCCGACCAGCAGGTTCATGAGGGTGCTCTTGCCGGCGCCGTTGGGCCCGAGCAGGCCGACCAGCTCACCGGCGCGGACCTCGAGGTCGACCCGGTCCAGGGCGAGGACGTCGCCGTACCGGCGGCTGGCCTGGTCGGCGCGGGCGAGGATCATGGCTGCTCCTTCGGATCGGGGGGATCGAGCAGGGCGCTGATGTTTTCGGTGTACTCCTCGAACGCCAACCGGCCGCGCTGGCTGAGCCGGACGAGGGTGGCCGGCGTCCGTCCGCGATGGGTCTTGGTGATCTCGACGTACGCGGCGTCCTCGAGCTTGCGCAGGTGCACCGAGAGGTTCCCGGCGGTCATCCCGAGCAGTTCCTGTAGGCGGGGGAAGGTGATCCGGTCGCCGTCGTCGAGGGCGGAGAGGGTGGCCACCACCCGCAGCCGGGCCTGCGCGTGGATGACCGGGTCGAGGTCGGTCACGGCTGGTGTCGCTGTCGCAGTCGGGCGAGCGCGCCGGCGACCAGGATCCCGCCGCCGCCGGCGACCGCGATCACCAACGCGTGCCAGCCCGGCCCGGCGAACGTGCCGGCCAGATTGATCACGCTGATCCAGACGCCCAGGCGGAACAGGTCCCGGTCCAGCCAGATGGCGCCGCCGGCCATGTGCAGCGCGCCGGTCAGCCCGACCGCGGTCGCCGACCAGAGCAGCTCCGCCAGGTCGTGCGGCAGTTGGTCGTTGATCCGGCCGAGGCCCGCGAAGATGCTCAGGGAGCCCAGGGCCCAGGCGCAGCCGTACCAGCGCCCGCGCCGGGACGAGTCCCCGGTCACCTGACTGTACGCCCGCGCGCCGGCTACGACCTGGACCGCGGCGGCGGCGACGAGCAGGACGAAGAGGACGCTCAGCGGCAGCCAGTCGGGCAGCCGGACCAACACCCGCTCGCCAGGGGAGAACCGCAGGAAGAACAGCCCGAAGCCGACCAGCCAGGCAACGCCCCACGGCCAATAGACGAGTCGGGCATCCGGCTCGAGCCGGCGTGCCGCGGCTGCTCGCTGAGCCTCGATCAGTCGGAGCGCGGCCGCGGCGTCGGCTGGTGGGAGGTCGCCTTCTGTGTCCACGTAAACTACTTTAAACCACAAAGTCAAGGCCGCCGGACAGCGACGGCGAGCGCCTCAGCCCTCTCCGCGCACCGCCCCGGTCAGCAGCGGCGCGGGCAGCGGGGCGGCGTGCAGCACCGCGAGCCGAGAGACCGCCCTGGTGAGCACCACGTAGAGCCGGTGCAGGCCGCGCGGCTCGGCGGCCACGATCGCGGCCGGCTCGACCACCACGACGTGGTCGTACTCCAGGCCCTTGACCAGCGTCGCGGGCACCACCGTGACGCGCGCCGCGGTGGCCACGTCGTCGGCGGTCGCGGTGGACACCCCGGCGGCGTCGAGCGCGGCGCGCAACCCGTCCACCGCGTCGTCCGCGGCGATCACGCCGACCGAGCCGTCGTGCGCGAGCGCCGCGCGCACCTCGGCCACCGCGGCCCCGGTCAGGTCGGTCACCGTACGGATGTCCAGGCCGCCGTCGCGGCGCAGCGACTCGGCCGGGGGCACGTCGACCGCCAGCGCCGGCAGCAGCCGGTTGGCGAACGCGACGACCGCGGCCGGCACCCGGAAGCCCACGGTCAGCGGGACCACCGCCGCGTCCGGCTTGCCCAGGTGGCTCAGGGACTGCCGCCAGTCGGTCGCGGCCCACGGCGCGGTGCCCTGCGCGAGGTCGCCTAGGAGCGTGATCGACCCGTGCTCGCTGCGCCGCGCGATGGCCCGGCACTGCATCGGCGAAAGGTCCTGCGCCTCGTCGACCACCACGTGACCGAACCCGGCCGGCCGCTCGATCAGCCCGGACGCCTCGTCGATCAGCACGGCGTCGGCGGCGCTCCACTTCGTGGCCTTCGGAGTGCGGCCGAGCTTCGTGCCGGTCGCGGCGCTGCCGTGGCCGCCGTCGGACACCCGGCCCTGGAGCAGCGCCTGCTCGGCCTCGGTGAGCAGGCCGTCCGCCGCCGCGGCGAGCGCTGTCGGGTCGCCGAGCAGGGTGTGCACCAGCCCTTCCGGAGTGAGCGCCGGCCAGACCGCGTCGAGGAAGTCGGTCACCGGACGACACTTCCCCATCCGGCGCAGCCAGGCGTCGCTGGGCGACTCGGCCCGGCGCGCCTCGGCCTGCCGTTGCAGCAGGCTGACCACCCGGGCGCGGACCCGCTCCCGGCCCACGCCGTACGGCAGACCCTCCCGCTGGGTCTCCGCGACCACCCGGTGCAGCGGCTCCAGCCCGATCCGCCAGCGGAACGAGCCGTCGGAGACCACGATCGGCTCGGTCGGCTCGCCGATGTGCGCCTCGATCGCGCGACGCAGGATCTCGGCCATGCGGGCGTCGTGCTTCAGGGTGGCGGTGGCGGGGTCGTCGATGGCCCGGACCGGCACCCGGCCGAGCAGGTCCTCCACCGTCGCCTGCTCGACCTCCACCTCGCCGAGCGCCGGCAGCACCGCCGCGATGTACGACAGGAACGCCCGGTTCGGCCCGACGATCAGCACGCCGGCCCGGCGCAGCCGCTCCCGGTGCAGATAGAGCAGGTACGCGGCCCGGTGCAACCCGACTGCGGTCTTCCCGGTGCCCGGCGCTCCCTGCACGCAGATCGAGGTCGCCAGATCGGCCCGGACCAGCTCGTCCTGCTCTGGCTGGATCGTCGCGACGATGTCCCGCATCGGCCCGACACGCGGCCGCTCGATCTCGGCGGTCAGGATCCGGCTGGCGGTGCCCAGCTCCTCGCCCCGGTCGAGGTGCTCGTCCTCGAAGCTGGTCAGCGCTCCCGTGCTGAACCCGAACCGGCGCCGGGTGGCGACGCCCTGCGGGTCGCGGGCGCTGGCCCGGTAGAACGACCGGGAGACGGGGGCCCGCCAGTCCAGCACCATCGGCTCGCCACGCTCGTCGGTGACGTGCCGGCGGCCGATGTGGTAGCGCCGTCCGGCGTGATCGGCGGCGTCCGGCGCGTCCGGGGCGTCGGGCTGGTCCGGAGCGTCGAGGGCGCCACCGGGGACCGTGCCGAAGTCGAGGCGGCCAAAGAAGAGCGGGGTGGTCGAGTCGTCGGCCAGCTCCTTGACCCGCCGCGCCATGTGGCGGCCCAACTGCTCGGCGGTGTAGGCGTCACCGGCGACCTTGTCGCCGGTGGCGAAGAGCGCCTCGGCGCGCTCCCGCATCCGGCCGAGGGCGGCGCGGGAGGCGTCCAGGTGCGCCCGCTCGGCGGCGAGCTCCAGGTCGAGGGACTGTTCTTGGGCGTGCAGGGTCATCCACCTACTCCTTGAAGCGGGAAAAACGCTGCCGCTCGCGTTTCCGACTCGTGGGTCGGCGCGGGGACGTCCGCTGCGGTGCTACACACCTCGGCCGTCGGGCGGGAAACGAGCAGCTTACTCCCGGTCGGCAGGCCGGCAACCGAATTCCACCGTCGCACCAGTTTCGCTGTCGTACTAGCGCCAATAGGTTTGCTGTGGAAACCTATTGGCATGACCACTGATTCGGTACCCACCGGCGGCGATCCCCGCCGGCTGCTGTCCGACGTGCGCTCCCTCGCCCGCCGGGTGCGGGTCGACCAGCGGGTGACCTGGTTCGCGCTGCTGGTGCTGGCCGCGGCGACGTTCGTGGGGATCCCGTTCGACTGGTATTTCCTCGTCCTCAACTGCGTGGGCGACGGCACCGTGTGCCAGTTCTCGCGTCAAGGCGTGCTGTACTACTGGCCGCCGGCGCTGCTGCTGGCGTACGCGGCGATCGCTGTCTGCTACGTGCGGGTGGCCCGAGCGCGGGGGCTGGGCGCCCGGGTGCTGCCGTACGCGGTCACCGGGGTCGCGCTGACCGTCCTGTTCACCGTCGCCTGGGTGGCGGCGCGGCTGTACTTCCCGAGCCACCCCCCTCAGGACCCGTTCCCGTACTGGGTGCTCGTGCTGGACCGGCTGATCGCGCCATGGGGCACGATCGGGGTGGCGCTGCTGGTGCTGGCCCGGCTGGAGCGCAACCTCGGGCTGCTGGTGTTCACCCTCGGGTATCTGGCGGTGGTGCTGGTGCCGATCGACTTCGGCTGGGGTGCCCACTGGGGAGGCCGGACCGAGTTCCTGCCGCAGCAGGCCGTCAACGGCGCCGTGCTGCTGTCGGGCGCGATCGGCTTCGCGCTGGCCGATCGGCGGCGCCGGTGACCGACGAGAACGGGACCCCGGACCCGCCCGCGCCGTCCGACCACCCGGTCACCGGGCTGGACGAGGTGGTGCACCAGCGGGTCCGGCTGGGCATCCTCACCATCGCGCACGAGGCGCGCCGGGCGGAGTTCGGCTACCTGCGCACCCAGCTGGACCTGACCGCCGGGAACCTCTCCAAGCACCTGAGCGTCCTGGAGGCGGCCGGGCTGATCGAGGTCGAGAAGGGCTATGCCGGCAAGCGCGGCCGGACCTGGATCACCCTCACCGCGGCCGGCAGCGCCGCACTCGCCGAGGAGATCGAGCGGCTGAAGCTGCTCATCGCGCGGGTCGAGACCACCGACGCCCGGGAGGACCGATGACCGTCGCCTCGGCAACGCGGGGCGATGGCGCGGCGCCGGGACGGGCCGGGATCATGGGGGGATGACCGAGCCGCGTGCCGAGCGTGCTCGGGTGACGATCAGTGATCCGCAGGTGATGCGGGCGCTGGCGCACCCGGTCCGACTCGCGATCACGGAATATCTCAGCTCGCTTCCGGACGGGGCGACGGCCACCGAGTGCGCCGAGATCGTCGGGCAGTCGCCGAGCGCCACGAGTTACCACCTGCGCGAGCTGGCCAAGGCCGGGCTGATCGAGCCGGCGCCGAGTCGCGGCGACGCGCGGGAGCGGGTCTGGCGGACGGTCAGTGCGAGCTGGACTGTCGACGCCGGCCGTGGAGTGGAGCCGGAGACCCGCGCGGCGGAGCGGGCGCTGGTGGAGGCCTGGCTCGCCCGCGACCTGGAGCGCAGCCGGGACTGGTTGCGGCGCGCTCCGGACGAGCCGGCCGAGTGGTACGACGCCGCCCGGCTCGCCGACATCCAGCTGCTGCTCACGCCGGACGAGCTGGCCGAGCTGAACGAGGCGGTGTTCCAGCTGATGGAGCCGTACCGCAAGCGGGTGCGGACGGACCCGCCGCCCGGCGTGCGCACGGTCTCCGTCCACTACAAGGCGCTGCCGCTGGACTGAGGGGTTGCCCAGGCGAGTGTGAAGGATTATTTTCGAAATATGTCCTTCACGCCTGCTTCGTCGCGCTGGTCGGATGTCTGGCTGGTCACCGCCGCCCGAGGCCTGTCCAGCTGCGGTGACTTCCTCGCCGCGAGCGCGCTGACCCTCGCGCTGCAGAGCGCCGGCGCCGGTGGGCTGGCGGTGTCCGGCCTGCTGCTGGCCGCGACCCTCCCGCTCGTGGTGCTGGCCCCGCTGACCGGGCGGCTCGCCGACCGGGTCGACAGCCGGACGCTGCTGGTGGTCGCGGGCCTGGCCCAGGCCGGCATCTGCGGCGCGCTCGCGTTCGCCGACAGCCTGCCGCTGGTGATCGTCCTGGTCGGCCTGCTCGCCGTCGGCCTGGCGGTGACCCAGCCGGTGCTCGCCGCGCTGGTCCCGGCGATGGTGCGCCCCGCCGACCTGCCCCGGGCCAGCGCGCTGCACCAGTCGGCCGGCACGCTCGGCGCGCTCGCCGGCCCGGCGCTGGCCGGGCTGCTGGTGGGCGGCTTCGGCGCCCGGGTGCCGCTGCTCCTCGACGCGGTCAGCTACCTCGCGTTGGTGGCGGCGGGTCTGCTGATCCGGACCCGGCGGGGTGGCCGCCGGGCGGTGCGGCCGGTGGCGGCCGACGGTCCGGTCACGTCGCCCGGCTGGCGCCTGCGCCGCGACCCGCTGCTGCTCACCACGGTGGTCAGCGTGGCCGGGGTGGTCGGCGCGGTCGGGGCGATCAACGTGGTGGAGGTCTTCTTCATCCGCGAGACGCTGCACAGCAGCACCACGATGTACGGGCTGGTCACCGGCTCCTGGACGCTGGGCATCCTGGCCGGTGGGTGGATCTTCGCGCGGGCGGTCGGGCGGATCCGTCGGGACGCCACCCTGGCCCAGGCCGGCCTCGCACTGCTCGGCGGCTGCTGCCTGATGGTGCTGGTGTCGGCGGCCGTGCCGTCGGCGCCGCTGCTGGTGCCGATCTGGCTCGTCGGGGGAATCTTCAACGGCGGCAACAACGTCTTCGGCACCGTGCTGGTGGCCCGGCGGGTGCCCGAGACGGCCCGCGGCCGGGCCTTCGCGGTCTACGGCGGCGCGGTCCAGGGCGCCGCGATGGTCGGCTACCTGGCCGGAGGCCTCCTGCTGGAGCTGGCCGATCCCCGGCCGCTGGTCGCCGCCGCCGGGGTCGCCGGGCTGGTCGCGGTCGTCGCCCTCGCGGTACCCCTCGGCCGGGTGGCGCGGACGGAACGGCACGACCGCGCGGAGCGGCCGGACGGGGCGGTGGGGGCCGGCCACGACCGGGCGGCCGAGCAGGCGGAGCCGGCACACCCGGAGCCGGGAGTTGTCTGCGCGCCGGATGCGGGGTTGGCCACTCCGGCACCGGGCCGCTGAGCCGGCCACGGCGCGCGGGGTTACGGTCAGATCATGGCTGAGCGCATCGCCCGTCCCCGGGTCGGACACATCCAGTTCCTGAACTGCCTGCCGCTCTACTGGGGGCTGATGCGCTCCGGCGCGCTGATCGACGTCGACCTGCACAAGGACACGCCGGACCGGCTGAACTCCGCGCTGGTCGCCGGTGACCTGGACATCGGCCCGATCTCGCAGGTCGAGTACCTGCGGCACGCCGACGAGTTGCTGCTGCTGCCGGACATCGCGGTCGGCAGCGACGGGCCCGTACTGTCGGTCAACATCGTCTCCACCCGACCGTTGGCCGAGCTGGACGGCGCGCGGGTCGCGCTCGGCTCGACCTCGCGGACCGGGGTGCTGCTGGCGCAGCTGCTGCTCGGCGAGCGGTACGGGGTGCGGCCGGACTACTTCCGCTGCCCGCCGGAGCTGAGCCAGATGCTGCTGGAGGCGGATGCCGCGGTGGTGATCGGCGACCCGGCGCTGCGCGCCCTCTACGAGGCGCCGCGCCGGGGCCTGGAGGTCACCGACCTCGGGCAGGCCTGGCGGGACTGGACCGGGCTGCCCATGGTCTTCGCCGTCTGGGCGGTACGCCGCGACTTCGCCGCCGCCCATCCCGGGGTGGTCAAGGAGGTGCAGGAGGCGTTCCTGCGCTCGCGTGACCTCTCCCTGGCCGAGCTGGACCAGGTGGCGGAGGCGGGCGCCCGATGGGAGCCGTTCGACGCGGCGACACTGGCCACGTACTTCCGTACCCTGGACTTCTCGCTGGGCGAGCGGCAGGTGGCGGGGCTGCGGGAGTTCGCCCGGCGGGCTGCCGCCCTCGGCGAGGCGCCGGCCCTGCCGGCCGGCGGCCCGGAGTTCTTCGCCGGCTGACCCGCCGGCCGGGCCTCGCGCGGCCGGCGGCCGCGCGAGGCGGTACGACCCGTCGGGCCGGCCCGGGATCAGACGCCGGGCTTCAGCAGGGCCTCGGTGATCTTCTGGCAGTTCTTCATGCCGTACTCGTAGCCCATGTCGATCGGGTAGCGGACCATCACGCCCATCGTCCAGGTGTCGCCGATGGCCAGGCAGTTGATGTGCATCTCCTGCTCCCTGGTCCGGTCGATCCAGCCGTTCTTGATGGCGATCTTCTTCTGTTCGGCCGCCGGGAACGCCTTGCGGATGCCGAAGTCACCGGTGCCGCGGACCAGCCGCATCTCGTTGAGCAGCCACTTCGTCCACTCCGGCCCGGCCGCCTTGCCGGTGGCGATGCAGTTGCCCAGCCGGGCGGTGTCCCGCGGCGACAGAGCCGTCCGGCTCCAGCCGCCGTCGGGCGCCACGCTGCTGTCGGTGAGCCCGCACATCGAGATCAGTCGCTTGATCGACGCCGACCGGCCGACGGAGTTGTAGAACTGCTCGGCGCGGGTGTTGTCGCTGTCCCGGATGATCTGGGTCGCGTCGGCGAGCTTGGCGTCGCTGGGCGTCTGGTCGTTCTCGGCGGCCCGACGCAGGTAGTCGGCGACGATCCAGGACTTGATCAGCGACGCGGTGGTGCTGGTCTCGCCCATGTTGTCCGAGCCGATGATCTTCCCGGTCCGGCGGTCCAGCACGCTCCAGCTGTACCAGCCCTCGAGGTCCAGGCCGTCGAGGTCCTTGGCGACGAACGGCAGCGGCTCCAGCGATGGGCTGGGGCTCGGCTGCGCCGACGGGCGGGCGGCGCGGTCGCCGGGCGTGCTGGTGGGGCGGTCGTCCGAGGTCGAGGCATCGCCCCAGCGGGCCACGGCGTCGGCCTGGAACGGCGAGCCGGGGAGGAGTCGCAACGACACGAGCACCAGTCCGATGAGGATCACCGCGATGGCGATCAGCCGCAGCGGGGAAACGTCGCCGCGGCGGCGGTCGCCAGCCATCAGAGCTTCCCGACGGGCTGCTGCGGCACCTTCAGCGCCGCGCCGGGCTGCGGGGTCACCAACTGCGCCGCGACGCTCGCGCAGACCTTGGCTCCGTAGGAGAGTGGCTGCTTGGCCGGGTAGCGCAGCATCACCGCGAGGCTCCACTTGCCGGTGACGGCGAGGCAGTTCACGTGCCAGTTACCGTCGTAGCCCAGTTGCGTCCAGCCGTTCTTGATGCTGACCGGCCCCTGCGCCTTGATCTCCGGCGGCAGGCCGTCGATGATCCCCCACTTGCCGCCGCCGGAGCTCGCCTGCTGCTGTGTCACGGTGCCGCGGACCTTGCTCATCTCGTCCAGCACCCACTTGGTCCACTTCTTGCCGGCCGCCTTGCCGTCGGCGATGCAGTCACCGAGCCGGACCGCGTCCCGAGGCGACATCCGGGTGAAGCTCCACCAGCCCTCGTACTTCGGCACGTTGCCGCGCTTGGTGTCGGTGAGGCCGCAGATGCTGATCGCGCGCTTGATCACCGGGCCGGGCTGCCCGCCCGCCGGAACGGCGTACGAGCCGCCGGCGGCCTTGTAGACCGCGTTGGCGGCGTCGTCGTTGCTGTCCCGGATGGCGGTGCTGGCCGCCTTCAGCATCGAGGTCGGCGGCTCCTTGTCGCCGAGCTGGCGCAGGTAGTCCGACACGATCCAGGCCTTGATCATCGACTCGGTGGAACTGGTCGAGGCCAGGTTCTTCGACCCGGAGATCTTCCCGGTCGCGCGGTCCATGAGGGCCCAGGAGAAGAACTCGCCGTTGAAGCTCACCGACACCGGGCCGGCGGCCAGCGTCGGCGGCGGGGGTGGGGCGGGTGCGGGCGCCGCGACGCTGCCGCCGCCGCTGCCGCCGGTCCCGGTCGCGCCGTCACCGGCGAGCCGGGCGTACGCGGTGGGAACGAGCAGGACGCCACCGAGGAGGACCGCCACGACGGCGAGCACCATGGTCACGCGGGAACGCATGAGTGGGCGAGCTCCAGATGTCAGGGCCGGGGGGACCGGCTGTAGCCAGGACGAACCGGCTGATCGCCGCGGGCCGGGGGTTGGCGGCCGGGGTGGTGACGGCGATCGTCGTCGTCCGATCGGTGTGACCGGGAAAGTCTACGTCCGGAAGTGGCATACGCCAGATTGCGCCACCTGGCAACTTGCCATGAAGGCGGGATATGCGGCCAGTACAAGGCTTTTGCGGTGATTCATCTTTGGTTCGTGACCCAAGTCATAGAACCCGCCGGGCGGATCCGGCAACCCGAAGGGGTCGCCCGGTGACAGAAGGTATCTTCGGTTTCCTGTTACACCCTCTGGTTTCTTGAGTCGCAAGCTGTAACACTTGTGGTCATGTATGGCAACGACTTCGGCGCCCCGGACGACGCGCCCGGCGGCGGCCTGCTCGGCGAGGTCGAGGCGGCGGAGACCGCGCTGCGCGAGGCGGCGGCCCGGCAGCGGCGCGGCGGGACCACCCCGGAGGACCTGGCGGGGTACTTCGACGAGGTCGTGGCGGCCGACCAGAAGATCGAGCCGCGCGACTGGATGCCCGAGGCGTACCGCCGGACGCTGATCCGGCAGATCGCCCAGCACGCCCACTCCGAGATCATCGGCATGCAGCCCGAGGGCAACTGGATCAGCCGGGCGCCCTCGCTCAAGCGCAAGGCCATCCTGCTCGCCAAGGTCCAGGACGAGGCCGGGCACGGGCTCTACCTCTACGCCGCCGCCGAGACGCTCGGGATCAGCCGGGACGAGCTGGTGCGGCTCCTCATCGAGGGTCGGCAGAAGTACAGCTCGATCTTCAACTACCCCACCCTCACCTGGGCCGACGTCGGCGCGATCGGCTGGCTGGTCGACGGGGCCGCGATTGTCAACCAGGTGCCGCTGTGCCGCTGCTCCTACGGCCCCTACGCCCGGGCGATGATCCGCATCTGCAAGGAGGAGTCGTTCCACCAGCGGCAGGGCTACGAGATCCTGCACACGCTGTCGCACGGCACCCCGGAGCAGAAGGCGATGGCCCAGGACGCGGTGGACCGCTGGTGGTACCCGTCGTTGGCGATGTTCGGCCCGCCGGACGGCGAGTCGACGCACTCCGAGCAGTCCATGGCCTGGAAGATCAAGCGCTTCTCCAACGACGACCTGCGCCAGCGCTTCGTCGACATGTGTGTGCAGCAGGCCGAGATCCTCGGCCTGACCATCCCGGACCCGGGCCTGCGCTGGAACGACGAGCGTCAGGCGTACGACTACACCCAGCCGGACTACGACGAGCTGATGCGGGTGATCAAGGGCGACGGGCCGTGCAACCGGCAGCGGATGGAGCACCGCCGGCGCGCCCACGACGAGGGCGCCTGGGTACGCGAGGCCGCCGCGGCGTACGCCGCGAAGCGGGCGGGACAAAAGGAGACGGTGGCGGCGTGAGCGAGCGTAGCGAGCGAACCGGTCAGCTCAGCGCGAGCGACCCGTCGCCCCTGTGGGAGGTCTTCGTCCGCGCCCGGCGCGGGCTGTCGCACACCCACGTCGGCAGCCTGCACGCACCCGACGCCGAGCTGGCCCTGCGTAACGCCCGCGACCTCTACACCCGGCGGCAGGAGGGCGTCTCCATCTGGGTGGTGCCGGCGAGCGCGATCACCGCGTCCAGCCCGGACGAGAAGGACGCCTTCTTCGACCCGGCGGCCGACAAGGTCTACCGCCACCCCACCTTCTACGAGGTGCCGGACGGGGTGGCGCACCTGTGAACGGCCCCTTTGAATTCGCGCTCCGGCTCGGTGACGACGCGCTGATCGCCGCGCAGCGGCTGGCCGAGTGGACCACCCACGCGCCGGAGATGGAGGAGGACGTCGCGCTGGCCAACATCGCCCTGGACCAGCTCGGCGCGGCGCGGCTGCTGCTCACCTACGCGGGGGAGCTGGAGGGCGCCGGCCGGGACGAGGACGCGCTGGCGTACCTGCGCGGCGACCGGGAGTTCCGCAACTGCCTCCTGGTCGAGCTGCCCAACGGGGACTTCGCGGTCACCATGGCGAAGCTGCTCTTCCTGTCGGCGTACCAACTGCCGCTCTACACCGCGCTGGCCGGGTGCGCCGACGAGCGGCTGGCCGCGATCGGCGCGAAGGCCCGCAAGGAGTCGGCGTACCACCTGGACCACGCCTCGCTGTGGGTGAAACGGCTCGGTGACGGCACCGGGGAGTCGCACCGTCGGATGCAGTCGGCGGTCGACCAGGTCTGGCCGTACATGGCGGAGCTGTTCGCGCCGGACCCGGCGGCGCCGGTCGACCCGGCCACGCTGCGGGCGGAGTTCGACGCCACCGTGACGGCGGTCCTGGCCGAGGCCACGATCACCCGGCCGGAGACCCGCTGGGCCCCGGGCGGCGGGCGGGACGGCGTGCACACCGAGCACCTGTCCTACCTGCTCGCCGAGATGCAGGTGCTGCACCGCGCCCACCCGGGAGCGGCGTGGTGACCGCGAGGCGCGCCGCCCCGGCGGTCGCGAAGGGACGGCGGTGGTGAGTCCGAGGGAGGCCGTGGCCGCGGTGGTGGACCCGGAGATCCGGGTGCTCACCATCGACGAGTTGGGCATCCTCCGGGCGGTCGACGAGGATCCGGCCACCGGCCGGGTGGTCGTGACCATCACCCCCACCTACACCGGCTGCCCGGCGATGGACGTGATCCGCGCCGACATCCGCCGCGCGCTGACCGCGGCCGGCCATCCGGACGCCGAGGTCCGCACGGTCCACAGCCCCGCCTGGAGCACCGACTGGATCTCCGACTCCGGCCGGGCCAAGCTCGCCACCGCCGGGATCGCCCCACCCACGCCGGTCCGGGCCGGCGGCGCCGTGCCACTGACCCTCTCCGTGCGGTGCCCGCGCTGCGGGTCGCCGGAGACCGAGCAGCTCAGCCGCTTCGGCTCGACCGCCTGCAAGGCGCTGTGGCGGTGCCGCTCCTGCTCCGAACCCTTCGACCACCTGAAGGCGCTGTGACAGTCACCATCTCGCGGCCGGTCCGTCGCCGGCCGGTCTTCCACCCGCTGCCAGTCGCCGCCGTCGACCGGCTCACCGCCGACGCTGTGGCGATCACCTTCGCGGTGCCCGACGAGTTGCGGGAGACGTTCGCCTTCCGCGCCGGGCAGCACCTCACCGTCCGGCGCCCCGGTGGAGCCGGACCGGCCGGCTCCGCGGGTGACGACGGCGCGGACGTCCGGCGGTCGTACTCCATCTGCTCCACCCCCGAGGAGCTGGCCCGGCACGGCCGGCTGCGGATCGGGGTGCGCGAGGTGCCCGGCGGCGCGTTCTCCGCGTACGCCTGCGGCGCCCTGCGCGACGGCGACACCGTCGAGGTGCTGCCCCCGCTCGGGAACTTCACCACGGCCTTCGACCCGGACCGGGCCCGCCACTACGGCGCGGTGGTCGCCGGCTCCGGGGTCACCCCGGTGCTCGCGCTGGTCGCGACGGCGCTCGCCGTCGAGCCGGCCAGCACCTTCACCCTGCTGTACGGCAACCGCACGGCGAACACGGTGATGTTCGCCGAGGAGTTGGCCGACCTGAAGGACCGCTACCCGGCCCGGCTGCACCTGGTGCACGTGCTCTCCCGGGAGCAGGGCGAGTCGCCGCTGCTGTCGGGGCGGATCGACGCCGACCGGATGGGCCGGTTGCTGGAGACCATCGTGCCGGGCGAGCGGATCGACGAGTGGTTCCTCTGCGGCCCGTACGGGATGGTGGTCGACGTCCGGGGGGTGCTGGCCGCCCGCGGCGTGCCGGACGGGGCGGTGCGCACCGAGCTGTTCCACGTCGACGCGCCGCCGGAGCCGCCGCGCCGGCCGGCCGACGAGCCGGGCGCCGGGGCCGAGGTAACCATCATGCTCGACGGCCGGTCGTCGAGCTTCACGATGGGGCGCGACGAGCGGGTGCTGGACGCCGCGCTCAAGGTCCGCGGCGAGCTGCCGTACGCCTGCAAGGGCGGTGTCTGCTCGACGTGCAAGGCGAAGGTGGTCGAGGGCGAGGTGACCATGGCCCGCAACTACGCCCTGGAGCCGGACGAGGTCGCCGCCGGCTACGTGCTCACCTGCCAGTCGAGCCCGACCACGGACAGGCTGACGGTCGACTACGACGCCTGACCCCGGCCCGGGTGGTCCGAGGCACGGGACCGCACAGATGTTTTTGATCGTCTATATTGCTCCCTGTCGTCGTGACGCAACGGACCGTCCGGTCCGACGCTGGACGACGAGTGCGCCGCGTTCGGCCGAGCGTCCGGCGCGGCCTTCATGCTGTCGAGCCAGGGGGAGCTCCATGGGCGTCAGGATCCATCGTCGGCCGCGCCGACGCGCACTCGCGGTCGGCCTGGCCGCCATCGTGATGGTGGGTGTGGCCGGCAGCGTCCCGGCCAACGCGGTCAGCGGGGGCACGCCGGTGACCGACCCCGCCTTCGCGTTCGTGGCCAAGGTGACGTTCGGTGACGTCCATGCCTGCACCGGCGCGCTCGTCGCGCCGCAGTGGGTGCTCACCGCCCGCTCCTGCGTGACCGACGACGGGCAGCCGCCAGTGGCGGGCGCGCCGGCGCGGCCCACGACGGTCACCGTCGGCCGGCTGGACCTCACCGCCGCTGACGGCCGAGTCTCGACGGCCACCCGGGTGGTGCCCCACCCGGACCGCAACCTGGCCCTCCTCCGGCTCGTGGTGCCCGTGGCCGGTGTCGCGCCGGTCGGGGTCGCAACCGCGGCGCCGGCGCCGGGCGAGCCGCTCCAGGCGCTGGGCTTCGGCCGCACCGCCACCGAGTGGGCGCCGGACAAGCTCCACGCCGCACCCGTTACCGTCGAGGAGGTCACCGCGACCACCGTCGGCATCACCAACCTGGACCCGGGCGGGATCACCACGTGCAAGGGCGACTCGGGCGGGCCGGCGGTACGGGTGGTCGACGGCCGGCTCGAGCTGGTCGCCGTGCACCACACCTCGTGGCAGGGTGGTTGCCTGGCCGAGACGGAGACCCGACGGGGCGCCGTCGAGACGCGGGTCGACGACCTTGCCGGTTGGGTCCGGGCGAGCACCCCGTCCACCTGCAACGCCGCAGGCGGCATCGCCGGCACCGGCGCCCAGGCCGGCGTCGTCCTGGCGAACGACTTCACCGGCGACTGCAAGGACGACCTGCTCGGCCAGGTCGCCGACGGCCGGCTGCGACTCTACGGGTCGAGCGGGAACATGTCCGGCACGTCCGCGCTTCTGCCGTCGCCGTGGCCGTACGTCGGCACCAACTGGACGGCGGCCAACCGGCCCCGGGTCATCACCGGCGACTTCACGGGTGACGGCCGGGCGGACCTGATCGGTCAAACCGTCGACGGCACGCTGACCGCGTGGGAGTCGACCGGCGACGTCTCCGCGGACTACCGGCTGTTCGGCGGCCGTACAGCGGTCGTGGGCACGGGGTTCACGGCGTCGAGCATCCCCCGGATCATTCCTGGCGACTACAACGGGGACGGGAGGACTGACGTGTTGGCGCAGCTGGCCGACGGCACGCTGAAGATCTGGCCGTCGACCGGTGACCTGTCCGCCAGCGGCAGGCTCCTCGCCGGTGGCAACTGGATCGTCGGCAACGGCTTCACCACCTCGGCGGTACCCCGCATCTTCCCCGGCGACTTCGACGGGGACGGGCGCACCGACCTTGTCGCCCAGTACGCCGACGGAAGCATGAAGGCCTACCCGTCGAGCGGGGACCTCTCCGCCAACCTCAAGCTCTTCCCGTCGACCGACGCCGCGAAGGTGGTCGGCAGCGGCTGGCGGAGCAGCTCGATCCCGCGGGTCGCTCCCGCCGACGTCGACGGCGACGGCCGCACTGATCTCATCGCCCAGCTCAGCGACGGCAGGCTGCGCGCCTATCAGTCGAGCGGCGCGACGAGCGGCGGCGGTTCGCTGTTCCCCTCGCCGTACCCCTATGTCGGCACCAACTGGACCACCACCAGCCGGTTCCGGATCATCGTCGGGGACATGACCGGTGACTGGCGCACCGACATCATCGGCAACAACGCCGACGGCGCCCTGCTGGGCTTCGCCTCGACGGGCGACCTCAGCGCCGACTACCGGCTCTTCGGAGGAGACCAGGCCACGGTCGGGTCGGGGTGGACGTCGAGCAGCGTGCAACGGATCTTCTGAACCGGCGGTGGCCGTCCGCGACGACCTCGCGGACGGCCACCGGATCCAGCCCGGGCCGGGCCCTCCGTGGGGATGGCCAGGATCACAATCGGCCGGTGGTGGCGTACGCAGGGGCCGGGCCCGGATCGACGTCGCGGTGCGGCGACGTAGGCTCGGAGGCGTGACGGTGAGCCGGGAGATCGACGACATCCTGCAGCGCGGCGCGGACGGCGGGCGGATCACGCCCGAGGAGGCCCTGCTGCTCTACACCGAGGCGCCCTTCCACGCGCTGGGCGAGGCCGCCGACGCGGTGCGCCGGCGGCGCTACCCGGACAACATCGTCACGTACCTGATCGACCGCAACATCAACTACACCAACGTCTGCGTGACGGCGTGCAAGTTCTGCGCCTTCTACCGAGCCCCCAAGCACAAGGAGGGCTGGACCCACCCGACCGAGGAGATCCTTCGCCGCTGCGGCGAGGCGGTCGAGCTGGGCGCCACCCAGGTGATGCTCCAGGGCGGTCACCACCCGGACTACGGCGTGGAGTACTACGAGGAGTTGTTCTCCTCGGTCAAGCAGGCGTACCCGCAGCTCGCCATCCACTCGATCGGGCCCAGCGAGATCCTGCACATGGCCAAGGTCTCGGGCGTCAGCCTGGACGAGGCGATCGCCCGGATCAAGGCGGCCGGCCTGGACTCCATCGCCGGTGCGGGCGCGGAGATGCTGCCCGAGCGGCCCCGCAAGGCGATCGCTCCGCTGAAGGAGTCCGGTGAGCGGTGGCTGGAGGTCATGGAGCTGGCCCACCGGCAGGGCGTCGAGTCGACCGCCACGATGATGATGGGCACCGGCGAGACCAACGCCGAGCGGATCGAGCACCTGCGGATGATCCGCGACGTGCAGGACCGCACCCGCGGGTTCCGGGCCTTCATCCCGTGGACGTACCAGCCGGAGAACAACCACCTCAAGGGACGGACGCAGGCGACCACGCTGGAGTACCTGCGGCTGGTCGCGGTGGCCCGGCTCTTCTTCGAGACCGTGCCGCACCTGCAGGCGTCCTGGCTGACCACCGGCAAGGACGTCGGGCAGCTCGCGCTGCACATGGGCGTCGACGACCTCGGCTCGATCATGCTGGAGGAGAACGTCATCTCCTCCGCGGGCGCGCGGCACCGGTCCAACCTGCACGAGCTGATCGGCATGATCCGCACGGCGGGTCGGATCCCCGCGCAGCGGGACACGCTCTACCACCGGCTCGCCGTGCACCACACCCCGGCCGACGACCCGACCGACGAGCGGGTGGTCTCGCACTTCTCCTCGATCGCCATGCCCGGCGGTGGCGCCGGCCGGTCCCTGCCGCTGGTCGACGCCCGCTGATCCCGGTCCGCGGGTCCTCGCGCCTCCGGCCCCGCCCGTCGCCCTGACCGGGCCGTACGGCGGGTCGGGCTGACCGTCCGTCGTCGGAGGTCGTCCGTTCCGGCCGAAGCCGTCCGGTCGTACGGCGTTCGGGACGCCTCGACGGGGGATCCCGACGGTGGACACGAACGAGGACACTGGCCGGGCTCGGCTGCCGGAGAGGCGGCGGTTGCGGCGGCGCGCTGGTCCGCAGGCCGGTCTGATCGACGGAATCGGCGTGGCCGTGCTGGTCGCGGGTGGTGTGATGGGTCGTGGCCGCGCGGCGGCGCCGGATGGTCCCGGCGGCGCCGTCCGACGAGCGGCGGGCGACCTGAAGACGTCCTCCATCGGCCCATGAGGGCCGTTCACATAACGCAGGGCAGTGCGGGCGGGATGGTCACCCATCCCGCCCGCACTGTCCATGCGGTCCGGACCGGACGGATGAAACACGCCGTCGGCGCTGGCGCTGGGAGATCGACCTCGGATACCGTCCGCTCGGTTCCGCAAGCAGACCTCTTTCTTCCCTAACCCCGGGGGATCCATGACTCCGTTCCACCGTTCGGCCCTGGCGCGCGCCGGCGTCGTGGCCCTGCTCGCGGCCGGCGGGATGACCGCCGCGACCGTCCCGGCGTACGCCGCCGACCAGGCCGACATCGCCCTCGTCCCGATCAGCTACGAGCTGGCCAAGGGCGTCAAGGCGGCGAAGGCCAAGCCGTTCAAGTTCACCGTTCAGAACCTCACCGAGTCGGTCGACGCCAAGGCCGTCACGGTCACCGTCGACACCGCCGGCCTCAAGAAGAACAGGGTCGGCTTCGTGGTGCCGGACGGCTGCGAGATGAAGGGCAGCACGTTCACCTGCCTCCTCGGTGACCTGCGTGGCGGCACGAGCGAGGACTTCGGCCTTCCGCTGTTCAGCACCGGTGGTCGCGGGGACGCGGGCACGCTGAAGGTCACGATCAGCGCCGCCAACGCGGAGGCCGACACCGTCGACCACGACATCACCGTTGCCAAGCCCGGCTACGACCTGACCGCCTGGGTGCAGGACGTCCAGGCCAACGTCGTGGTCAACGGGGCCGTGGCCGACGAGCCCGACCTGAAGCCGGTCCCCCGCGGGGAAACCGTGCCGCTCGACTGGGCGGTCTACAACGACGGCAGCCGCAAGGCGACCGGCATCTTCTACGGGCTGACCCTCCCGGCCGGCGTCAGCTTCGCGCAGAAGCCGCAGGGCTGCGTCGAGCAGGAGATCCTCGGCAAGGCCCAGCTGTTGTGCGAGAACGCCGGCGCGGTCCTCAAGCCGGGCGAGTACTACACCGCGGACGTGCGGGTGAAGGTCGGCCAGGGCGTCACCGAGCCGGTGCTCAAGGAGGGCGACCTGTTCGCCTACGGCCTGGACGGCGCCGAGGGCCCCGCCGAGGAGGAGCCGGAGGTCGCCACCCAGGCGCAGCGCCGGACCTTCACCGAGGCCGACGAGGGCGACAACCACGCCACCTTCGAGGCGTTCGTGGACCTGTCGGCGCAGCCGACGCCGACCCCGACCCCGACGCCGGGCGGCACCGCGTCCCCGGGCACCGGCGGTGGAGCCGGCGGCGGTGGCGGCCTGCCGGTGACCGGTGTGCAGGCCGGTCTGATCGGCGGGATCGGCGCGGCCGTCCTGCTGGCGGGTGGCGCGCTGCTGCTGCTCTCCCGCCGCCGCAAGGTCGTGCTGGTGACCCCGGGCGACGAGAAGTCGACCGACTGAGCGGCGCTCACCGAAGGGCGGGGTGGCTGCGGCCATCCCGCCCTTCGTCGTCGGCGGACCCAGCGGCCGTCCGGCCGGCGGCGGCTGGCAGAGTGGAGGGGTGAGTCGCACACCGCAGGGCCACCGCGCCAGCCTGGACAAGCAGCCGCACGAGGTCGCCGCGATGTTCGACGGCGTGGCCGAGCGCTACGACCTGACGAACACCGTCCTCTCCTTCGGGCAGGACCGGTCCTGGCGGCGGGCGACCCGGGCCGCGCTCGGGCTGCGCCCCGGCGAGCGGGTGCTCGACGTCGGCGCGGGCACCGGGGTCTCGACCGAGGAGCTGGCCCAGTCCGGCGCGTACGCGGTGGGCGCGGATCTGTCCCTCGGCATGCTGCACGCCGGCAAGCGCACCCGCCCGGGAGTGCCGCTGCTGGCCGGTGACGCGCTGCGGCTGCCCTTCGCCGACGCGAGCTTCGACGCGGTGACCATCTCGTTCGCGCTGCGCAACGTCGCCGACACCGACGCCGCCCTGCGCGAGCTGGCCCGGGTCACCCGGCCCGGGGGCCGCCTGGTGGTGTGCGAGTTCAGCACCCCGGTCAACCCGGCGTTCCGCACGGTCTACCTGTCGTACCTGATGCGCTCGCTGCCGGCGGTGGCGCGCGCGGTGTCCAGCAACCCCGAGGCGTACGTCTACCTCGCCGAGTCGATCCGGGCGTGGCCCGACCAGGCCGCGCTCGCCGGGCGGATCGGCGCGACGGGCTGGCGGAAGGTGGCCTGGCGCAACCTCACCGGCGGGGTCGTCGCCCTGCACCGCGCTGTTCGCGAATAGGGCACACCACCTTATTTCGTGAATATCCGATTTCCGTCCACTTTGCGTCGTAGGCTCGCCCCCATGACGGACCCAGAGCGGGCGGACCCTGCGGCCGCCACCGACGACGACGCGGCCGAACTCATCGCGCAGCTGCGGGAGTTGGCCGGCGCCGACCCGGCCGACGTCCGTCAGGTCGTGGCCGAGGTGCTCGCGGCGTTGGATCGCGCGGCCGGCGGCGCGCTGCGCGAGCATCTGCCCGAGACCATCCGGGTCGACGCGGGTCTCGACGCGCCCAGTCGGGCCTGACACCACGTGGTCGAAAACGTTTCCCGCCTGTCACATCGGCAACTTAGGCACCCCTGATGGGGCGGGGGTGAGACGCCGGTCATAGACTCCCAGCGTCTGGCTTGTGAAGCATTTCACGAGCATGCGGGAGGAGGCGCGGATGACCGCGGTGGAACACGACGCCGATGTGATCGTCGTGGGTGCCGGTCCCGGTGGGTCGGCGACCGCGTACCACCTCGCCCAGCACGGTGTGCGGGTGCTGCTGCTGGAGAAGACCGAGTTCCCCCGGGAGAAGGTCTGCGGCGACGGGCTGACCCCGCGCGCGGTGCGCCAGCTCATCCGGATGGGCGTCGACACCTCGCCCGAGGCGGGGTGGCTGCACAACCGTGGCCTGCGGGTCATCGGCGGCGGCGTCCGGCTGGAGCTGGACTGGCCCGACCTGGCGAGCTTCCCCAACTACGGGCTGGTCCGCACCCGGCTGGACTTCGACGACCTGCTCGCCCAGCGGGCCGTGGCCGCCGGAGCCACGCTGCGGACCGGCGTGAACGTCACCGGGCCGGTGCTCGACGCGGACGGCCGGGTGACCGGCGTCGTGGCCGAGGTCGGTGCGGACAAGGCCCCCGCCGCCTTCCACGCCCCGCTGGTGGTCGCGGCCGACGGTGTCTCCGGTCGCTTCCCGCTCGCGCTCGGGCTCGCCAAGCGGGAGGACCGGCCGATCGGCGTGGCCGTCCGCCGCTACTACCGCTCCCCGGCCAAGCACCAGGACAACTACCTCGAGTCCTGGTTGGAGCTGCGCAGCAAGGACAGCGGTGACAACCTGCTGCCCGGCTACGGCTGGATCTTCGGGCTCGGCGACGGCCGGGTGAACGTCGGCCTCGGCGTGCTCAACTCGTCGTCCGCGTTCGGTAAGACAAACTACCGCCAGCTGCTCACTGACTGGCTCGCCAACACCCCCGTCGACTGGGGGATGACGGACGAGGCGAACGCGGACGGGCCGATCCTCGGCGCCGCCCTGCCGATGGGCTTCAACCGCGTCCCGCACTACACCCGGGGCGTGCTGCTGGTCGGCGACTCCGGCGGCATGGTGAACCCGTTCAACGGCGAGGGCATCGCGTACGCGATGGAGTCCGGCGAACTGGCCGCGGAGATCGCGGTGCAGGCGCTGGCCCGGCCGGCCGGCGTCGAGCGGGAGCGGGCGTTGATGGCGTACCCGCAGGAGCTGAAGGCCCGGTTCGGCGGCTACTACCGGCTCGGCGGGATCTTCGTGAAGCTCATCGGCCGTCCGGAGGTCATGCGGATGGCCACCAAGCACGGGATGCCGCACCCCACGCTGATGCGCTTCGTGCTCAAGCTGCTGGCCAACCTGACCGATCCGCGCGGCGGAGACGCGATGGACCGGGTCATCAACGCGATGACGAAGGTGGCGCCAGCCGTGTAGGACCCGGCCCGCGACCGGCGACGGCAGCGGGACGGAACAAGAGATCGGCCCCCCGACGGCGGTCGTCACGGGGGACGTGAATAGTGTGATTTTCGTCAAGCACGAGGGCAGGGAAGGACGAGCAGGAGAAGAAAATGTCGCTCTCGCCTTACGCACCCATCATCGGGCTGTTCGCCCTCGCCGCGGCGTTCGCGCTGTTCTCCGTGGCCGCCGCCCGCTTCGCCGGTCCCCGGCGCTACAACAAGGCCAAACTCGAGGCGTACGAGTGCGGCATCGAGCCCAGCCCGCAGCCGGTCGGCGGCGGACGGTTCCCGATCAAGTTCTACCTGACGGCGATGCTGTTCATCGTCTTCGACATCGAGATCATCTTCCTCTACCCCTGGGCGGTCTCGTTCGACGCCCTGCCGATCTTCGGCTTCGTGGAGATGGTCCTGTTCATCGTCGCGGTCTTCGTCGCGTACGCCTACGTCTGGCGTCGCGGCGGCCTGGACTGGGACTGAGGAAGGAACGTCAGATGGGCATCGAGGAGAAGCTCCCCGCCGGCGTCCTGCTCACCTCGGTGGAGAAGCTGGTCAACTGGTCCCGGAAGTCGTCCGTCTGGGGCGCCACCTTCGGCCTGGCCTGCTGCGCCATCGAGATGATGGCGGCCGGCGGCCCGCACTACGACATGGGCCGCTGGGGCATGGAGGTCTTCCGGGCCTCGCCCCGGCAGGCGGACCTGATGATCGTCGCCGGTCGGGTGAGCCAGAAGATGGCCCCGGTCCTGCGCCAGATCTACGACCAGATGGCCGAGCCCCGGTGGGTGCTCTCGATGGGCGTCTGCGCCAGCAGCGGCGGGATGTTCAACAACTACGCGATCGTGCAGGGCGTCGACCACGTCGTGCCGGTCGACATGTACCTGCCCGGCTGCCCGCCCCGGCCGGAGATGCTCATCGACGCGATCCTCAAGCTCCGCGAGAAGATCATGCACGAGCCGCTCGGCGCCAACGGCCGCAAGATGCTCGAGGCGCGCAAGGAGCGCGGCGACATCCCGGTCGTCCCCTACGGCTCGATGCCGTCGTCGTACCGCAGTGACAAGGCCCGGCGGGCCGAGTGGACCCAGGCGGTCCGCGAGGGCCGCGAGGAGCAGCTGCGGATCGAGAACTGGATGAACGCCCAGAACCACCTCCACCCGCACGGGGGGATCAAGTGACTGACGACAAGCCGAACGACGGCGGCGTGCCGGTGCCGGTGACCCCGGTCGGCGCGACCAGCGGCGCTCCCGCCGAACACCCGCCGGCCAGCCCGGCCGGCCGCGGCATGTTCGGCAACCAGGGCTCGGGTGACGTCTCCGGCTACGGCGGCCTGGTCCGCCCGCGCCGGCCGATCGAGTCGGCGTCCCGGCCGTTCGGCGGCTACTTCGACGAGGTCCACGACGCGCTGGAGGAGGCCTACCCCGCCTTCGGCGACGCGATCGAGAAGGTCGTGGTGGACCGCGGCGAGCTGACCCTGCACGTCCGCCCCGAGCGGATCGCCGAGGTCTGCCAGGTGATGCGGGACGACCTCGCGCTCCGCTTCGAGCTCTGCTCCTCGGTGTCCGGTGTGGACTACCTCGGCGCGGACGCCCGCCGGCTGCACGTCGTCTACCAGCTGACCTCGATGACGTACCGCCGCCGGGTCCGGCTGGAGGCCGCGGTCTCCGCCGAGGACCCGCACCTGCCCAGCGTGACCGCGGTCTACCCGACCGCGGACTGGCAGGAGCGCGAGGCGTACGACATGTTCGGCATCGTCTTCGACGGCCACCCCAGCCTGACCCGGATCCTCATGCCGGACGACTGGGAGGGGCACCCGCAGCGCAAGGACTACCCGCTCGGCGGCGTGCCCGTCGAGTACAAGGGCGCCGAGATCCCGCCGCCCGACCGGAGGAGGTCGTACCAGTGACCACGTCCAACTACGCCACCGAGCGCGAGACCACCGAGGGCAGGGTCTTCACCGTCACCGGCGGGGACTGGGACAGCGTCGTCTCCGGCACCGACCCGATCAACGACGAGCGCATCGTCGTCAACATGGGCCCGCAGCACCCGTCCACGCACGGCGTGCTCCGGCTGATCCTGGAGTTGGAGGGCGAGACGGTCCGCGAGGCCCGCTCGGTCATCGGCTACCTGCACACCGGCATCGAGAAGAACCTCGAGTACCGCAACTGGGTCCAGGGCAGCACCTTCGTGACCCGGATGGACTACCTCTCGCCGTTGTTCAACGAGACGGCGTACGCCCTCGCGGTGGAGAAGCTGCTCGGCATCACCGACGACGTCACCGAGCGGGCCACCACCATCCGGGTGCTGATGATGGAGCTCAACCGGATCAGCTCGCACCTGGTCTGGCTGGCCACCACCGGTATGGAGTTGGGCGCGATCTCGATCATGCTCTACGGCTTCCGGGAGCGGGAGTACATCCTCGACATCTTCGAGACCATCACCGGCCTGCGGATGAACCACGCGTACGTCCGGCCGGGCGGCGTGGCCCAGGACGTCCCGGACGACGCGATCGTCAAGATCCGCGAGTTCCTGAAGATGATGCCGAAGAAGCTCAAGGAGTACGAGGACCTCCTCTCCGGCCAGCCGATCTGGGTCGAGCGGACGAAGAACGTCGCGGTGCTCGACGTGACCGGCTGCGTCGCGCTCGGCGTGACCGGGCCGGTGCTGCGCTCCGCCGGTCTCGCCTGGGACCTGCGCAAGACCATGCCGTACTGCGGGTACGAGACGTACGAGTTCGACGTCCCGACCCACCCCGACGGCGACGTGTGGGGCCGCTACCAGGTCCGGCTCGCCGAGATCCGGGAGTCGCTCAAGCTGGTCGAGCAGGCGCTGGACCGGCTCGCGAAGCCGGGCCCGGTGATGGTCGCCGACCGGAAGATCGCCTGGCCGGCCCAGCTGGCCATCGGCGTCGACGGGATGGGCAACTCGCTGGAGCACGTCGCCAAGATCATGGGTCAGTCGATGGAGTCGCTGATCCACCACTTCAAGCTGGTCACCGAGGGCTTCCGGGTCCCGCCGGGCCAGGTGTACGTCGGCATCGAGTCGCCCCGCGGCGAGCTGGGCGTGCACGCGGTCTCCGACGGGGGCACCAGGCCGTACCGGGTGCACTACCGGGAGCCGAGCTTCGTCAACCTCCAGGCCCTGCCGGCGATGGCCGAGGGCGGCCTGATCGCCGACGTGATCGCCGGTGGCGCCTCGCTGGACCCCGTGATGGGTGGTTGTGACCGATGACTGTCTTCACCGAAACGACTCGCGAGCGGGCGCGGGAGATCATCGCCCGCTACCCGGCGGACCGGTCCCGCTCGGCGCTGCTGCCGCTGCTGCACCTGGTGCAGGCCGAGGAGGGTTACGTCTCCCCGGCCGGGGTGGAGTTCTGCGCCGAGGTGCTGGGTCTGAACAAGGCCCAGGTGGGCGCGGTGGCCACCTTCTACACCATGTACAAGCGCAAGCCGACCGGTGACTACCTGGTCAGCGTCTGCACCAACACCATGTGCAACGTGCTCGGCGGCCAGGAGGTCTACGACTCGCTCGCCGAACACCTCGGTGTCGGTCACGACGAGACCACCGTCGACGGGAAGATCACCCTGGAGCACGCCGAGTGCCTGGCGGCGTGCGACTACGGGCCGGTCATGACCGTCAACTACGACTTCTTCGACGGCGTCGACCCGCAGACGGCGGTCGGCGTGGTGGACGAACTGCGGGCCGGTGGGCGGCCGATGCCGACCCGGGGCGCCCGGCTCTGCACCCTCAAGGAGATGGCGGTGCAGCTCGCCGGCTTCGCCGACGAGCGCGAGGGCGCGGTCGCCGACGGCGGCCCGGGTGAGCCGAGCCTGCGTGGCCTGCGGCTGGCCCAGCAGCACGGCATCTCGGTGTCGGGCTTCGACCCGAACACCCCCATCCGGAGCAAGGCCGAGGCCGACAAGGCCGCCGCCGAGGCGAAGGCGAAGGCCGAGGCCGCGAAGCCGGCGCCGGCCGAGGCCGTAGCCGCCCCGGTCAAGGGCGGCGACGGGGCGTCCACACCGACCGGTACGTCGGACACTGCCGGCGACGCGCGGGCGGCCGCGGCGGCCGGCGTGGCGGCCAACGCGCCCGCCGCCGACCGTAAGCCCGCCGGCGACGACGCCGGGGCGCAGCAGCGCAACCTCAACGAGGCGAAGGCCGGGACGGACGCCGACGGCGCCAACCCGGGAGACGCGAGCGAGACGGGGGGCCAGAAGTGACCACTCCTCGGCCGGAGACGCTGGCCAAGCTGACGCCGGTGCTGACCAAGCGCTGGCTGTCGCCGGACGCCTGGCGGATCGGCACCTACGAGAAGCTGGACGGCTACGCGGCGCTGCGCAAGGCCCTCAAGGCCCATCCGGACGACCTGATCCAGCTGGTCAAGGACTCCGGGCTGCGCGGTCGCGGGGGCGCCGGCTTCCCCACCGGTCTCAAGTGGGGCTTCATCCCGCAGGGTGACGGCAAGCCGCACTACCTCGTGGTCAACGCCGACGAGGGCGAGCCGGGCACCTGCAAGGACCTGCCGCTGATGACGCACGACCCGCACTCGCTGGTCGAGGGCGTCATCATCGCCTCGTACGCGATCCGGGCCAACCGGGCGTACATCTACATCCGCGGTGAGGCCGTGCACGCCGCCCGGCGGCTGCGCAACGCGGTGCAGGAGGCGTACGCCAAGGGCTACCTGGGCCGCGACATCCTGGGCACCGGCTTCGACCTGGAGCTGGTCGTGCACTCCGGCGCCGGGGCGTACATCTGCGGCGAGGAGACCGCGCTGCTGGACTCGCTGGAGGGCTTCCGGGGCCAGCCCCGGCTCCGCCCGCCGTTCCCGGCGACCCACGGCCTGTACGCCAGCCCGACGGTCGTCAACAACGTCGGCACCATCGCGAGCGTGCCGTACATCGTGCTCGGCGGCGCCGACTGGTGGAAGAGCATGGGCACGGAGAAGTCCTCCGGGCCGATGATCTACTCCCTCTCCGGCCGGGTCGCCAACCCGGGCCAGTACGAGTGCTCGATGGGCGTCACGCTGCGCGAGCTGCTGGAGCTGGCCGGCGGGATGCAGCCGGGGCACAACCTGAGGTTCTGGACTCCGGGTGGCTCGTCCACGCCGCTGCTTGCGGCGGAGCACCTGGACGTGCCGCTGGACTTCGAGGGCGTCGCGGCGGCCGGCTCGATCCTCGGCACCACGGCCACGCAGATCTTCTCCGACCAGGACTGCCCGGTCTACGCGACCTACCGGTGGCTGGAGTTCTACCACCACGAGTCGTGCGGCAAGTGCACCCCGTGCCGGGAGGGCAACTACTGGATGGTCCGGGTGTACCGGCGGATCCTCTCCGGTCAGGGCACCCACGAGGACCTGGAGACCCTGCTCGACACCTGCGACAACATCCTGGGCCGCTCGTTCTGCGGTCTGGGTGACGGCGCGACCAGCCCGGTGACCTCGTCGCTGAAGTACTTCAAGCAGGACTACCTCGACTACATCGAGGGACGTACCGCGCCGAAGCTGTCGGACAAGCAGCTGGTGGGAGCCCACTAATGACCGACGTAGCCAAGCAGACCGAAACCGTCACGCTCACCATCGACGGAGTCGAGGTCACCGCCCCGAAGGGGGCGCTGCTGATCCGGGTCGCCGAGGAGATGGGCACCGAGATCCCCCGGTTCTGCGACCACCCGCTGCTGGCTCCGGCCGGCGCGTGTCGGCAGTGCCTGGTCGAGGTGGAGGGGCAGCGCAAGCCCGTCGCCTCCTGCACCCAGACCGTCGCCGACGGCATGGTGGTCCGCACCCAGCTCACCTCCCCGGTCGCCAAGAAGGCGCAGGAGGGGGTCATGGAGCTGCTGCTGCTCAACCACCCGCTCGACTGCCCGATGTGCGACAAGGGCGGCGAGTGCCCGCTGCAGAACCAGGCCATGTCCACCGGCCGCACCGACTCCCGGTTCCACGAGCACAAGCGGGAGTACCCGAAGCCCCTCCCGATCAGCAGCCAGGTGCTGCTCGACCGGGAGCGCTGCGTGCTCTGCCAGCGGTGCACCCGGTTCTCCGAGGAGATCGCCGGCGACAAGTTCATCGACCTGATGGGGCGGTCGTCCGCCGAGGAGATCAACATCTACCGGGACGACGCGTACGGCGCGGAGGCCGGGGACGACAGCGGGGACGTGCCGTTTAACTCGTACTTCTCCGGCAACACGGTCCAGATCTGCCCGGTCGGCGCGCTGACCGGCGCCCAGTACCGGTTCCGGGCCCGCCCGTTCGACCTGGTCTCCAGCCCGAGCGTCTGCGAGCACTGCTCGGCCGGCTGCGCCCAGCGCACCGACTGGCGACGCGGCAAGGTGCTGCGCCGGCTGGCCGGCGACGACCCGGCGGTGAACGAGGAGTGGAACTGCGACAAGGGGCGGTGGGGCTTCCAGTACACCCGCGCCTTCGACCGGCTCACCACCCCGCTGGTCCGCGACCGGCGGACCGGTGAGCTGCGGGAGGCCTCCTGGAGCGAGGCGCTCGGCGTCGCCGCCGAGGGGCTGCGCGCCGCCCGGGAGTCCGGGCAGGGCACCGCGGTGCTGACCGGCGGTCGGCTGACCGTCGAGGACGCCTACGCGTACGCGAAGTTCGCCCGGGTCGCGTTGAACACCAACGACATCGACTTCCGGGCCCGGCCGGTCTCCCGCGAGGAGGCCGACTTCCTGGCCGCCTCGGTCGCCGGGGTCACCGACGTGACGTACGCCGACGTGGAGAAGGCCCCGGCGGTCGTGCTCGTCGGGCTGGAGCCGGAGGAGGAGTGCCCGGTCCTCTTCCTGCGGCTGCGCAAGGCCTACCTCAAGCGCATCCTCACGGTGTACGCGATCGCCCCGTTCGCCACCCGTGGCCTGGAGAAGCTCGGCGCCAAGCTGGCCCGGGTGGTGCCGGGCGAGGAGGCCAGCGTGCTCGCCGAGCACGCCACGGTCGCCGAGGCGCTGAGCACCGAGGGCGCCATCCTGATCGTCGGCGAGCGGCTTGCCGAGGTGCCTGGCGGCCTCTCCGCCGCCGCGGACATCGCCCGGCGTACCGGTGCGAAGCTGGCCTGGGTGCCGCGGCGCGCCGGCGACCGCGGCGCGGTCGACGCCGGTTGCCTGCCGAACCTGCTCCCCGGTGGCCGCCTGGTCACCGAACCGGCCGCCCGCGCCGAGCTGGGCGAGGCGTGGGACATCCCGGCCGGGGTGATCCCGAGCCAGGCCGGCCGGGACACCGACGGCATCATCGCGGCGGCCGCCGCCGGCCAGCTCGGCGCGCTGGTGGTGGCCGGGGTCGACCCGGCCGACCTGGCCGACCCGCGGCTGGCCGAGAAGGCCCTCGACACGGTGCCGTTCCTGGTCAGCCTGGAGCTGCGCAACAGCGCGGTGTCCCGCCGCGCGGACGTGGTCTTCCCGGTCGCGCCGGTGGACGAGAAGGCCGGCAGCTTCCTCGACTGGGAGGGCCGGCTGCGCACCTTCGAGGCCGTGCTGCGGACCGCCGCGATGACCGACGGCCGGGTGCTGGACGCGCTCGCCGCGCAGCTCGACGTGCGGCTCGGCACGGGCGACGTGCTCAGCGTGCGCCGCGAGCTGGGCGGGCTGCCGGCGTCGCGGACCGACCGCCCGGTCGCGCCGGCGGTGGAGCCGGCCGCGCTGCCACAGCCGGGCGCCGGTGAGGCGGTGCTGTCCACCTGGCACCAGCTGGTCGACCTGGGCAGCCTCACCGACGGCGACGAGCACCTCGCCGGCACCGCCCGCCCGCCGCTGGTGCGGCTGGGCAAGGGCACCGCCGAGGCGCTGGGTGTCGCGGACGGCGACCCGGTCACGGTGGGCACCGACCGGGGCGCGCTCACCCTGCCGGCGGCCATCACGGAGATGCCGGACGGCGTCGTCTGGCTGCCGACCAACTCGCCCGGCTCGACCGTCCGGCGCAGCCTGGGCGCGACCTCCGGCACGGTCGTACGGGTCTCGGCCGCGGCGGTGGCCGCGGACGCCGCCGGCCGTCCGGGCCCGCTCCTCAACACCGGGAGTGTCCAGTGAACCTCTACGTCGTGGCGCAGGATCCGACGCTGGCCGACTTCGGCAAGGATCCGTGGTGGCTGGTCCTCATCAAGGTCGCATTCGCCTTCGTCTTCGCGGTGCTCGCCACCCTGCTCGGCGTCTGGTTCGAGCGGCGCGTGGTCGGCTTCATGCAGGTGCGGCCCGGCCCCAACCAGGTCGGCCCGTTCGGCCTGCTGCAGACCTTGGCCGACGGTCTGAAGATGGCCTTCAAGGAGGACATCCTGCCGCGGGCCGCGGACAAGGTGGTCTACTTCTTCGCGCCGACCGTCTCGGTCATCTGCGCGGTCACCGCGCTGTCGGTGGTGCCGTTCGGGCCGATGGTGAGCATCTTCGGTCACCACACGCCGTTGCAGGTCACCGACGTGCCGGTGGCGGTGCTGGTGCTGCTGGCCTGCTCGTCGATGGGCATCTACGGCATCGTGCTCGGCGGCTGGGCCTCCGGCTCGACCTACCCGCTCCTCGGCGGTCTCCGCTCGAGCGCCCAGATGATCTCGTACGAGGTCGCCATGGGGCTGAGCATCGTGGCGGTCTTCATGACCGCCGGCACGATGAGCACCAGCGGGATCGTCGCCGCACAGGGCGACGCCACCCGGCTGACCGTGTTCGGCACGGAGATCCCGGCTCCCGGCTGGTACGCGATCCTCCTGCTGCCGAGCTTCGTCATCTTCTTCATCTCCACGGTCGCCGAGACCAACCGCGCGCCGTTCGACCTGCCCGAGGCGGAGTCCGAGCTGGTCGCGGGCTTCATGACCGAGTACAGCTCGCTGAAGTTCGCGCTCTTCATGCTCTCCGAGTACGTGTCGATGGTGACCATGTCCGCGGTCACCGTGACGCTCTTCCTCGGTGGCTGGCGGGCGCCCTGGCCGATCACCCTCTGGGAGGGCGCCAACTCCGGTTGGTGGCCGATGCTCTGGTTCTTCGGCAAGGTCATCGCGCTGGTCTTCGTCTTCGTGTGGCTGCGCGGCACGCTGCCCCGCCTCCGCTACGACCAGTTCATGCGGTTCGGCTGGAAGGTGCTGCTGCCGATCAACCTGGTCTGGATCCTGGTGCTGAGCGGGCTGCGCTCGATCGAGGACTGGGACACCCAGGGCAAGCTGATCGCGGTCGGCGTCCCGGCCGGGGCGCTGCTGCTCCTGACGCTCTTCTGGCCGAGCCGGAAGCCGCAGCCGAAGCCGAGCGTCCAGGAGCGGGTCAACAGCCGTCCGCACGGCAGCTTCCCGCTGCCGCCGATGGATCTTCAGGTACCACCGAGCCCGCGCACCAGGCGCGTGGTCGCCGAGCGGGAGCCGGCCAACATCGTCGCCGGCTCGGACTCCAGGGAGGTGTGACGTGGGCGCGATCACCGGAACGTTCAAGGGCTTCGGTGTCACCTTCTCGCACATGTTCAGGAAGGTCGTCACGACCGACTACCCGTTCAAGCCGCCGGTGTCGGCGCCGCGCTACCACGGGCGGCACATCCTCAACCGGCACCCGGACGGCCTGGAGAAGTGCATCGGGTGCGAGCTGTGCGCCTGGGCCTGCCCGGCCGACGCGATCTACGTGGAGGGTGGCGACAACACCGACGAGCAGCGCTTCTCGCCGGGTGAGCGGTACGCCAGCGTCTACCAGATCAACTACGCCCGGTGCATCTTCTGCGGGCTCTGCATCGAGGCCTGCCCGACCCGTTCGCTCACCATGAGCAACGAGTACGAGCTGGCCCGGGACAACCGGCAGGACCTGATCTTCACGAAGGAGCAGCTGCTCGCGCCGCTGCTGCCCGGCATGGAGCAGCCACCGCACCCGATGCGGCTGGGCGAGAGCGAGAAGGACTACTACGTCGGCTCGCTGACCAACCCGGGCACCTCGGCGGGCGCGGAACGCTCCCCGATGGGCCCCGGCCGGTACGCGGTCGAGGAGCACCCCGGCGTGACGTTCCCGGGCGCCGAGCAGGCCGCCCAGCGCGCCGGGGCCGGCAAGGGGGATGGGGCATGACCACGCAGACCGTGCTGGCCGCGGCGGGTGCGGTGTCCGGCGGCGAGGAGGTCACCTTCTGGATCCTCGCCCCGCTCGCGCTGATCGGGGCGATCGGGATGGTGGCCGCCCGCAACGCCGTGCACTCGGCGCTGTTCCTGGTGCTGACGATGCTCTGCCTGGGCGTGTTCTACGTGCTCCAGGCCGGGCCGTTCATCGGCATGGTGCAGATCATCGTCTACACCGGCGCGATCATGATGCTCTTCCTGTTCGTGCTGATGCTGGTCGGGCGGGACGCGTCCGACTCGCTGATCGAGACGCTGCGCGGCCAGCGGGCCGCGGCGGTGCTGCTCGGCCTCGGCTTCGCCGGCCTGGTCGGCGGCGGCATCTACCGGGCGCTGGAGGGCACCACGGCGGTCGGCCTGGACCAGGCCAACGCCGAGGGGAACGTGCAGGGCATCGCCCGGCTGCTCTTCACCAAGTACGTCTTCGCCTTCGAACTCACCTCGGCGCTGCTGATCACGGCGGCGGTCGGCGCGATGGTGCTGGCGCACATCGAGCGGCGCAAGCAGGACAAGGTCGACCAGCCGTCGACCATGCGGGCCCGCTTCCGCCCGGGCAACTACCCCGGCCCGAAGCCCGGCCCGGGTGTCTTCGCCACCTCCTCCTCGGTGGCCACCCCGGCCCGGCTGCCGGACGGGCGGCTCACCGAGCGGAGCACGCCGGACATCCTGCCGGTCCGCGAGCTGACCGCGCAGGAGACCTCGCTGAAGGGCACAGAAAAGTGACTCCTGACTACTACCTGGTGCTCGCGGCGGTGCTCTTCACCATCGGCGCCGCCGGGGTGCTCATCCGCCGGAACGCGATCGTGCTGTTCATGTGCGTCGAGCTGATGCTCAACGCGGCCAACCTGACGCTGGTCACCTTCAGCCGGATCAACGGTGACCTCAACGGTCAGATCATGGCGTTCTTCGTGATGGTGGTGGCGGCGGCCGAGGTCGTGGTCGGGCTCGCGATCATCATGGCGATCTTCCGGACCCGGCGCTCGGCGAGCGTCGACGACGCCAACCTGCTCAAGTACTAAAGGGGCCTGCGGTGGGAGAGATTCTGACGAACGCCCCGGCCGAGCCGGCGGGGGCCGTCACCTATGCGACGGCGGACGGCCTGCTCGGCAGCGTCTGGCTGCTGGTGGCGATCCCGCTGGTCAGCGCGGCGATCCTGCTGCTGCTCGGCCGGCGCGCCGACCGGTGGGGGCACTGGCTCGGAGTTTCCGCGATCGGCGTGTCGTTCGTGCTCGGCCTCGCCTCGTTCTTCCAGCTGCGCGGCCTGGAGAACAGGTCGGTCGAGCTGAGCCTCTGGGACTTCATCTCGGTCGGCGGCCTGCACGTGGACTTCGGCCTGCTCTTCGACCCGCTGGCCGCGGTCTTCGTCCTGCTGATCACCGGGGTGGGTTTCCTCATCCACCTCTACGCGGTCGAGTACATGGCGCACGACGAGGGCCGGCGACGGTTCTTCGGGTACTTCAACCTGTTCGTCGCCGCCATGCTGCTGCTGGTGCTCGGCAACAACTACGTGATGCTCTACTTCGGCTGGGAGGGCGTCGGTCTGGCGTCGTACCTGCTGATCTCCTTCTGGTACGGCCGGCCCAGCGCCGCCACCGCCGGCAAGAAGGCGTTCCTGATGAACCGGGTCGGCGACGCGGGCCTGGCCATCGGCATCTTCATCATGTTCGCCACCCTCGGCACCACGCAGTACGACGAGGTGTTCAACGGGGTCGGCGCGATCGGCGCGACCACGGTGCTCGTGCTCGGCCTGCTGCTGCTGCTCGGCGCGACCGGCAAGTCCGGCCAGTTCCCGCTCCAGGCGTGGCTGCCGGACGCAATGGAGGGCCCGACCCCGGTGTCGGCGCTCATCCACGCGGCCACCATGGTCACCGCCGGTGTCTACCTGATCGCCCGGTCGAACCCGATCTTCTCGGCGAACTCGACGCTCCAGCTCGTGGTGGTCAGCGTCGGCGCGCTCACCCTGCTTATCGGCTGCGTCATCGGCGCGGCCAAGGACGACATCAAGCGGGTGCTGGCCTGGTCGACGGTGAGCCAGATCGGCTACATGTTCCTCGGCGTCGGGCTCGGTGGGGGCGCGTACGCGCTGGCCATCATTCACCTGCTGGCGCACGGCTTCTTCAAGGCCAACATGTTCCTCGGGGCCGGCTCGGTCATGCACGGCATGAAGGACCAGGTGGACATCCGCCGGTTCGGGGCGCTGGCGAAGCACATGAAGGTCACCTGGCTGACGTTCATGATGGGCTGGCTCGCGATCATCGGCATCCCGCCGCTGTCCGGCTTCTTCTCCAAGGAGCCGATCATCGTGGCGGCGTTCGAGCGGGAGGACTGGACCGCCTGGCTCTTCGGCGGCGCGGCCCTGCTCGGCGCCGGGCTGACCGCGTTCTACATGACCCGGCTCTTCGTGCTCACCTTCCACGGCCCGGCTCGCTGGACCGAGGACATCGAGCACCCGCACGAGTCGCCGAAGCTGATGACCGTCCCGCTGGTCCTGCTGGCGATCGGCTCGATCGGGGCGGGCTACCTGCTCTCCACCTCGGTGCCGGACTGGCTCACCGCCACCGCGGGCCTCGGCGGCGAGCACGCGGAGCACCACCCGGTCCTCTCCCACGCCGTGATCACGGTCCTGTCGATCCTGGTCACCGTGCTCGGCGCCGGGCTGGCGTGGTTCCTGTTCCGCAACGGGACGGCCACCGCGCCGCAGCCGGCCGGGGTGCTGGTCACCGCCGCCCGCCGCAACCTCTACACCGACGCCTTCAACGAGGCGATCTTCGAGAAGCCGGGCATCTTCCTCACCCGGGCGCTCGTCTTCCTCGACAACCGGGGTGTGGACGGTCTGGTCAACGGTCTCGCCGCCGCCGTCGGTGGCGGCTCGGGCCGGCTCCGGCGGCTGCAGACCGGCTTCGTCCGGTCGTACGCGACCTCGATCCTGACCGGCGCGCTGCTGGTGGTGGCGGCGTTCCTGGCCGTGCAGGCGGGGTGGCTGGCGTGATCGACCTCTTCCCGGCCGCCCCCGCCGGCGGACCACGCAGTGACGACGGAGGTAAGGCCGCATAATGTCCAACTTCCCGTTCCTCTCGGTGCTCACCGTGGCGCCGCTGGTGGGCGCCCTGGTGGTGGCGCTCCTGCCGCGCCGCCGGCCGGAGCTGGCCAAGCAGGTGGCGTTCGTCTGGTCGCTGCTGGTGCTGGTGCTCGCGGTGGTCATGTGGATCGCCTTCAAGGCCGGCGGTGACCGGTTCCAGTTCCGCGAGTCGTACGCCTGGATCCCGAACTGGGGCGTCAACTTCACCTTCGCCGCGGACGGCATCGCGCTCGTCATGCTGATGCTGATCGCGGTGCTGGTGCCGCTGGTGATCCTGGCGTCCTGGCACGACGCCGAGTCGTCGAAGCGCTCGGTGCCGGTCTACTTCGCCCTGCTGCTCATCCTCGAGTGCACGATGATCGGCGTCTTCGCGGCCGCCGACGTCTTCCTGTTCTACGTGTTCTTCGAGGTCATGCTGGTGCCGATGTACTTCCTGATCGGCAGCTACGGCGGCCACCAGCGGCAGTACGCGGCGGTCAAGTTCTTCCTCTACTCGCTGGTCGGCGGCCTGTTCATGCTCGCCGCGGTGATCGGCCTCTGGGTGGTCGGCGGGAAGACCTTCGACTGGCAGGCGCTCTCCCAGGTGGACATCTCCACCGGCACCGAGCGCTGGCTGTTCCTCGGCTTCTTCGTCGCGTTCGCCATCAAGGCGCCGTTCTTCCCGTTCCACACCTGGCTGCCGGACGCCGGTGGCGCGGCTCCGGCCGGCGCGGCGGCCCTGCTGGTCGGCGTCCTCGACAAGGTCGGCACCTTCGGCATCCTGCGGTACTGCCTGCCGCTCTTCCCGGACGCGGCCAAGTGGTTCGCCCCCTGGGCGCTGGCGCTCGGCCTGATCGGCATCATCTACGCCGCGCTGCTGGCGGTCGGCCAGAACGACCTGAAGCGGCTGGTGTCCTACACCTCGATCGCGCACTTCGGCTTCATCGGGGTGGGCATCTTCGCCTTCACCACCCAGGCCGGCACGGGTGCGGTGCTCTACATGGTCAACCACGGCCTCGCCACCGGCCTGCTCTTCCTCGTGGTGGGCATGCTGATCGCGCGCCGCGGATCGGCCCTGATCAGTGACTTCGGCGGTGCCGGCAAGCTGGTCCCGGTGCTGGCCGGGGTGCTCTTCTTCGCCGGCCTCGCCTCGCTCGCGCTGCCCGGCACCGCGCCCTTCATCTCCGAGTTCCTGGTGCTGATCGGCACCTTCACGGTAAACAAGCCGGTCGCGGTCATCGCCACGGTCGGCATCATCCTCGCCGCGGCGTACGTGCTGTGGATGGTGCAGCGCACCACCCAGGGCACGCTCAACCCGGCCCTGACCGAGGTCGACGGGATGCGCCGTGACCTCAACCTGCGCGAGAAGGTCGTGGTCGCACCCCTGATCGCCCTCATCGTGCTGCTCGGCTTCTACCCGAAGCCGGTCACCGATGTGATCAACCCCGCCGTCCAGGCGACCATGGACGACATCGGCCGGACGGACCCCGCCCCGTCGGTGGACATCGGTGTCCAGGAGGCCAGCCGGTGAGCGCGAGGAGTGAACGAGCGGAGCGAGTGAGCCCCGCAGTCGCGAACGGAAGGTTGGCCCGGTGACCGAACTCAAGCTGCCGTCGATCGACTACGCGGCGCTCGCCCCGATCCTGATCATGTTGGGCGCCGCGCTGGTCGGGGTCCTGGTCGAGGCGTTCGTGCCGCGGCGCCTGCGGCACGTGTTGCAGCTGTCGGTGGCGCTGCTCGCGGTGCTCGCCGCACTGACCATGGTGGTGCTGAACGCCGACGACCGGCTGATCACCGCCGGTTCGGCGATCGCCGTCGACGGCCCGACGCTCTTCCTCCAGGGCGCGATCCTGGTGCTCTCCGCGATGGCGCTGCTGCTGATCGGCGAGCGCGCGGTGGAGCGGGGCGGCGCGTTCGTCGCCCAGGCCGCGGTGACCGCCGAGTCCGTCGACGACCGGCGGCAGGCCGAGGGCGCTGGCGGCGCGACCGAGGTCTACCCGCTGACCTCGTTCGCCATCGGCGGCATGCTGATCTTCGTGGCGGCGAACGACCTGCTGACCATGTTCATCGCCCTCGAGGTCTTCTCGCTGCCGCTCTACCTGCTCTGCGCGCTGGCTCGCCGCCGGCGCCTGCTGAGCCAGGAGGCGGCGATGAAGTACTTCCTGCTCGGCGCGTACGCCTCGGCGTTCTTCCTGTTCGGCGTGGCCCTGATCTACGGCTTCACGGCCGGGATCCCGGGTCGCTCCGCCGGCGTGGACTTCGCCACCATCAACGCGGCGGTGGGCGAGTCGCCGGCCAGCCCGGTGCTGCTTTTCGCCGGCATGGCCCTGCTCGCGATCGGCCTGCTGTTCAAGGCGGCCGCCGCGCCGTTCCACGTCTGGACGCCGGACGTCTACCAGGGCGCGCCGACCCCGGTCACCAGCTTCATGGCCGCCTGTACCAAGGTCGCCGCGTTCGGCGCCCTGCTCCGGGTCTTCCACGTCGCCTTCGCCGGTGCCGCCTGGGACTTCACCCCGGTGCTCGGCGCGGTGGCGGTGCTGACCATGCTGGTCGGCGCGGTGCTCGCGGTGACCCAGACCGACATCAAGCGACTGCTGGCGTACTCCTCGATCGCCAACGCCGGCTACCTGCTGGTCGGGGTGCTGGCGCCGTCGAAGGACGGGCTCTCCGGCACGATGTTCTACCTGGTCGCGTACGGCTTCTCGGTGCTCGCCGCGTTCGCCGTGGTGACCCTGGTCCGGGACGCCGACGGGGAGGCGACCCACCTCTCCCGGTGGGCCGGGCTGGGGCGTCGCTCGCCGTTCTACGCGGGACTGTTCACGTTCATCCTGCTCGCGTTCGCCGGCATCCCGCTGACCAGCGGCTTCACCAGCAAGTTCGCGGTCTTCGGTCCGGCGCTCGCCGAGGGACGCGCGTGGCTGGTGATCGCCGGCGTGCTGACCAGCATGGTGCTGGCCTTCCCGTACCTGCGGGTCGTGGTCATGATGTGGCTGTCCGAGCCGGGCGAGTCCACTCCGACCGTCGCGGTCCCGGGCGCGCTCACCTCGGCCGCGCTGATGATCGGCGTGGTGGCCACGCTGGTCCTCGGCATCGCCCCGGCACCGCTGCTGGACCTGGCCACCGGGGCCGCCGAATTCGTCAGATGACCGACTTTCGGGCCGACGAGGGCCGGTACGCCGTGGCGTGCCGGCCCTCCGCCGTATTCGCTGGCTGGCCTGCACACCCGGCCCGGCGTCGGCACGTCGCCCCCGCCCGGGGCAGGTCGAACGCGTGTGGCATGGTTGAGACGTGGTGAATCCGGCTGGCGAGCGAACAGGTGCCACCGGCTCCGGCGGCCGTCGGAGCCGGCAGAACACGGGTCAGTTCGGGGCGCTCGGCCTCTATCTCGCCGATCCCCAGCTCGAGGCGTCCGTGCTGGCTCTGCTCGACGACGTGGAGGTCGAGCTGCGGGCTAGCGTGTCCAGCGCGGACCCGTTCGTCACGGAGGCCGCCCGGCACCTGGTCGAGGCCGGTGGCAAGCGGTTCCGGCCGCTGCTGGTGGCGCTGTGTGCCCAGTTCGGCGACCCGACCATCGCGCAGGTCGTGCCGGCTGCGGTGGTGATGGAGCTCACCCACCTGGCGACGCTCTACCACGACGACGTGATGGACGAGGCGGCCGTGCGTCGGGGCGCGCCGAGCGCCAACTCGCGGTGGACGAACTCGGTGGCCATCCTGGTCGGTGACTACCTCTTCGCCCGTGCCGCGGACCTCGCGGCCGACCTCGGCACCGAGGCGGTACGCCTCCAGGCGCGCACGTTCGCCCGGCTGGTGCACGGCCAGATCGCCGAGACCGTCGGCCCCCGCCCCGGCGACGACCCGGTGGCGCACTACCTCCACGTGATCGCGGGGAAGACCGGTTCGCTGATCGCCACCTCGGCGCGCTTCGGCGGGATGTTCGGCGGCGCGTCGCCGGAGCACGTCGAGGCGCTCGCCGGCTACGGCGAGACCATCGGCGTCGCCTTCCAGCTCTCCGACGATCTGCTCGACATCGCCTCGGAGTCCGTCCAGTCGGGCAAGACCCCGGGCACCGACCTGCGCGAGGGCGTGCCGACGCTGCCGGTCCTCTACGCCCGGGGCGGCGACGACTCCGACGCCGCGTCGGTCCGGCTCCGCGAGATCCTCGCGGCCGGTGCGGTGACCGACGACGTCCTGCACGCCGAGGCGCTCGGCCTGCTCCGGGAGAGCCCGGCCCTCAAGCGGGCCCGGGAGACCGTGCGCAGCTATGCGGAGGACGCCCGGGCCAAGCTCGCGCCGCTGCCGCACAACCCGGCTCGGCGCGCGCTGGAGTCGCTCTGCGACTTCGTCGCCGACCGCACCAGCTGACCGACCCCGCCTCACCCGCCCCCAAACCGCGGCGCACCGCCGTCCCTCGCCGTTGATCATGAGGTTGACGGCGGTTTCGGAGATCATTCCCGCCGCAAACCTCATGATCAGCGTGAGTGCGGGCGGTGCGCAGGTCCTCAGGGGCGGCTGAGGAGGCGGCTTCCGGTGAGCATGAGGGCGGCGGCCAGCAGCATCGAGACCGCCGCGGTGCTCCACATGGCCGGGTAACCCGCCCGCGCGGCGACCGCGCCGAGGACGAGCGGGCCGAGGCAGCCGCCGGCGTACACCCCGGTCTGCGTGATCGAGGTGGCGGAGGCCGGGGCCTGCGGGTGAAGCCGGACCACGGCGAAGTTCATCAGCCCCGGCCAGGCCCAGCCCAGGCCGAAGCCGAGCACCACGCCGGCCACCAGCGGCACCGGGCCGGCGACCGCGAGCAGCCCGAGCCCGGCCGCGCCGACCACCAGCATGCCGGCGATGAGCGCCACGTGCCCGCCGGGGCGGCGGTCGGCGAGCCAACCGGCGCCGACCCGGGCCGCCACGCAGACGGCGCTGCCGAGGGTCAGGGTCAGGCCGGCCAGGCCCGGCCCCAGCCCACGGCCGACCGAGGAGTCGACCAGGAACGTGCCCAGCGCGTTGGCGGCACCGGCGGCCAGCGTCGCAGCCACCCCGATGACCACGAGGGCGCCCGTGCCCCGGCCGGCCCGAGCGACGCCCGCGCGCCGGCCCGACCGGCCCTCCCGGCGGGGTACGGCCGGCAGCGCGGCCAGCGCGGCGCCGGCGGCGACGACGAACGCCCAGCGCCAGCCGGCGGTGAGCGCGATCGTCGGCACCGCCGCCCCGGCGAGCAGGGTGGAGACGGGGATGGCCGCCTGCTTGACCCCGAACGAGAGCCCCTGTCGTCGCGGTGGCACGTGCCGGGCCAGCGCGGCGTTGCTGGCCAGCTGACCGAGGGCGTTCGCGGTGCCGGCGACCGCCAACAGCACGAGCAGGACCGGGTACGACCGGGCGAGCGTCGCCACGGCGAGCAGGCAGCCGGCGGAGAGCAGGATGCCGGCGCGGGCCACGACGGCGGGCCCGTAGCGCTCGGCGAGGGCGCCGGAGGGCACCGAGGCCAGCGCGCCCACCCCGAAGTAGATCGACACGGCGAGGCCGAGCCCGGCGGGGGAGAACCCGAGGTCGCCCTCGAGTTGCACGGCGAGACCGCCCACCAGGAAAACCGGCAGGACGCAGGCGATGGTGACGGCGATGGCGCTCGCGCTGGCGCGGACCGGCCGGGTGGACGCGGCGGCGGGGGCGGGGGTGAGGGCGGTGTCGGTCATGGCCTGGCAAACCTACGCCAGCTGCCGCGACAACACGGATCGTGTCCGTTGGTGCACGAGCCGTTGATGAGGATCTGGCATCCTCGACCCGAACAGGCGTTTCGCACCGGGCCTGGATTTCATATGGTGTAAGTCCCCGGCGGCGGAGGTGGTTGTGCGCGACCCCCTGGCGGAACCTTCGGACCTGATCCGCAGCGTCTCCCGCGCGCTACGAGTGCTCGAGTCGGTCGGTCGTGCCCCCAAGGGGCTGACCGTCAAGCAGATCGCCCGGCGGTGCGAGCTGACCGTCGCCACCACCTACCACCTGGTCCGCACCCTGGCGTACGAGGGCTACGTGATCCGCCGCGAGGACGGCACGTACATCGTCGGCTTGGAGGTCGCCGACCGCTATCGCGAGTTGGTGACCGCGTTCCGCGGCCCGCCCGCGGTCGGGGAGACCCTGCGCCGGGCCGCCGTGGACAGCGGCTACAGCCACTACCTGGGCCGCTTCGTGGGCGGCCAGGTGGCGGTGACTGCGGTCGCCGAGGGGCCGCGTTCGCCGTACCTGGAGGATCTGGTCCCCGGCTTCGACGAGGGGGCGCACGCCACCGCGCTCGGCAAGAGCCTGCTCGCCACGCTCACCGCCGAGCAGCGCTTCCGCTACCTGCGCGAGTACGGCATGCGGCCGTTCACCACCGCCACGCTGACCACGTCGGAGGCGTTCGAGGCGGACCTGGCCGCCGGCGACCGGCGCGGCATGCAGTTGGAGCTGGGGCAGTTCCGGCAGGGGGTGGCCTGTGCGGCGGTGCTGGTCAGCCCCGACAAGGACATGGAACGCCGGGTGGTGCTCGCCTGCGCGCTGCCGGCCAGCGAGATGATGACGTCCGCCCGGGTGGTCCGGGCGAAGCTGCTCACCGTGGCCCGCGCGGTCGCCGACGGCATAGCCGCCGAGCACTGACCGACGGCCCGGGCCGCCGCGGTGCTGACCGGCGGCCCGGCCCGCCGCGCGCTGACCGACGGCACCCCGTCGCGCGCTGACCGGCGGCTCAGGTCGCAGATGCCACGGGGCCCTCTCCCGGGCTGGGAGAGGGCCCCGCGGTGCGGTCCAGCGCCGGACCGCCGGAGGAACGTCAGCTGCCCACCGGGCCGCCGTCGAGACGCCAGGTGACCACGACGCCGGGCTTGGCGTAGTCGCCGTCCGGCCAGTTCGAGGCCGGCTTCTCGACCGAGGCGCCGGTGATCTCACCCGGGTGCTGCACGGCCACGAAGACCGAGCGGTTGTCCCCGGTGATGAACGGGCCGCAGGTCTCCGCGCCCAGCGGCACGGTCAGGAACTGCTTGAGGTGACCCCGCTCCGGGCCCTCCAGCGCCGTCGCGAAGAGGCCGTCGTTGCTGCCCAGCGCGTTGCCGTCGGTGGAGATCCAGAGGTTGCCGGTGGCGTCGAAGGCCACGTTGTCCGGGCAGGAGATCGGGGAGACCTGGGTCTTGTCGTAGCCGGCGAAGTAGGTCGACGCGTCGGCCGGGTCGCCGCACACGATCGGCAGCGACCAGGCGAAGGTCTCGGCGGTGTTGTCGCCGCGGTCCTCCACCAGCTCCAGGATCTGCCCGTGCTTGTTGGCGTTACGCGGGTTGGCCTCGTCCGCCTTCGGGTTGCTGCCGACGCCCCGGTTGGTGTTGTTGGTCAGCGCCACGTACACCTTGCCGGTGAGCAGGTTCGGCTCGACGTCCTCCGGACGGTCCATCTTGGTCGCGCCGACCTTGTCACCGGCGAGCCGGGTGAAGGTGAGCACGTCCGCCGCGGTCATCCCGCCGACGTACGAGCGGTTGCCGCTGACCAGCTTGATCCAGCGGCCACGGCCGTTGAACGCCCCGTCCGAGGGGAGCTTGCCCGAGCCGTCGATCTCGCCGGCGCTGGTCTGGTCGAGCTGGGCGACGTAGAGCGTGCCGGACTCCAGCAGGGTCAGGTTGTGCTTGCGGGCAGCCCAGGAATTGCCCTTCATGAACTTCTTGTCCGAGACGAACTTGTAGAGGTAGTCGAACCGCTCGTCGTCGCCCATGTACGCGACCACGTGGCCGTCCTTGGCGACGATGACGTTCGCGCCCTCGTGCTTGAACCGGCCCAGCGCGGTGTGCTTGCGCGGGCGGGCCTCCGGGTCGAACGGGTCGATCTCGACGATCCACCCGAACCGGTGCGCCTCGTTCGGGTTCTTGGCCAAGTCGAACCGCTCGTCCGCGCGGTCCCACTTCCGGCTGCCGCTCGGGTAGCGGGTGGTGGTGGGGATGCCGTAGCGCTCCAGCTTCGCCTTCAGCTCGGCCGGCGCGCCGTCGCCGCCCACGAAGTACTGGTTGAAGTTCTCCTCGCCGGAGAGCACCGTGCCCCACGGGGTCACGCCACCGGCGCAGTTGTTCAGCGTGCCGATGACCGTACGGCCCTTGGGGTCGGCGGCGGTCTTCAGCCAGGCGGCGCCGGCGGCCGGGCCGGTCAGGTCGAACTTGGTGGCCAGCGCGGTGACCCGCCGGTTGTACGGCCGACGGCCGTTGTCGACCGGCCGCCACTGACCGGTGCCGTCGACCCGCTCCAGCTCCACCACGGACATGCCGTGCGCGGCCATCGCGATCCGCAGCTGCTCGGCGGAGAGGTTGTCCAGGCCGGGGAAGGCCGGGAACATCAGGTCCTCGTTGGTGTACTCGTGGTTGACCACGAGCAGCGCGCGCTTGCCCTGCTTGTCCAGCGGCAGCACGCCGACGAAGTCGTTGTTGTAGCCGAACTGCTTGGCCTGCGCGGCGGCGGTCTGCCGGTGGACGTTGAACTCCGGCGCGCCGGGGACGACCTCGTCGCCCCACTTGATGACCACCGCGTGGTCGTAGCCGTTCGGCACCACCAGGGTGTCGAGCTTGTTCGGCGGGATCGGCTTGAACGTCAACGCGCCGTTGCCGATGCCCTGCGGCGGGCGGCCGAAGCCGGCAGCCTCCGGCACCACCGGCGTCTCGGCGGCGGCCGCGGCCGGGGCCGCGCCGGCCAGAGCGCCGGCCGCGGCGCCACCGAAGCCCAGCACCAGCGCGCCGACCGCGCCGGCCCGGACCACGCCGCGCCGGGTGACCTCGCCGCTCACGACGTCACCGAAGTACGCGTTGTCCGAAGTGTTCGGGACCGGGTGGTCGCAGGCGTTGCCACAGCGGTAGAGACAGGTCATGTTGTCACGGCTGCCGTGGCGGGTGGTGCCCAGCAGCGGGAGCAGCCGAGGACGGTCGCTCATGTGGGGGAGCCTCCTGGTTGGAAGTCGGTGGCGCGCCTGACCGTCAGGTCGGGCGTGCATACCCGCCGGACGCTAGGAGGACGCGGTGAGCGATCGTCGGCCGGAGTGTGAACCAGGCGTGAACACCTTGCCTGGGGCGACGGCGTGCAAACCCCCACTGACCTCGGGCTGAACCATTCGGGGTGACGATACGTATTCCCGGTCGAACGCACCGCCGGACTCGCGCCGAGAGCGAGGAGATCGCTATCAGCGACCACGACGCCCACCTGCTCCGCGCGCTGCACGATGAGCACGCGGAGGCGCTGTACGCGCACGCCCTGCGACTGGTCAACGGCGACCGCCAGCGGGCCGAGGACCTGGTGCAGGAGACCCTGCTGCGGGCCTGGCGGCACCCCGAGGCGCTGGACCCGCGACGCGGCTCGATCCGTGCCTGGCTCTTCACCACTGCCCGCAACCTGGCGATCGACGCCTGGCGGCGGCGGGCCACCCGGGTCGGCGAGGTCTACACCGACGAGATGCCGGAGCCGCCCGAGGTGGTGGACGAGGCCGAGCGCGCGGTGGAGGCGTGGACCGTCGCCGAGGCGCTGAACCGCCTCAGCCCGACCCACCGCGAGGTCCTCGTCGAGTGCTTCTACCAGGGTCGGTCGGTGGCCGAGGCGGCCTCCCGACTGGGGGTGCCACCGGGCACGGTCAAGTCCCGGACGCACTACGCCCTGCGCTCACTACGGTTGGTCCTGGCCGAGATGGGGGTGACCGGATGACCCGGTGCGAGTTCGCGCACGACGACGGCGCGTACGTGCTGGGAGCGCTCGCCCCCGCCGAGCGCGCCGCGTACGAGCGGCACCTGGCGGGCTGCGCGGAGTGCCGTGAGGCGGTGGCCGAGATCGCGGTGCTCCCCGGGCTGCTCGGCCGGCTCGACCCGGCGGGGCTGGAGCAGTTCCTCCCGCCCCCGTCGGGGCCCTCGCTGCCGACCCTGCTCGACGAGGCCCGCCAGCGTCGGCGCCGCGAGCGGTCGGCCGCCCGCCGCCGGTACGCGCTGACCACGCTCGCCGCGGCGGCGCTGGCTCTCGTGGTCGGCGTCGGGGTGGCCGCCGTGCTACCTCCGGAGACCGTGCCGCCGCCGGAGCAGGTGCGGATGGTCGCCATGCAGCCGGTGGCCGGGACGGTGCCGGTGCACGCCGAGATCGGCCTGAGCGGCACCGACTGGGGTACCGAGGTGACCATGCACTGCGGCTACGAGGCGCGCACCGGCTACGGCAAGGCGTACACCTTCCGGCTGGTCGCGCACGGCCCGGACGGCGCGACCGAGCAGATCGGCTCCTGGCTGGCCGCGCCCGGCGACGACGTGCGGTTCACCGGCGCGACCCGGTTCACCGACGCGGAGCTGGTCCGGCTGGAACTCCTCCGCGCCGACGGCACCGCCGTGCTGCGCTACGACGTCCGCTGACCCACTCCCGACCTCTGCCCCGCGATCTTGCGCTTTCTGCCCCGACGAATCGGCACGCACGCCGCATGTCGTGGGCCGCAACTGCAAGATCGCGGGGGTGGTGGGGTGGGGGTGGGTTAGCGGGTGGCTAGGGCTGGGTCGGAGGTTGCGGTGCGGGTCTGGGCGCGGGTGCGGCGGGTGTGGCGGACCGCGTCGGCGGTGAAGACGACCAGCGCGAGCCAGACCAGCGCGAAGCCGGCGAGGCGGGCCGGTGGCATCGGCTCGTGGAAGATCAGCACGCCGCAGCCGAGCTGGAGGATCGGTGCGAGGTACTGGATCATGCCGAGGTTCGTGAGCGGCAGTCGGTTGGCGGCGCCCGCGAAGAGCAGCAGTGGGATCGCGGTGGCCGCGCCGGCCAGCACCATCAGGACCGTGTGCCCGGCCGAGGTGTGCCCGAAGGTGGCGCCGCCGGTCGCGGTGAGCCAGACGAGGTAGCCCAGGGCGGGCAGCGCCAGCACCGCGGACTCGACGAAGAGTCCCTCCGCGGCGGGCAGCCCGAGGCGCTTCTTCACCAGGCCGTACCCGCCGAAGCTGAGGGCGAGGGTGAGCGCCAGGTACGGCAGTCGGCCGTAGTCGACGGTGAGCACCACCACGGCCAGGCCGCCGACGCCCAGCGCCGCCCACTGCGCGGGGCGCAGCCGCTCACGCAGCACGGTCACCCCGAGCAGCACGACCACCAGCGGGTTGATGAAGTAGCCGAGTGCGGTCTCCACCACGCGGTCGGAGTTGACCCCGTAGATGTAGGTGCCCCAGTTGACCGCGATCAGCGCCGCGGCGGCGGCGATCGCCGCCAGCGCCCGGGGTCGGCGGGCCAGCGCCCGCAGGAAGCCGATGTTGCGTAGCGCGGCGAGCAGCAGCGCGACGAAGACCACCGACCAGACGATCCGGTGGGCCAGGATCTCCAGCGGCCCGGCCGGCCGCAGCAGCTTGAGGTAGAGGGGAAAGAAGCCCCAGAGCAGGTACGCGCCGAAGCCGTACAGGTATCCCAGGCGGAGCGGAGTCACGCCTCTACCGTAAGGGGTGACTGGCCCGTTGATTCCTTTCCGGTGACCGGCGTCACCGGTGCCACCGGCGGCTCGCGCCGGTCCAGCTCCAGGTACCGGTCCGCGGCCACCGGCGTGAAGCCGACCTTCGTGTACACCCCGTGCGCGTCGAGCGTGGCCAGCAGGATCCGGCGTACGCCGAGCGCGGCGAGGTGGTCGCGGACCGCGCCGGCGAGCCAGGTGCCCAGCCCGTGCCCCCGCTCGGCCGGGTCGACGTAGACGTCGCAGAGCCAGGCGAAGGTGGCCAGGTCGCTGACGACCCGGGCGACGGCGACCTGCCGGCTGTCGCCCGGCCGGTAGACGCCGTAGGAGATCGAGCCGGCGAACGCCCGGTCCAGCGTCTCCCGGTCCCGCCCGAGTGCCCAGTACGCGTCCGTGCACAACCAATGGTGCACCCGGTCCAGGTCGAGGCGGCCGGGATCGGTGCTGATCAGGTAGCCGTCGGCGCGAGTCAGCGTGAACACGCCTGCGACGCTAGCCCCGGCACCCACCGGACGCGCTGGCCAATTCCCGCAATCTGGTCCCCGCGCGGACCCGGGCCGGCGCGCCGCCCGCGCGGGGTCTTGCGGGCGCGCGGGGCCTGCTTCCGGGAAGTAGTGGTGTCACCGCACCGCGGAGGCCACTACTTCCCGGAAACAGCACGATCACGAAGCGGGATCAGGCCCTTGGCGGGACGGTGTGCCGGCGGCCGCCCAGGGGACGGGTGGCCGGCGCGCCGAGTCTCAGTCGCGGTCGAGGACGGCGCCCAGGATCCAGGTGACGACGCTGACGAAGAGCGCGCCCAGCACGGCCGCCGGCCAGAAACCGTCCACCTCGAACGCCAGGCCCGCCTGCTCGGCGATCCAGCTGGTGAGCAGGAAGAGCAGGCCGTTGACCACCAGCGCGATCAGGCCGAGGGTGAGCAGGTAGAAGCCGCAGCCGACGGTCTTGATGACCGGCTGGAGCACGGCGTTGACCACACCGAAGATCGCCGCGACGAGGATCAGCGTGATGATCGTCTGGGTGACGGAGTCCGACTCCAGCCGGATGCCCGGGATGAGCAGGGTGGCCAACCAGAAGGCGAGCGCTGTGATGGCCAGCCGGATCAGCAGGCCTTTCAGGAAATTCATGGCGAGGATCGTGCCACGGACGGATCACCGACGGAACCGGTCGAGATCGACGAATCTGACCGGCCGGGCGATGCGGTGTCGGTCGGCGAGCCGGGCCGGTGGCGGGTGCCAGCGGCGCGGGTTGGCCGGCGGCGTCGGCGGGCGGCGGGGTGCCCGCGACGTGGGCGGTCGCTCAGCGGCGGGACGGCCGGCCGATCAGCTGCGACTCGATCGGGGTGGCGGAGAGCAACGCCCAGCGCAGCGCGCGCCGGTTGACCACCGCGACCATGTCGTCGCGGATCCGGGTCAGCCACACGGCGGACTCACCCAGACCGAGCGCACTGCCCGCCAGCGCGGCCTCGCCCGGCTTGAGCGGTTGCAGCACGGCCAGGTCGGCCCGGCTGAGCGCGTCCGCGTCGGCCGGGGTCAGCTCGTCGCGTACGACCAGAGTGGACCGCCACGGCGGGCCCGGCTCCGGATCGGCCCGCACCGGCCCGACGTCCACGAGAATCAACAGCGGCGAGAGTGGGGTGCCCGGGCCGTCCGGGACCGGCCGGCCGGGCGGTAGCAGCGGTATCTTCCCGCCCGGCGCGCCCACGCCCCGGACGAACGGCTCCCACACGCGCGGGCGGGCCGTCTGCGCCGCCACCCATCCGCCGTCCAGCCGGCGCGCGTCCGCGCCCAGGCCGGTGACCAGTCGGCGCAGCGCCTGGGTCGCCAGGGACAGCTCCGTCGACGAGCGGGCGACCAGGCGTACGGTCAGCTCGGCAGGTGGCGGGCTGTCTCCCGAACGGGGGCCGACGCAGAGCGCGACCGTCTCGCGGTCGCCGGCAGCGCGAGCAGGCTTGGGACGAGTCGCTGCCCGCCGTCGGCCCGGAGACCCGGCCAGCGGGTCACCCGGATCGTGGTCTGAAGCAGGTCACCGGTGCGCACAGCCGGCCAGCTCTCGTGGAGCGGCGCGGTGTCGTGGTGGGCCAGTTCGGCGAGCACGCGCAGCGCCGCGGCCTCGCCGAGCGGACGCGCGGTGAGCGGGCCGAGCCGCCGGACGATCCGGCGCACCGTGCCGGCGAGCGCCCGTCGCACCTCCGCCGCGGACCAGCCGTCGACCCGGAGCACCCGTACGGCGACCACCGCGCGCTCCCACCCGGCCAACCGCCCGTCGGTCAGCTGCCGGTACGACTGCCCACCGTGCCGCCCGCCGTCGGCCCGGGCGCCGGCGACCGGGCGAGCACGAGCTGGACCTGGACGGGTGGCCCGTCCGGCATGGCCGGTGGGAGCAGCGCCGTCGGGGCGGGCAGCGGGTGCGGACCGTCGCCGAGCAGCTCGCCCGGCTCAACGATCTCCAGCAGTGCCGTCGTGCCGGCGGCGTCGTCGACCACCGCGGACGAACGGCCCGCGAGCTCCGCCGGGCGGAGCACGGCGCCCGGGTCGACGAGGTCGAGCAGCGCGGAGGGCCCGGCCGCCGCCGGTAGCGCACGCCGACGGGCCAGGTAGCCGAGCCCGACGGCGGACCACTCGAAGAGCCAGCGCCCGCGCACGTGTGCCCAGGCCAGGGCTAGCAGCAGCGCCGCCACCAGCACCGCGACCGCCATCGCGCCGGCGCCCCGGCCGAGCGCGGCGACGGGCAGCGCCACCGCCACCTGCGCCGCGGCGATCTGGCCGGCGCGGACTCCCTGCGGCCGCCGCCGATCCGCGGTCCACAGTGGTGCCGACGCGGCCGGCGGGCGCGGTGGACGGGGGCCCGGGACTGCGGCCGGAACGCCGGCGACGTCGCCCGCAGGGTCGCCGGGCGGGTGGACGCTGGGTGGTCGTCGCCGTCACCGCACCTCCCGCCCGATCACTGCCTGCTACCTGGCTGCCGCAAATCGTAGGGGAACCGGCGACTCCGCGTTGTCCACAGGGGAGCCGGGCGGGGTAGCAGAACCGCTACCGGACGGCTACCGTCAGCCACGAGTTTCGCCGACCCCGCGCCCGCCGTGCGCGCTCCTCCGCGGCGCGAGCGGCGCGTCATCCCAGGCGGGCGCGCCGACGGCCAGCCACGACCGAGAAAACGAGGTGAGGTCCGGAGTGTCCCAGACCCAGGCGGAAGCCGCGGTGATGCAGCAGACCGCCGCGAAGTTCGAGCAGACCGACCAGTCGCTGCAATCGATGCTCAGCAGCCTGATGGCCGAGCTGGAGGTGTTGCAGCAGGCATGGCGCGGTGACGGTGGGCGGTCGTTCGAGCAGGTCAAGCAGCAGTGGGCGCAGGATCAGGCGGCGTTGCAGCGGGCCCTGCGGGAGACCGCCGGCGCCATCCGCACCGGCGGCCAGCAGTACGACGTCTCGGACACCGAGGCCGCCGGCCGCGTGGCCGGCACCAACCGCGGCGGCATCCAGCTGCCGCTCTGACCGATCGGGTCCAGGGGGAGGGAGACCGCAGGTGGACCACGGTGTGCTGGTCGTCAACTTCGCCGCGCTGCAACAGGCCAGCGCGGATATCCAGAAGGCGTTGAACACACTGCGACTCGCAGCTCGGCCAGCTGGAGCGCGATGCCGCGCCGCTGGTCGCGAGTTGGACGGGTGAGGCCCGGCAGGCGTACGAGCAGCGGCAGTCGCGGTGGCGTGCCGCCTCGCAGGACCTGCAGGCGATGCTGTGCGACAACAAGCTCGCGGTCGACGACTCCGCGGCCGACTATCTCGACACCGAGAAGAAGAACACCGTCCTGTTCCAGTGATCCAGGCCCACCGGGCGGGGCGACCGCCGTCGTGGTGAGCAGATGTCGGCGGTGGCGCCGGCCCGCCCTGGGCCGGCGCCACCGTTGCTGTCTGCCCGGGTCGGGGCCGCCATTGCCGCATACCAGGGTCGGCGCCGCCGTTGCTGTCTGCCCGGGCCGCCGCCGCCGGAACGCTCAGCGAGGATCGGCCGGCCGCCGGCGCGGTCAGTGAGGATCGGCCGGCCGCCAGCGCCGTCGGGCTCCGCCGGGCAGCACGAGGGCGAGCAGCACGGCGGCCCCGGCCACGGCGCCGCCGACACCCGCCAGCGCCACGGCCCGGTCCTGGGCCGCCGCCCGCCGGGCCTGCCGCGCCAGCCGAGTCGGGTCGGCGGGCTCGTCGGCCAGGGCGGCCACGGACGGCCGCCGGGCGCTCTGGGCGTCGCCGGTCTCGGTGACCGCGCGGTACGGGTTGAGCACACCCGCGCCGTACCCGCCACCCCGGCCGGCACCCGGCGCCGGGTCAGCGGTGGCCAACCCGGTGCCGCCCGGAGCGGGGCGAACGGCGGTGGGCCAGCCAGGCCGGCCAGGGACGGGCCCCGGGTCGCCGCGTCCGTTTCGCCCGGCACGCCGCCGGTGAGGCGGGCGGCCGGAACGAGCGGGCCGCCGGTCAGCAGTGCCGCCGTGAGGGCCGCCAGGACCGGGCGTGCCATCGACCGGGACATCGACCGCCTCCGCATCGTGTCGACTCCGGGACGGGATGTTATCTCCTCGACGCCGAGCCGGCGCACCGCCGACGGCCTGCCATTGTGATCTTGTTACTACCTTGTAGGTTGTAGGCGATGCCTGTGGCCTGTTCTCGGGAGGAGAGGTGGCCGTGACCGAATGGGAGCCGGCCACGGAGGCCGAGGCGGCGATGCGTGACGCGCTGCGCGCCGGTGACCAGGAGCTGTACTTCCGGATTCTGGCTCGGACCGAGCTTCTCCTACCGGTCTCCGCGCAGCCGTCGTCGGGGCAGGCCGGCTGGGGCACCTGGACCACCGGCGGTCGCACCCACGTGCTCGCGTTCACCTCCAGCGCCGCCCTGCGGGCCTGTCTCGGCGACAACGCCGGCGCCACCCGCCGCATCCCCTACGCGGAGCTGGCCGCCGGCTGGCCCAACCCGGAATGGTGGCTGGCGGTGAACCCGGGGCTGCCGGTCGAGGGTTACCTGCCGGCCTGGTTCGTCACTCAGCTCTCCCGCGGCGACGTACGGCTGCCCGGCCGCACGCTCGGCGCCCGGGCCCGGCTGGAACGAGCGGAGAGCCTGGCCCGGGCCCGCGCCTCCGGAGCCGGCTCGGGTCGGGATGCGGCGGCCGCGCCGACCGCCGGCCTGCCGGATGCCCCGGCCGCCGGTCGGACGACGTCCCGCGGTGCCTCGGCACAGCCCGCCGACGGCGCGCCGTCGCGGGCGGACGCGAGCGCGCCGGCGGCGCTACCGCGCCGCCCGGCCGATTCGGCCCCCGGCCCGCGACATCCGTCCGAAGCGGCTGGTCCGGCCGCCGGGCGCGGACAGTCTGACCAACCTCACCGGGACAGCCGCCTCGGCGGCCGGGAGTCGACCCGCCTGGCCGGCGCCCGGCCCGCGCCGCCGTCGTTCCTGCCACCCACCCCGGCCGACGCGTCCGCCGATCAGGCCGGGTCCGGCTGGCCGCCGCCCCGCTCCGGTCCGCCCGGCGATCTCGGCAGGTCGAGCGGCGGTCGGGCCGGCGCCGCGACCACGCGTGCCGAGGGCGACGGGAGCGCGCCGGGCACGCCGCGATCCTTCTTCGAACCGGCGTCCGGGCGGGGGCCGGCGTCCGTCCGGGAGCCGGGCCGGTCGGGTGACCGCGCGACGCCACCGTCGCGCTTCGCTCGCGGGGAGCAGCCGTTCCCTCGCCGCCGCCCGTTCGGCGGACCGGCCGGCGGCGAGCCGACGCAGGCCTTCTTCGCGCCCGACCGCGAGCCGACCCCGGCGCCACGGTTTCCGGCGGACGACTCGCGGACGGTTCGGTCCGAGGCGTCCGGCGTCGAGGCGACCCAGCCGCTGCCGCGTCCCGATCCCCGGGCCGACGAGCCGACCCGCGCCTTCCGGTTCCCGACCGGCACGTCACAGCCCTCAAGCCGCGGACAGTGGCCCGAGCAGGACGCCGAGTTGACCCAGCGTTCGGCGCAGCGCCGCACAGACCCGCGTGGTGGTCACGACGTCACCGAGGAGCTGCCCCCGTCCGTCGCGGAGCCGGTCTCCAGCCCGCCCGCGCCCCGCCGTGGCTTCACGCCGATCGTCATCGAGGGCACGATCGTCGAGTCCCGCGACCTGCCCGCTCAGCCGGAGGACGAGACCGCGTCCGGCGTGCGCGGCCCGGTCCGGACGCCTCGGCCCGCGGACCGGCCGTCGTCCGCCCCCGCCGCCGCACCGGCCGACCCGGCGGCCACCCAGAACGGGCGTGCCGACGCCGGCGCGGACCTGTGGGGCGGCCAGCCGGCCGCGCCGCCGCCTCCGTCCACCGAGCCTGAAATCGGGGAGGCGAACGACCCGGCGGGCGCGACAGCCGGTTCGACGGGTGCGGCCGCCACTCCGGGCGACGGCGGGCCGTCCCGCGACACCACGGGTGCGGCGACGGTCCCCGCGCCGCCCGCCGAAGACCCGGTGGCCGACTTCCAGCCGGCCAACGCGGTCGAGGAGGACCTGCTCGGCGCGGCCGGCTCCGGCAGCACCGACACCTTCCTCTCCACGCTGTTGCTGGCCCGGGTCCTGCTGCCGGTGCACCCGGAAGCGGCGTCCGGCAGCCGACCTGGCGATCCCGGCTTCGTGTGGCGTACGGAGGAGTTGGACGGCGAGCGGTTCGTGGTGGTCTACACCTCCCCGGAGCGGATGGCGGACCACGCTGACGGCGAGGTGGAGACGGTCCGGGTCAAGTTCGTCCAGTTGATCCGACGCTGGCCGGACGAGGCGTGGTCGTTCGCGGTCAACCCGGGCACCCCGGTGGGTGCGAAGTTGCCCGGTGAGCAGATCGTCGGTCTGGCCAACTGGGCCGCCGAGGTCGGTCTCGGCGACGACGGGGAGCCCGAGGAGCCACCCGCGGCGGCCGAGCCCGCCGAACGTCCCCGATATACGCCGAAGGCGGTCGATCCGTCGCGCCCGGTCATGATGCAGAAGGCCATCGCCCCGAGCCAGCTCGCCTACTACCTGGAGCGCGGTTACGACCGGGTCTCCGGCTTCGTGCACCGCGCGAACGAACTGGCCCACCTGAACACGCCGGCTCAGCTCTACGATGCGCTCGGGTTGGGCCACCCCGACTCGCCCTTCTCGCCGGACGCCGACGAGATCTACGTGCTGCGCTGGCCAGCGCACCGGCCGAGCCTCTACCGGATCCCCTACGGCGGGCAGAACGAGCCCGCCATGCGGGCCATGGAGGGCTGGGTCATCGAGCGCGCCCCGTTCCGGGGCAACGGCTTCGCCCCGGGGGAGAGCAGCGACGTGGTCGCGGAGTTCAAGGTGGACAGCGCCCGGCTGCCGCACGGCGCGCAGCTCTGGCGGCTCGGTGCGGACGGCAGCGAGCGGGTGGTCGCGAGCCTGGACACCGACGCGCTGCGCTGGCGGGAGGTGCCGGCCGAATGATCCGCGACGGCTACCTGGCCCGCTGGCGGGGCCGGGAGTACCAGGCCAGCCCGGACGGCGAGGACATCCGCCTCTACCAGCCGGAACCCGCCGAGGGCTTCGACGAGGTGCAGCCCGGCAGGTACGTCCGGGTGCTGCCCGCCAGCGAGGTCGAGGACCTCGCGTACGTGCGGACGACCTGCACCTGGCAGGGGCAGCCGTTCATCGTGCTGGGCGAGCACGACGGCTGGCTGCGGGTGGAGTACACCGGCGGGCGGTGGCCGGTGGCCCAGGCGATGCGGCTGGAGGCGTTCGACTTCGGCGTCTACCAGGGCTGGGCGCCCGCCGCCGAGGTCACCGACCTGCGCGAGCAGCGGCTGTAGCCGGCGACGCGGTGGCCTCGGCCGGGCGGGCGGCCGCCCGTGCCGGTCAGGACTTCGTCCAGCGCAGCACCTCGCCGAGCACCACGTCGGGCGCCTCGACGTGCGGGAAGTGGCCGACCCCGTCGAGCAGCCGCCACTCGTACGGGGCGACGACGTAGCGGCCGGAGCCCTGAGCGGTACGCGGCAGGGAGGCGAGGTCGGCCGCGCCGTGCAGTTGCAGGGTGGGCGTGATCAGGGGCTTCTGCATCAGCTTGACGAAGCGGTAGCCGTGCAGTCGCAGCGCCGATCGGAACGCCCACCGGTAGCCCTCCAGCGCGCAGAACGCCGCCTGCGGGATCCGCATCGCCTCCCGGCACCGGCTGGCGTACGGCGCGAAGTCCGGTCCGGCCACCCAGTCCGGCCCGCCCCAGCGGCGCAGCAGCTCCTCCACGGGCGCCGCGGCGTCCCTGGTCAGCACGTGCTCGTACCGGGGGAGCTGGAACTTCAGCGTCGGGGTGGCGGCGGCGAACTGCCCGCGCGGGTCGGCGAAGATGGCGGCGCGCAGCCGCAGCGGGTGGGGCGCGCCGAGCACCACCAGGCGGCGGACCAGCGCGGGGTGGAACGAGGCAACCGTCCAGGCGACCATCCCACCGGCCCCGGTGCCGACCAGGGTCGCCGAGCGCTCGCCGAGGCCCCTGATCAGACCCGCGATGTCGGCGGCGAGGGTGTAGCCGTCGTACCCCCGGGGTGGCTTGTCGCTGGCGCCGTAGCCGCGCAGGTCCACCGCGACCGCCCGGAAGCCGGCGTCGGCGACGGCCGGCAGCATGTCGTGCCACGCCCACCAGTGCTCGGGGAAGCCGTGCAGGAAGAGCACCATCGGCCCGGTGCCGGCCTCGACCACATGGAACCGGCTGCCGTTCGCCCCGACGAACCGGTGCGTCCAGGGCCCTTCGGTGAGGACGCAGGACTCGTCGACGGCCCCGCCGTGCTGGTCGGTCATGCGCTCCAGCCTAGGGCCCCGGCACATCGCGGCTGGTCCGGCCCGTCGGGGCGGGCGGGTGGCGGATGGGGACGTAGCGGTCAGTCCGACACGATGGTCATCGGGATGCCGGGGCCGCAGTCGATCCGGACCCGGGTCGGGGTGAGCCGCAGGGTGACGAAGGTGCCGGCGCGCAACTCACCCGCGTCGGGGCCGTGCAGCGCGTACTCGGTGCCGTCCTCGGCCACCAGGCCGTAGCAGGGGCCGCGGCCACCCCGGGTGATGTGCCCGCTGACCAGGCCGGCGGGCCGCAGGTCGGTGGGCGGGCTCGGCTTGACGACCGGCGGGCGCAGGGTGGGCAGCTCGGTGGCGGACATCGGCGGCCGGGCCGGGGAGCCGGTCGCCCTCGGGGCCGGCGGGGTGGTCGCACCGGGTGTCGGCTCGGTGGCCACCTCCGGTGTCGGCGTGGCGCTCGCCCCGTCGGGGGCCGAGGATGCGGGCGACGCGGGCGGACCCGCGTCACCGGGCCCGGGCCCGGCACAGGCCGACAGGGCCAGCACCAGCACCGGCACGAGGACGGGGGCACCCCGGGAGAACATCACCACGCCTCTTCGACGCACCTGCTCACCGTCTCAGTTCCGACCGCGGCGCACAGATCTTGGTACGGAGTGAACCCCGGAGGGGCCGGAGCTGGCCACGATCTCGGCGGGTCGGAAGAAATGGCCGGAACGACAACGGCGCCCGGGAGATCCCGGGCGCCGCCGTCGTCACCGTGGAGCGATCAGGAAATCTTGATCTTCATCGAGGTGCCGTTCTGCTCGAGCACCTTGATCTTGACACCGGCTGCGGGGAGCTTGACGCCGTGGTTCGGCAGCTCCTCGTAGAAGTACTTCTTGGTGTCGTCGAACAGCGGCTCCGCGGCCTGGCCGCGGATGTACTGCGGCTGGCTGTTCAGGTGCAGGGTGAACGAGTCGGCCTTCTTCAGGCTGAACGGCGCGTCGTACACCTGGACCCGGGCCCGCCACGGCGCGCCGGTGAGGTTGTAGATCGGGCGCGGGTGCGCGTCGATGTACAGGTTCCGGCCCTCACCCGGGTGACCGCCGGGGTTGGTCGGCGACACCGGCGCGGTGTTGTTGTCCGCCCAGCGGGTGTTCCAGTACGAGACGAGCAGGCCCTCCTGGTACGCGTAGTGGTCCACCCAGTCCGGGCGGGTGTTCGCGTAGCCGAAGAAGTACGGGCCGGTCTTCAGGTACTTGTCGTACGAGACGTACGACCGGTTGCCCGCGATGTAGAAGTTGTCGAACAGGCGGGTGTAGGTCGCGCCGACGGCCTCCCAGCCGTCGAGCGCCCAGCCGGCGTCGGTCTCGGCGCCGTCGCTGAACACCGTCTGGCCGTCGGCGGTCACGGTGATCGCGTCACCGAAGAAGCCGCCCTCGGAGACGCCACCGTCGGTGACGTAGTGCAGGCGGATCTGCGCCACCTTGCCGGCGACCGAGTCCAGCGGGATGTTGATGTCCGCCCAGGCGCCGTTGCTGCTGCCGTCGAGGGCCGGGCGGTCGGCGCCGTCGACGCCGATCGGCTCGCCGTTGACGGTGCCGTCCAGGTCGGTCCAGGTCTGGCCGCCGTCGGTCGACGCCTCGAAGTAGAGGTAGTCGTACCCCTCCTCGATCGCGTACTTGCCCTTGAGCGACAGCGCCGCCGACGACTTGCCGGTGAGGTCGAACGTCCTCGTCATGCTGTTGTTGAGGTCGTCCTCGTTGCCGGAGAAGTACTGTTTCGAGCCCGCGAACGGGGCGCCGTAGTTGAAGGTGTACTCCCGTTGGGGCAGCACCACCACCACGCCCTGTGCCTTCTTGGAGTTGTACTCCTGTGGGCCGAGGTCCAGCGTGCGCTGCTGGCCCGCGACGACCACCTCGTAGTCGAGCCAGCCGAGCTGGAGCTTGTTCCACGCGCCCAGGTCGCCACCCCGCTCGCCGATGCCGGCGTCGTTCTTGCCACCGAGCCGGCTCTGGGCCATCAGGGTCCAGTGCTCGTTGCTGTTGTCCGCCGGGCCGTAGTCGTCCGGCAGGCCCAGGTCGTGGCCGTACTCGTGGTAGAAGACGCTGCGGCCACCGTTCTCCGGTTGGATCGTGTAGTCGCGGATCCAGACGCCGGTGTTGCCGATCTCGGTGCCGCCGATCGGGAAGTTCGGCGGGCCGACGGGCGAGCTGTTGAAGGCCGACCAGCGGTGGCTCCAGATGGCGTCCTCACCCTGGTGCGGGTCACCGTCGGCCTGGTCGCCGCCGGAGTGGACGATCTGGAAGTGGTCGATGTAGCCGTCCGACTCGTTGAAGTCGCCGTCGCCGTCGTAGTCGAACCGGTCCCACTGGTCGTAGGACCGCATGTCGGCGGCGATCTGCGCGTCGGTACGGCCCTTCGCCTTCTGGTCGGCCACCCACTGGTTCGCGGCGTCCCGGATCAGCAGCCAGGTGTTCGAGCAGACGTTGTCGCCGCAGACCGCCGGATCGCCGGTCGGGTCGTTGTCGGCCTTCGGGTCGTCGGAGCGACCGTAGCGGGCCTCGTTGTACGGCACCTTGACCCAGTCGGACACCATGCCGTCGACCGTGTAGCGACCCGAGGACTGGGCCTCGTAGTACTGCTTCAGCGACTCGTCGCCCGGGTTCGTGCCGAAGTACAGCTGGCGGAAGTGCTCCGGGCTGAAGTCCGGCTGCCAGACGGTGGAGTTGTCCACCGCCCGGTTGGGCGCCGGGATCTGGTTGTGCAGCGGCCCCTCGAAGGTCGTCGGCCCGGCGATGTCCGGGTTCATGTCCTTGTCCGGGTAGGACGGGTGCCGCTGGTCGCCGAACTCCGCCAGGATCACGAAGATCTTGTCGGTGCGCTCGCGCTTGAGTTCGACGTACTGGTCCTTCTTGCGCTGGTTGCCAGCGAAGGTACGGGCGTTCGTGCCCGTGCCGGTCGTCTCACCGACCTTGACGACCGTGCTTCCGTTGACCTCCATGGGCTTGCTGCGTCCGCTCAGTACGTCACTGAGCCCCTGCTGACGCATCTCGCGACGCTTGTCCTCGAGCTTGTCGGGGAGTTCGTCCTTGAGTGCCTGCGGTTCGGCGGCGGAAGGAGCTGCTGCCGGCAGTTTGGGCTGGGGCGCCGCCGAGGCGGACGGGCCGAAAGCCAGGCCTGTCGCCGTCAGTGAGAGCCCGAGCAGACCCACTGCGACTTTGCGCACGTGGTACCTCCGGTGTGAGGGAACCGGCCCTACTGGGGCAGGGACCGGTGGAGATCGATCCCACAGGTGGGACCAATGGTGAACATAGACACTGGCGGGACGGGTGGGAAGATGGACGCGTCGATTTGTTGCAAGATTTTGTTTGCTTTGTCGTCAGCCGTCACACCCCGAGCACTCCATCACCGTCGATGAGCAGGGCCGGGCCGCGGACCTCGCACGTGCAGCGGTGCATTTCGATCAAATGGTCAGACGTACGAAAAGTGGGGCCGGCGGCGTTTCCGCCACCGGCCCCACGATTGATCGATGGATCAGTTCGTCGCCGGCGTCACGTAGATCGTGGCGGACGAGTTGTCCCGCGCGGTCTTCTTGATCGTGAGCGAGACGCCGAAGTTGACGCCCTGGTCACCCGGGTTGCCGGTGCCCAGCACGATCGCGCCGCCGCCCAGGGTCACCCCGTAGAACTCCGGCGCGGGCGTGCCGTCCGGGTGGGTCACCCGGGTGGTGTACGGCGCGTTGTTCCGCGACGGCAGCACCACCGAGGCGTCGCTGTCCCGGGCGAACGCCGAGCCGTCCCGGATCTCGATGCCCGGGTACCAGCCCTTGGCGTCCGTGAACGCCGGCACCGGCGGCTGCGAGCGGAACTTGGTGCAGTACGCGCTGTACGGCTCACCCGCCGCCTCCAGGCACTCGGTGAAGGGGTACGTCGGCTTCAGCGAGAACGCCGCGTTCGACGACTGCGGACGGCTGGGCAGGTTGTCCGTCACCGACGGGTCCTTCACCGCCGCGGCGCCGGTGCGCCGGTACGGGTCGAAGTGCGGGTCGACGATGAGCAGCCCGCCCTTCGCGCCGTAGCTGGGCAGCGCGGTGAGCTGACCGGTCACGTGGTTGACGTCGCCGAGCTCGGTGTCCCGGTACCAGACCAGCATGCCCGGGGCGTTGTACGCGATCCGGTCGACCTTCCACGCGTCGCGCGAGTAGATCGTGTCGTAGGCGTACTTCAGGCCCTTGTCGAAGCCGTCGAAGTTGCGCCACTCGGCCAGGTAGTAGTGTGCGCTGACCTTGGTGCCGCCGTCGATCTTCCAGCCCGTGCCGGTGGTGTCGACCCAGGTGCCGCCGGTGGCCGTCCAGCCGTTGGCGCCGCCCTCGACGTCGTCGCTCCAGGTGGTGGCACCGCCGCCGGTGACCGCGAAGTCGTCGGCGAACCAGCCCCGCTCCACGAACGCCTCGTCGGTGGCCTGGCGCAGCCGCAGCTGGATCGTCGTACCGGCGAACGCCGACAGGTCGACGTAGTCGTGCCGCCAACCGTTGGTGGTGCCGGTCAGGCCGTACTTCTTGCCGCCGAAGTCGTTCATGCGGCCGTTCGGGTCCGGGTAGTTGTCCGGCGTGGTGACCGGGTTGCCGGCCTCGTCGTACACCTTCTGCTCGGCCCAGGTGGTCCCGCCGTCGGTCGACACCTCGACGAAGCCGTAGTCCCAGTCCGCCTCGATGACGTAGTTGTTCCACATCCAGAACTTGGCGTCCGCCGCCGCCGGCACGGTGACCGAACGGCTCAGCTTGACGTCGGCCCAGTCCTGGTCGTTGCCGCCGTGCCACATGTTCGCGCCACTGTGCGGCGTGGCGAGGGTGGTCACCTTGTCCGGCAGGTCGATCTTGATGCCGTCCTCGGTGCGGACCGGGGTCCGCGAGGTCTGCCCCAACTCGACACTGCGTGAACCGGAGCCGGGCGCCACGGTGAGCGGGTCGGCCCAGCCGAGCACCCACTTGTCCCAGATGCCCATGTGCGTCGGGAGCGCCTGGAAGATCTCACCGGAGTGCGAGCCCGAGGCCATCAGGTCCCAGAAGTCCACGTCCGAGTCGGCGTTGCCGGAGGTGTCGTAGAGGTCGGGCAGGCCGAGGTCGTGGCCGAACTCGTGGGCGAAGACGCCGACACCGGCGTCCTCCGGCTGCACGATGTAGTTCGACACCTGGAGGTTGGTGCCCGGGATGGTGTAGCCACCCACGACCGAGGAGGAGTGCGCCCAGACCGCGTAGACGCCCTGCGCGCCGCCGCCGCTGGACTTGCCCTTGCCGGCGTGCACCAGCACCAGGTGGTCGATCACGCCGTCCGGCTCGAAGAAGTTGCCGTCGCCGTCACGGTCGCCCTGGTCCTCGATGTCGTAGTCGGCCCAGGGGAACCGCGGGTCCTTGGCGGCGAGCGCGTCGATCGCGTCGGTGGCGAGCCGGCCGGCGCCGGCCGGGTTGTCCGGGTGACCGTTCATCGACTGCTGGCGGCCGGCGACCCAGTTGCCGTTCTCGTCCTGGAAGCAGCGGTTCGCCGCGTACCAGGCCTCCGAGTGCGGCACCGTGATCCAGGGGCTGGCCTGGCCGTCCACGGTGTACGCGCCCTTGGACATCTCCAGGTACATGTTGTGCATGGTGCGGCCGGACAGGTCGATGCCCTTCTTGCCGTCCGGACCCCTCAGGTCCTTGCGCACCCGCTCGGTGATGCCCTTCTTGGTGTAGAGCATCTTGTCGTAGTGGGAGGGCGAGAAGTTCGGCACCCACATCGAGTTGTTGTCCTCGTACCCGAGGTTGGCCGGGTTCGGGATGTTGTTGTGCTTCGGCCCGTTCTGCACGGTGCCGGGGACGCAGGTGCGGTCCTCGAACACCGTCCGCGGCACCATGACGTTGGTGAAGTCGTCGTTGGCCTGGTCGTTGAACTCCACGAGCAGGGTGAGCAGCTTCGCCGTCTGGGTGGTGGGGGCCTGCTTGATCTTCCGCGGGTTCTGCTTGGTCCGGATGGACTTCGCCTCGAGCTTGGCCAGCTCCCGCGCGGTCACCGGGTTGCCGCGCGCGTACTTGCGGTCGAACGCCCGCGCCTCGTCGGCCGGCGTGGTGTAGACGCCGTCCTTGCCCTTGACTTCGCGGCCGGTGGTGTCCGGCTGCACCTCGGGCTCGGCGTAGTTGATGTAGTGCTCGTCGGCCCCGATCACGGCGCGCGGAGCGGCGGACGTCTCGGCCGCCGCGCTGCTCGTCACGGTCAGTGACGTGGCCGCGAGGGCAATGGCGGGCAGCGCGACGAGTATGCGTCGGCGCGACCCGGACTTCGGTTTTTTGTTCATGCCGCTCCATTTCTCGGGCATGGCGGAGGAGGGAGTCGGCCGGCCGGCCGTCGAAGTGATACTTGTCGAACCGACACGGCCTGCGTGAACCTAAATCACGACCGACCCGGAGCGACAGGGGTCGAAGCCTGCCTGTGTCCGTTCAGCCGCTCATGGTTCCCCCGACCGACCGATATGACAGAGCGCGTCGATGTGGGTAGCAGATCGTAAGACATGACGGAGGGTGGCGGTCCGCGCGGGACCGCCACCCTCCACGGTGTACGTCAGCCGTCAGTCCTCGTCGGACTTGCCGCCACTCATGCCAGAGGAGATCAGCTCCATCACCGACGAGTCCTGGAGTGTGGTGACGTCGCCGAGCGACCGGTGCTCCGCCACGTCCCGCAGCAGTCGCCGCATGATCTTGCCGGACCGGGTCTTCGGCAGCTCGGGCACGAGCATGATCTGCCGGGGCTTGGCGATCGGGCCGAGCGTCTTCGCCACGTGGTTGCGCAGGTCCGCGATGAGCTGCTCGCCCGCCTCGCCGGCCGTGTCCGCGCTGCCGCGCGGAATGGCGAACGCGACGATCGCTTGCCCGGTGGTCGGGTCGGTCGCGCCGACCACCGCCGCCTCGGCCACCGACGGGTGGGAGACCAGCGCCGACTCGACCTCGGTGGTGGAGATGTTGTGCCCGGACACCAGCATCACGTCGTCCACCCGGCCGAGCAGCCAGATGTGCCCGTCGTCGTCCTTCTTGGCGCCGTCACCGGCGAAGTAGACCCAGTCGCCGCCCGACTCGCCGCTCCCGGCGCCGGCGCCGAACCGCGACCAGTACGTCTCGATGAACCGGTTGTCGTCGCCCCAGATGGTGCGCAGCATCGACGGCCACGGCTCCTTGAGCACCAGGTATCCGCCACCGCCGTTGGGCACCGACTGGCCCTGGTCGTCCACCACGTCGGCGGCGATGCCCGGCAGCGCGGTCATCGCGCTGCCCGGCTTGGCCTCGGTCACGCCGGGCAGCGGGGAGATCATGATGGCGCCGGTCTCGGTCTGCCACCAGGTGTCCACGACGGGCAGCGCGCCCCGCCCGACGTGCTGCCGGTACCAGATCCACGCCTCCGGGTTGATCGGCTCGCCGACGCTGCCCAGCAGCCGCAGCGAGGACAGATCGAACCCGGCCGGGATGTCCTCGCCCCACTTCATCATCGTGCGGATCAGCGTCGGGGCGGTGTAGAGGATGGTGACCTGGTACTTGTCGACGATCTCCCAGAACCGGCCCTTGTGCGGGGTGTCCGGGGTGCCCTCGTACATCACCTGGCTGACGCCGTTGGAGAGCGGCCCGTACACGATGTAGGAGTGCCCGGTCACCCAGCCGATGTCGGCGGTGCACCAGTAGACGTCGGTCTCCGGCTTCAGGTCGAAGACCGCGTGCGCGGTGTACGACGCCTGGGTCAGGTAGCCGCCGGTGGTGTGCAGGATGCCCTTCGGTCGGGCCGTCGTGCCGCTGGTGTAGAGGATGAAGAGCGGGTGCTCGGCGTCGAACGCCTGCGCGGTGTGCTCCGGTGAGGCCGTCTCCACCGTCTCGTGCCACCAGTGGTCCTTCGCCGACCAGGCGACGTCCTCGCCGGTGCGGCGGACGACCAGCACGTGCTCCACCGACGGGCAGTTCGCCACCGCCTCGTCCACGGTGGGCTTGAGCGCCGACGGCTTGCCCCGCCGGTAGCCGCCGTCCGCGGTGATCACCAGCTTGGCGCTGGCGTCCTGGATCCGGTTCGTCAGCGCGTCGGCCGAGAAGCCGCCGAAGACCACGCTGTGCGTGGCGCCGATCCGGGCGCAGGCCAGCATCGCGACCGCGGCCTCCGGGATCATCGGCAGGTAGATCGCCACCCGGTCGCCCGCGGTGACGCCCAGCTCGGTCAGCGCGTTCGCCGCCTGGCAGGTGAGCTTGTGCAGTTCGGCGTACGTGACGGTCCGGGTGTCACCCGGCTCGCCCTCCCAGTGGATCGCCACCTTGTCGCCGCGGCCCGCCTCGACGTGCCGGTCCAGGCAGTTGTAGGCCACGTTGAGCTGGCCGCCGACGAACCACTTCGCGAACGGCGGGTTCGACCAGTCCAACACCTGGTCCCACGGCTTCGACCAGGCCAGCCGTCCGGCCTGCCGCTCCCAGAAGGCCAGCCGGTCGGCCGCTGCCTCGTCGTAGGCGTCGGCCTTGACGTTGGCCTCGGCGGCGAGTTCGGCCGGCGGCGGGAACTGGCGCGTCTCGTTCAGCAGATTGGCCAATGCCTCGCTCATCCGTGACTCCTCGTCGCTCGGGGTGGGGTGACCTGCGTCTCGTCTGGGGGAGAGGTTAGTCGCGACGGCCGGCACGGGCGACCGCCGCCCGCCTCCATCGCGCCGAGCGGCCCGCGTCGCGCGCCAAGCTGCGCACCCGGCACCCGCCGCGACCTGGCGCGTGGTGTCGGTCGCGTTCCCCGCGGCTGGCCGGTGTGCCGGCCGGCCGGCTCGCTACGGTGGCGGGGTGACGACCGATCCGCTCGCCCCGCTGCTCGCGCTCGCCGACGTCGCGCCCGCCGTCGAGAGTGCCCGCGAGCGGTTCGACCAGGCGCTGCGGCACCGCGCGCTGCGGCGGCACGGCGGCCAGGTCGCGGCCGAGGTCAGCCTCCGGTCCGCGGTGGCGAGCGCCGCCCTGGAGGGGTACGCGCACGAACGCGAGGAGGTCCGCGCCGGCACGGTGACCGACCCCGTGCTCCAGGGCGCGCTGCGGGTGGCCGGCGCGCTGCCCGGGCTGACCGAACTGTGGCCGAAGGCGCCCCGGCAGGCGCTGGCCAAGTTGCACGTGCTCGCCGCTCGCGACGTCGTACCCGAGGCGGAGCTGGGGCGGCCGGTGGCCGACCCGGCGGTCGGCGCCCGGCTGGACGGCCTGGCCGCGCTGGCCGCCGGTGGTACGAAGGTCTCCCCGCTGGTGCTCGCCGCCGTGGTGCACGGCGAACTGCTGGCACTGCGGCCGTTCGCCGGGCCGTCCGGCGTGGTGGCCCGCGGGGCGGCGCGGCTCGTGCTGCTCGCCAGCGGCGCCGACCCGCGCGGCCTGCTGGCGGTCGACGTCGGGCACCACGAGCGCGAGCCCGAGTACGTCGGCTCCGCCGGTGCCTTCGCCACCGGTACCCCGGACGGGCTCCGGTCCTGGCTGCGGCACTACATGAGCGCGGTCGAGGTCGGCGCGGACCAGCTCACCCAGATCGGCGACGAGATCCTCGCCGCCGACTGACCGACCGGCCCCCGCGCGAGCCAAGATCCGCGCGCTTTGACCGGCCCCCCGCCGGTCAAGATCGCGCGCCTCCCGGTCCCTCCGCGGGCCAAGGTCCGCGCGTCTTCCGGGCCCCGCCGGCCAAGGTCCGCGCGTCTCCCGGGCCTGCCGGTCAAGATCCGCGCGCTTTCCCGGATGTTGCTGCCTCCTGTCGGTCGGATGCGGCATTTTCCGGGAAGTTGCGGCCTCGACCGGTGCGATCGAGGCGCCGGGTGACGGGTCAGGGGGCGGGCGGCGTGCGGCGGGGGTGAGGGCGGCAGCGCGTCCCGGACCCGGCGGGCGTCAGGCCGTGGTGGTGGAGGCGGCACGGGTCCGGCGGTGCCGGCCGTACCAGGCGATGCCGATCGCCACGCCGACGCCGACCGCGGCCGCCGCCGCGGCCACCGGGACGGCCGGGCGCTCCCGCAGCCGCCGGCCCAGCGGGATCGGATGCCGGAACTCGAGCACCGGCCAGGCGTTCTCCACGGCCAGCCGGCGTAGCTGCCGGTCCGGGTTCACCACGGTCGGGTGGCCCACGCACTCCAGCAGCGGGCGGTCGCTGTACGAGTCGGAGTAGGCGTACGAGTCGGCGAGGTCGTAGCCGCGCGCCTCGGCGAGCTCGCTGACCGCCTCGACCTTGCTCGGGCCGGCAGCGTAGAACTCGACCTCGCCGCTGTAACGGCCGTCCTCCACCGCCATCCGGGTGGCGATCACGTCGGTGATCCCGAGCAGCTCACCGATCGGCCGCACCATCTCCTCGCCGGAGGCCGAGACCAGCACGACGTCCCGGCCCGCGGCCTGGTGCTCCTCGATGAGGGCGGCCGCCTCGGCGTACACGTACGGGTTGATCAGCTCGTGCAGCGTCTCCGCGACGATCTGGCGGACCTGCTCCACCTGCCAGCCCTTGCAGAGTGTGGCCAGGTAGTCCCGGGTGCGAGCCATGGTCTGCTCGTCGGTGCCGCCCAGCCGGAACATCAGCTGCGCGTACGCCGACTTGACCACGTCACGCCGTGTGATCAAGCCGTCCCGGTAGAACGGCCGGCCGAACGCCAGGGCGCTCGACTTGGCGATGACGGTCTTGTCCAGATCGAAGAAAGCGGCACCTCGGCCCACGGCGCGAAAGTCTAGTCGGATGGTCTATGGTCGGCGGGTGCCCGGGGTCGGGGTGATCTCCGGACCTGCGAGTCCGCCCGATCGCCGCCGCTCACAGTGATCGCGATCACACTCTGCGAAAACAAATTCGCAGGGAGTGGAGTGGACACCACTCGACGTAACAGGTCCGCTCAGGCAGACTTGTCCGCACGACGAGTATTCATATCTCGGACAACAAACAGGCCCTCGGCGGTTGCACCCCCCGTGACCGCTGAGTTGGTTCGGCTCGACCCCCCCGGAGCCGAACCTCCCGACGACCCCCGTCTCCCCCCGACGGGGGTCGTCCCTATCTGGGAGCGCTGCCCCGCCGCAGGTCAGGTCGTTCCCGTCGATCTCCGGCGGCGCTCCGCCGCTGGTTCGATCGTTGACGTCAGCGGATCGTCGGCCGGCAGTTCGACGGCTGTCCACGAGTCGAGCCGCGCGATCGTCCGGGACGTGTGTATAACGATTTAGCGTCGTGGGACGCCTGCCCGTGGCCCATGACCCGAGCGAGGGCCGCGGGGCATCAGCCCAGTACGACCTCGCCCGAGTGAACGGCCCGCATGGCGCGCTCGACGGTCTCCTGGTTCTCGCCGACCGGAGCCACGTACCCGATGACGTCGCGCGCGGCGTCCTCGCCGAGCATTCGGGTGATCACCCAGGTCGCGAGATACTGCGACGCCAGGCAGCCGCCCGCCGTGGCGATGTTTCCCTCGGCGTGGAACGGCGCATCCAGCACGGTGACGTCGCAGGCTTCGACAAACGGCCGGCTCTTCAGGTCCGTGCACGCGGGCATGCCGTCGAGCAACCCGAGCTTGGCGAGCACCAGCGCGCCGGAGCACTGCGCGCCGATCAGCTGTCGGGACGGGTCGAGGGGCAACCTGGAGAGCAGCCCCGCGTCGGCGACCACGTCTCGCGCCTTCACACCGCTGCCGATCAGCACGACGTCGGCTTCGGTCACGAACTCCATCGGGCGCTGCCCGGTCACCTCGACGCCGTTCATCGACGTGACGACTGGGGTCGGCGTCGTGATGAAGGCTTCCAAGCCGTCCCTACGGCACCGGTTGATCAGCGCGGAAGCGATGAAACTGTCGAGCTCGTTGAACCCGTCGAACGTGACCACGGCTACCTGCATCACAACTCCCATACGTACGGCACCGACCGCCACTCTCCCCGGCCCGTCGTTCCAGGTCGAGAGCCAATTGTCGACTGACGGCATGCCTACCGGCTCCGCGTTCCGAGTGCGCCCGGGATCCGGCGAAGCGCCACAGCCGGGCGGCGCCGGTCCGTACGCTCGACAACGACCCATCGGGCGCCGATCCGTCCGGCGTCCGGGCACCCGGGCGCCGGCCGCCCCGCGGAGCCCACCGCCGCTGCCCGCGGCCCCGGTCGCGCGACGGAGAGGAGCACGCGGGTGGTCGCCTCGTTCGAGACCCTGCGTACGGAGCTGGCCGACGGCGTCCTGACGGCGACGTTGGACGCGCCGCCGATCAACATGATCGGTCCGGAGTTGGTGCGGGACCTCGTCACCCTGCTCCGCCGACTGACCGGGACCACCGAGGTACGGGTGGTCGTCTTCGACAGCGCCGACCCGGACTTCTTCATCTCGCACGTCGATCTGACCAGGGTCGCCGAGTACTCGGCCGAGGCGGCCAAGGCGGGCGGGGGCCCGCAGGACGCCTTTCTCGGCATCGTGCTGCGCAAGCTGAGCGACGTGCCGGCCGTCACGATCGCGAAGCTGCGGGGACGGGCTCGGGGAGCGGGCAGCGAGTTCGTGCTCGCCTGCGACATGTGCTTCGCGGCGCGGGAGAACGCCCTGCTCGGCCAGCCCGAGTGCGGTTTCGGCGTGGCGCCCGGCGCCGGGGGCGTACAGCACCTGGCGCGCCGTCTCGGCCGTGGACGGGCGCTGGAGATGATCCTCGGCGCGCAGGACGCGGACGCCGACCTCGCGGAGCGGTACGGGTGGATCAACCGGGCGCTACCGGACGCCGAACTCGATGAGTTCGTGGCCACGCTGGCCCGACGGATCGCGTCCTTTCCCCCGGCGGCGATCCAGGCCACGAAGCGGGCGATCAACGAGCTGACGCTGCCGACGGTCGACGCGGTACGCGCCGACGGTCGCCGGTTCCAGGAGTCGGTCGCCGCCCCGGAGGTGCAGGACCGGTCGAGGGAGTTGTTCAGCCGGGGCTTCCAGACCCGGGGCCCGCTCGAACTGGACCTCGGCACACGGATCGCCGACCTGCCGGCCAATGGGTGAATCGCCCGTCGAGCGTGCGCGCTTGCGGCACCGACGGACGGTACGTGGCGAAGTGGCCGGCGCATTTTCCCGGTGCCGGCGGCGGCCGATCGCGGCCTCTGCGACGGAGGTACGCATAGCAGATCGACTGCGGCGGCGGGCGTTGTCCACGGCCGCGTCGTCCACAGGCCGCCCCGGTGGGGCGGCCGCCGGCGTCGACGGCGAGCAGGGTCTCGGTCAGCACCCCGAGCCCGACCGCTGGAGGCCGCGATGCCACTCCTACCTCCGTCCCGTCTCCCGGCCGACGACCGCTGGTCGTCACCGGCGACGGTGTACCTCCTCGACGACCTGCTCCGGCTCGCCGCCGCCGGCGGTGCGGAGGTGGACTCGGCCCCCGACCCGGCGGCGGCCAGGACGCGCTGGCTGCCCGCGCTCCTCGTGCTGGTCGGCGCGGACCAGGCGCAGCCCTGCCTTCGGGCCCGACTGCCACACCGGCCCTCACCCAGAGTGACCGCCAGCCCTGCGGTCCCGACTTGGTGATGGAACGTCTGCATGGACCACGATGCTGCGGGCCTTGTCGACGGACAGTTGACGACCGCCGGCGCGGCGGAGGCTGGCCGAACTCCACCGTCGGCTGCACGCCGTGCCGTTGCCGGGACCTTCGGACTGTGTGTGCCGGTCCGCCCGGACCCCGGCCGCGGTCCGTGACCGCACCGCCACGGTCCCCGCGTTGACGGACCGGCGTCTGCCGGTCCGGGACCAGCGGTCCGGGACCAGCGGTCCGGGACCAGCGGTCCGGGACGGCGGTCCCGCGCTCGTCGGGCTGGTCCGGCAGCCCGGACCGCGGCTCACGCGTTGGCCGCCCACGGTGTCCCGCTGTCCCCGCGAGGCCCTCACCGAGCAGATGCGCGCCGACGGGCACCCGCTGTCCAACGCCACCGCGTCGGCGCTCGTGCGCCTCCTACGCGCCGAGAGACCCCCGCCGCGCCGCCGGTGGCGTCCGGGCGGGCCGGCGTGACGGGACGACGCCCTGCGATGTCTGTCAGGTCCGGACAGGTTCTGTCAGACCTGCGGGCGCTTCCGTTAGAACAGCCGGCGACTGACAGCACCTGACCGACCTGACACCGCCCGCATCCGCCGCCCACGCTGGTTCGCCACTCGGGTGTGGGGGCGCCATCCGGCGCAGCCGAGGCGCGCAACAAAATCCGCGACGACCGGCCCTTCGGCGGGCGGTACGGCCACGGGCGTCGGGCAGGAGACCAGATCGCCGCGGCACAGTCGTCGCGAAGGTGAGCCACCCCAGCAGCAGACGATTAGCACGGCAAACGAAATAGGACGCGATCACAGGGCGGCACTGCCCTCTTTGCTAGTGCGGCCCTGTCCCTGTTGTCCGGGCGCGTTGGGGGCTCGGTTGGGTACTGCGTTGCGGGCTCGTTCGGGGGTGTCCGCGAGACGAGCCCCCAAACGAGCTCTCGCGGCCTGTCCTGTCAGGTGTGTGGCCTGCCCAAACTGCGCCGGACAGCGTCGGCTCAGCATGATCAACCTGGCCCGACTCCCTACGGGATTCTCTCTCCAAGGGCCTATGAGAGTGACCAATGCACGCGCAATCGCGTCTCGCCTGCTATCCACTGCCGCACTGTGCCGTCCCTGGACTTCGCCCCCACGCCGACGACGCCGTCTATGAGTCGCTCTCCCCAAGCGCGGATCCACGACACCAACCAGAAACCGGTGAACGTTGGTGGACAACGCACTAGCCGTCGTCCGGTGCGCTGTCGTCCCGCTCGCCGCGTGCTCAGGAGCCGCCGTCTGGCGCGCGGTGGTACGGCGAGGCGGCGTTCTGGCGGAGGGAGGTGGGGCCAGCGTCTGCCTGCTCGGGATCGGTCTGGTGTTTGTACTGGTGGGGGTCTTCGGGCGGCGGACGTAGCGCGGCAGCAGACCGGGTTGGCGACGGGCTCGCTTGTGAGCGGGTCGCTGACCTCGTGGGCCGTATCGGCGGGCAGGTGGTCGCCTGCCGGCTCGACGGCCTCGGCGTGCTGGTCACGGCGGAGGTGACGGTCACCGCCCGCCAACAGGGGTGCCGCAGGGGCGGATTCCAGCACGGTGACGCACGTTCCGCGCCGGCCCGGACCTCGGCCGAACGCCGGGACGCGGACCCGGCGGTCGGCGTCCCGGACGGTCGGGTCAGCCTGACGTCAGCGGGCCTGGAGGGCGTCCAGGGCGACGGCCATCGCGATGACCACGCGACGGTCGATCTGCGGGTGCTGGATCTCCACCACGTAGCGGTCGCGCAGGCCCCACTTCTTGACCACAGTGAAGACCGGCTGGCCGCCGGCGGTGAAGTCGAAGTGGTACGGCAGCCAGGAGAGCGAGTCGACGAACCGGCGCAGCAGCGCCACCGGGAGGCTGCGCTCCTGGCCGGTGATCTGCGGCAGGCCGTTCTGCTCGACGTGCCAGGTGGAGCGGAGCAGCGACTGGGCGAAGTCCTTGCGGAACAGGCCGATGGGGTTGCCGGCGGCGTCGGTGACGTCGTACGTGGCGCCGAGGTCGATGCGCTGGCGGGCCTTGAAACCGAGCAGCGGCTGCTGCTTGGAGTCGTCGGTGTAGATGGTCACCTGCTCCTTGAAGGCGAGCCGCTTCTGCTGGGCGAAGGCCAGCAGTTCGCCCTCGGAGCCGTCCGGCGCCACCGTGTGGACCTCGTACTGGTTGACCATCATCCGCAGCCGCTGGCGGATGTGGAATCGCTGCTGGGCCTGCAAGATGTCGAGCTGCATCTGTTTCTCCTTGGGGGATCGGTGCGCCGGAGTGTCGCACAGCGGCGTGCCTGCCGCCTGCCCGCACGGCCCGACCTTCCGAATGGCGATCCGCCAGTGTGACCTGCACGCGGAAGACAGCTGACCTGCACGCGGGAGACCGGTCAGGTCGGCAGGTTGGCCAGCACCACGTCGAGCACCCGGATCGCGTCCGGCTTGGAGAGCGGGTTGTTGCCGTTGCCGCACTTCGGCGACTGCACGCAGGACGGGCAGCCGGTCTCGCAGCCGCACTCGGCGATCGCGTCCCGGGTGGCCTTCAGCCAGGACGCCGCGGTGCCGTACGCCCGCTCGGCGAAGCCGGCCCCGCCCGGGTGCCCGTCGTAGACGAAGACGGTCGGCGCCTCGGTGTCCGGGTGCAGGGCGGTGGAGAGGCCGCCGATGTCCCACCGGTCGCAGGTGGCCATCAGCGGCAGCAGTCCGATCGCGGCGTGCTCGGCGGCGTGCAGGCCGCCCGGCACGTCGGCCGTCTCCACTCCGGCGGCGGCCAGCGACTCCGGGGAGAGGGTGAACCAGACTGCGACCGTACGCAGCTCCCGGACCGGCAGGTCCAGCGGCCGGGTGTCGATCACCTCGCCGGTGGCGATACGCCGCCGCTGGTACGAGACCACCTGGCTGGTCACGTCCACCTCGCCGAGGAACATCCCGACCGGCCCGGCGTCGACGTACGAGCGCACCGACACCACCGAGACGTTGGTGACGTCCCGGGCGTGGGTCGACCAGTCCGGCTCCTCGACGTGCACCAGCGCGCAGCCGTCGGCGAGATCCAGGTCGTCCACCACGTACGAGACGCCCTGGTGCAGGTAGACCGCGCCGGGGTGGAGCAGGAAGTGCGACGAGCTGCCGTCCACCGTGCCGAGCAGCCGACCGGTGGCCGCCTCCACTACGACCACCGGCGCCCCGCCCTCGCCGCGCAGGTCCACCTCGGGCCGTTCGCGGTGCCGCCAGTACCAGCCGGTCGGCCGCTGCCGCAGCGCGCCGGCCTCGACCAGTTGCTCGACCGCCTCCTTCGTCCCGTCGCCGAAGAGCACCAGGTCAGCCGGGGTGAGCGGCGCCTCGACCGCGGCGCAGGCGAGCTGCGGGGCGAGCACGTACGGGTTGGCCGGGTCGAGCACGGTCGCCTCCACCGGCCGTCCGAAGACCGCGTCCGGGTGGTGCACCAGGTAGGTGTCCAGCGGGTCGTCCCGGGCCACGAGCACGGCGAGCGCCTCCTGGCCGGAGCGCCCGGCGCGGCCGGCCTGCTGCCAGAGCGACGCGCGGGTGCCCGGATAGCCGCAGATCAGCACCGCGTCCAGGCCGACGAGGTCGACTCCCAGCTCCAGCGCGTTGGTCGAGGCGAGGCCGAGCAGGTCGCCGTGCAGCAGCGCCCGTTCCAGCTCCCGCCGCTCCTCGCGCAGGTAGCCGGCGCGGTAGGCGGCCACCCGGTCGCCGAGCCCGGGCACCGCCTCGTCCAGGGCCCGTCGGGTGTTGGACGCCACCACTTCGGCGCCCTTGCGGGAGCGGACGAAGGCGAGCGTGCGTACCCCGGCGGCGACCGTGTCGGCGAGCAGGTCCGCCGTCTCCCGCAGCGCCGAGCGGCGGACCGGCGCGAGGTCCACCGCGTCGGACGACGTGTCGGCCGAGGGCAGCAGCGGCGGCTCCCAGAGCGCGAAGGTCACCCCGCCGCGGGGCGAGGTGTCCTCGGTGACGGCGGCCACCGGCAGGCCGGTGAGCCGGCCGGCTGCCGTCGCCGGGTCGCCCGACGTGGCGGAGGCCAGCACGAAGACCGGTGAGCTGCCGTAGCGGGCGCACTGGCGGCGCAGCCGGCGCAGCACGTGCGCGACGTGTGAGCCGAACACGCCCCGGTAGGTGTGGCACTCGTCGATCACCACGTACGTCAGCCGGCGCAGGAAGCCCGTCCACTGGGCGTGCCCGGGCAGGATGCCGTGGTGGAGCATGTCCGGGTTGGTCAGCACGAAGCGGGAGTGCCGGCGGATCCACTCCCGTTCGGCGCGTGGGGTGTCGCCGTCGTAGCAGGCGGGGCGTACCTCGTCCAGCTCCAGCTCGGCGACGGCGCGCAGCTGGTCCGCGGCGAGTGCCTTGGTCGGCGCCAGGTAGAGCACGGTGGCCCGGGGGTCGGCGAGCAGGGTGGCCAGCGCCGGCAGCTGGTACGCCAGCGACTTGCCGGACGCGGTGCCGGTGGCCACGACGACGTGCTGCCCGTCGTACGCCAGGCTGGCCGCCTCGGCCTGGTGCCGCCACGGCGCGACCACGCCGCGCCGGGCGAACGCCGCCCGCAGGTCCTCCGGGGCCCACTGCGGCCAGGGTGCCGGCACGCCCGCGCGGGCCGGCACCCGCTCGACGTGGGTGACCGGGTCGGCGTCGCCGCGGGCGCGTAGCCGGACCAGCAGGTCGGCCGGCGAGCGCTGGTGGCCGGGAGCGACGGGGACGGTGGCGACGGACGACGGCTCCAGGTCGTGGCGCGGCGCCGGACGCGCCGAGCTGAAGCCGTCGGAAGTCACGTCCTGCACTCTCGCACTGGTGTTCGGAGATGAAAAGCCGGGCCCCGGGGTAAGGGGGAGCCGCCGCCGGTGACCACAGCGTCTCCCGACGGTAGTGGTTAGATGCCCAGGAGAGTTTACGGCTCTTGCGAGGAGGGACCGATGGAGCTGTCGCTGGCGACCCGCACCGTGGGGGAGCACACGGTGCTCGAGGTCGGCGGTGAGGTGGACGTCTACACGGCACCCCGCCTGCGCGAACGGCTCCTCGAACTGATCGACGGCGGGGCCCGGCACGTGGTGGTCGACCTCGGCCGGGTGGACTTCCTCGACTCCACCGGGCTCGGCGTGCTGGTCGGCGCCCTGAAGCGGCTGCGTTCGGCGGGGGGCACGTTCGCCCTGGTCTGCGACAAGGAGCCGCTGCTCAAGATCTTCCGGATCACCGCGCTCGACCAGGTCTTCCCGCTGCACCCCACGGTCGGCGCGGCGACCGGCGCCGGCGCGTGATGGCGACGGTCCGGCTCTCGTTCTCCCCGGCGCCGGTGCACGTGCGCACCGCCCGCCTGGTCGGCGTCGCGGTCGCCCGCCGGGCCGGGGTCCGCGAGGACCTGCTCGACGAGGTGCGTCTCGCGATCGGCGAGGCGTGCACCCGCGCGGTCGCGCTGCACCGCCAGTACGGCCTGCACGATCCGGTGCTCGTGGAGATGTCCGACTCCGGGCAGTACGCCGTCCGGGTGATCGACCGGGCGCCGATCGAGGCCGGCATCGGTCTCGCCGCGCTGCCCCCCGACGAGTTGGCCAACGAGTCGCTCACCGACGAGGCGCTCACCACCGGTGTGGGCTTCGCCCTGCTCGCCGGCTTCGTCGAG